>DATLIE010000363.1:0-7386 GCA_035539635.1 Burkholderiaceae bacterium
TCGCCGCGGCCGAGCACGCGGATGTGAAAGGGTGTCGTCATGATGGGGGCCAAGCGTACCGCGCCTGCGCCGACAATCCGGCGATACAGCCACCGGGAGAGCGCGCGTGAAGCCCTACGACATCGAAGTGCAGCGCCTGAAATCAATGAAGCACGACAAGGGCGTGGTCGAGATCCAGATCGACGCCCTGGTGATGACGCGCACGATGCGCGACGACCAGGCCGCCACCAGCTGCCTGCGCCTGCCGGTGGAGCATGCCCGCACCCTGCTGATTCTGTTGAAGCAGCAACTCGCCGAGCTGGACAAGCTGCAGCCGCGGAGTCGTAGGTCGGGGCGGGCCTAGCGGCAGGGGCCGGGCGTCACGGCGCCGTGACGCCGTGGCTCGGTTGCACGAGGCCCCAGAGGTTGCCGCAGAGGTCCATTGAACACTTCCATCGTTAGGTGAAAGTGTCAACGAAACCGAGGCAAGCTCCGCCGCAGGTTGAGCGACTTGTTAGGCATCAGCGAGCGACCTCACGCCTTGTCTCTTCCGTCTTTGTCCAGCTCGCGAAACCCGGCTGGTGTTTCCAGCAGGGCTCCACCGCATGCCTTTGCAAGATGGACCGCAACGCTCTCCTGCATTTTCACGCCTGGTTCACTGACGCCCTCCAACACGAGAGATACGCCCATTTTGGCGTCTCGGATCCTCCGCTGATACACCCGAAGGGCGTGCGCCTCGGCTGCGAGCTGCTCCGCGGTGATGCCCGGTCGTTCGGCCCTGATTACTTTGAACTCGATTCCCGGGGCAAGCTTCGCTAGCTCCTCCCAGCCTAGCGGCTCCTTGCTGGCATATGCTGCTCGCAGAATGTAGGCAGGTCGATTCAAGTCCCAAGACTCTTCACCTTCAAGCATTGCGGCAAGTTCCTTCGGCATTGAGGCAAGCTGCTCTGTTGACCCGCGCCAATGCTTCCACTCGTCGCTCTGTGGCAAGGCCGCAGGTAGCGAAACGGAACAGGACAGCCAGACGACGATGTCGAGACTCATGGTTCGGGCTCTGATGCCTAACGTGTTCTAGACCGCAGACTGCGGCGTATGCAGGCGCGCTGCGGCGTATGAAGGTCGCGCGGTGGCATGACAAGACATTTGTCCTGCCTGATCTTTCAGCCTGGGTGTGGCGGATGCAACGCGCATATCCAACCCTGCAATCCAGTACCGGCCGTCACCCCAACGCCCTCCCGATCAGGATCTTCTGCACCTCGCTCGTGCCCTCGTAGATCTGGCACACGCGCACGTCGCGGTAGATGCGCTCGACCGGGAAGTCGCTGACATATCCGTAGCCGCCGAAGACCTGGATCGCGGCAGAGCACACGCGCTCGGCCATCTCGCTGGCGTTCAGCTTGGCCATCGCGGCTTCCTTCAGGCAAGGGCGCCCGGCGTCCTTCAGGCTCGCCGCGTGGTGGATGAGTTGGCGCGCGGCCTCGATCTGGGTGGCCATGTCGGCCAGCTTGAACTGCACCGCCTGGTGCTGAAAGATCGGCATGCCGAAGGCTTGGCGCTCCTTGCTGTACGCCAGCGCCGCCTCGAAGGCGGCGCGCGCCATGCCCACGGCCTGGCTGGCGATGCCGATGCGCCCGCCTTCGAGCCCCGACAGCGCGATCTTCAGGCCCATGCCTTCCTCGCCCAGCAGGTTCGATGCCGGCACGCGGCAGTTCTCGAAGACGATCTGCGCCGTGTCGCTGGCGTGCTGGCCCATCTTGTCTTCCAGCCGCGCCACCACGTAGCCGGGCGTCTTCGTCGGCACCACGAAGGCGCTGATGCCCTTCTTGCCTGCGGCCTTGTCAGTGACCGCCATCACGATGGCGAGGTCGCCTTCCTTGCCGCTGGTGATGAACTGCTTGACGCCGTTGAGCACGTAGTGGCTGCCGTCACGCACCGCCGTGGTCTTCAACCCGCCGGCCTCGGAGCCCACATGCGGCTCGGTCAGGCAGAAGGCGCCGAGCATCTCGCCGCGCGCGAGCGGCTTGAGAAAGCGCTGCTTCTGGTCTTCGTTGGCATAGGCCATCAGGATCGAGCACACCGGGCAGTTGTTGACGCTCACCACCGTGCTCGTGGCGCCGTCGCCGGCGGCGATCTCTTCCAGGATGATGGCGAGCGCCAGGTAGTCGAGCCCCGCGCCGTCGTAGTCGGTGGGTACCGCCACGCCGTAGCAGCCCAGCGCGGCCAGGCCGCTCAGTTCCTCGCGTGGGAAGTGGTGCTCCTTGTCCCAGCGCGCGGCCTGCGGCGCGATGCGGTCCTGCACGTAGGCGCGAACGGCGTCCTGCACGGCGAGGTGGTCGTCGGAAAGCAGCATGGTCGCGCACCCTTGGGCAAGTCCGCACGCATTCTGCCCAACTGTGGTGCCCGGACACCGAGGGGCAACGGATACTCGCGGCAGGCCGGCTTGCACGCGCGGTCTGCAGCATGTCCGACGCCTCGAACCCCTCTGCGCCTGTTTCCGTCGCGGGCTCCCATCACGGCGCGCGGCTGGGGCGCTGGCTCGCGTCGGTGTGGCTGGCGGGCGCCGTGCTGGCCGCCCTGCTGGCTTGGGCCACGGTGGCCCTGCAGTCGGGTGCCCGTGCGGCGATCGCCACCGACGGCCCCTGGTCGCGCGCCCAGGGCCGTGCGAGCCTGGCCCTGGAGCGCTACGGGCACACGCATGCGGCCGCCGACTGGCAGGCCTATCGCCAGGCCGTCGAACCCCTGCTGGCCCTGCAGCGCGCCCGTGAAGACGTTACCGGCTCGGCGCCGGACCCGGCGCGCGCGCACGCGGCCCTCACCGCCCTCGGCAGCCCCGACGCCGATGCGAAGGCCTTGACGCGGCTGTACCGCTGGTCGCGCCGCCTGCCCCCGCTGGCCGGCCCGGCCGCGCTGATCGCCGAGCGCGACCGTGAGCTGACCGCGTTCGCGGCGGCGGCCGAGGCCCTGCACCGGGCGCTGCAGGCGGGCGCCGATGCTGCGGCCGTGGCGCCCTTGCGGGCACAGGTGCGCGAGGTCGACGTCCGCCTCGCGTCGCTGCAGGCGCGCTGGGCCGCGACCCTCGGGGCGCAGTTGCGCGACATGGCGCAGGCGCTGGCGCTCGCGCTCGTGGTGGTGGCGCTCGGCCTGGGCACGCTGGGTTTTGTCGCGGTGCGCGCGAGGACCCGCGGCGACGTCGCGGCCACGCGCGCACTGGCGCGCAGCGAGACCCTGTTCCGCTCGCTCTGGGAGACCACCAGCGACGCGGTGCTGATCGTCGGCGCCGATCACCTGATCCGGTTCGCCAACCCGGCCGCCCATGCGCTGTCGGGCCATCCGCCCGGCACGCTGGTCGGCGCTTCGTTGACCACGCTGCAACCCGAGCGTCTGCGCGCAGCGCACCAGACCGCGATGCGGCGCCACCTCGACACCGGCGAGCGGCGCCTTGACTGGGGCGGCACCGAGATCGCGCTGCTGCACCGCGACGGCCGCGAACTGCCGGTGGAGATCCGCTTCGCGCGCTTCGACCTCGACGGCCAGGTCCACTTCGTCGGCTTCCTGCGCGACATCACGGCGCGCAAGCGGGCCGAGCAGGCGATCCAGGAGGCCCAGGCGCGGCTCGAGCAGCGGGTGGCCGAGCGCACGCAGGAGCTGTCGCAGGCCAACCAGCGGCTGCTCGAGGTGGACCGCCTGAAGTCGGAGTTCCTGGCCACGATGAGCCACGAGCTGCGAACGCCGCTGAACTCGATCCTCGGCTTCGCCGAGCTGCTGCGCCAGGGCGGTGCCGGGCCGGTGAACGAGGAGCAGCGGCGCCAGCTCGACTTCGTGCACGGCTCGGGCGAACACCTGCTGGCGCTGATCAGCGACCTGCTCGACCTGTCGCGCATCGAGTCCGGGCGCATGGAAGTGGCGCACGAGGCGTTCGACTTCGCCGAACTCGCCGACGAAGTGGTGTCGCAGCTGTCGCAACTGGCCGGGCGCAAGTCGATCCGGCTGTCGCTGCAGGCGGCGCGTCCGATGCCTTGGACGGGCGACCGGCGCAAGGTCTACCAGGTGCTGTTGAACCTGGCCGGCAACGCGCTGAAGTTCACCGAGCGCGGCGAGGTCACGATCGTCGCCGACGCGTCGCCCGAGGGGTTGTCGTTCGAGGTGCGCGACAGCGGGATCGGCATCGCGCCGGAGCAGCTGCCGAAGCTGTTCCAGGCCTTCCACCAGATCGACAGCGGCCTCGGGCGCGTGCACGAGGGCACCGGCCTGGGCCTGTACCTGACGCGCAAGCTGCTCGAGCTGATGGGCGGGCGCATCGAGGTGCAGAGCGCGCCGGCGCAGGGCTCGCGCTTTCGCGTCGTGCTGCCGCGCAGCGGAGCACCGTCGTGAGCCCGCGCGTGCTGCTGGTCGAGGACAACGAGGTCAACCGTTACCTCGTGCGCTTCGTGCTCGAGCAGGCGGGTTTCGTGGTCGATGTGGCCGTGGACGGTGCCCAGGCGCTCGAGCGGGCGCGGCAGGCGCTGCCGGACCTGATCCTGATGGACCTGCGCATGCCGGTGCTCGACGGCTACGAGGCGACGCTGCGACTGAAGGCCGACCCCGCGCTGAGGGCCGTCCCGGTGGCTGCTCTGAGCGCACAGGCCATGCCGCACGAGATCGCGCGTGCGCTCGAAGTGGGTTGCGTCGCCCACTTCGACAAGCCGATCGACGTGCGGCGCTTCGCGGAGCAGGTGCGCGCGCTGCTGGCGTCGCACCCGCGCTGAGCCGGCTCAGCGGCGCGCGCGGTTCGCCAGCAGGACGCCGGCCAGCGCCAGCGCGCCGCCGACCAGCAGCGACGCGTTCAGCGGCTCGCCCAGCAGCAGCACCGAGCTGGCCACGCCCACCACCGGCACCAGGCTGATGTAGCTTGACGCCACGCCCGCGCCCAGCTCGGCGATGCCGCGGTAGAACCAGGCATAGGCCAGCACCACGGCGCCGATGGCCATGTACAGCAGCGCGGCCCAGCCGGTGGGCGTCAGTTCCGCGACCGAGGCCCACACGGTGGCGCGGCCCTCGACCGCAAAGGCCGCCACCCACAGCAGCACGCAGCCCACCGTGGCCGTGACCGCGGTGGCGGCCAGCGCGTCGATGCCGGCCATCAGGCGCCGGCCCATCAGCGAGTAGCTGGTCCAGGTCGCCACGCAGCCCAGCAGCAGCCACTCGCCCAGGCCCACCTCGCCGGCGAGCAGCTTCCACGGCGCGCCGTGCGTCATCACGGTGGCGGCGCCCAGCACGGCCAGCGCCAGGCCGACGGCGACGAGCGCGTTGAATCGCTCCTTGAACCACCAGGCCGCCAGCAGCGTGGTGAACACGGGGTTGATCGTGATGACCACCGAGGCGCGGCTCGCCTCCACGCGCTGCAGCGCCAGCATGAACAGCACCGAGTAGGCGGCCACGCCCACGGCGCCGGCCGCCGCGAGGCCGGCCCACTGGCGCGGCGTGTAGCGCGGCCAGGCGCCGGCGCTCCAGCGCATCCAGGCCAGCAACAGCACGGCGGCGATGGTGAAGCGCCAGGCCGACGCCGACAGCGGCGGCATCGCCAGCGCGAGCACGCGGCCGGCGGGCCAGGAGGCGCCCCACAGCAGCACCATGCCGACCAGTTGCAAGTGGACGCCGGCGCGGTGGCTCATGGCGAGCCTGCGGCCGACGCCGGCGAAGTCAGAGCCCCAGGTCGCGCGCCTTGACCAGCAGCGTGCCGCGCCCGACCACGCACACGCGCGCATGCGACACCGCCTTGCCGTCGGCGTGGGCCAGCCAGCCCTCGAGCCGCGGGTGCCACTCCACCGTATTGACCTGCCACGACAGGTGCAGCGCGTCGTCGGCGAACACCGGTGCCTTGAACGCGAAGTTGAAGTTCAGGCACAGCACCTCGCGCGCGAAGCGCTCGCAGCGGCGCGCGAAGTGCGTGGCCGCCAGGCCGATCAGGCTCGAGGTGGTCTGCTGGCCGCTGGCGATGATGCGGCCGTGGTGCGCGCGTGCCGCCGCCTCGGGGTCGAAGTGCAGCGGGTTGGCGTCGCCGGTCAGGCGCGCGAATTCGGCGATCGACGCACGCGAGAAGGTCACGACCCGCTCGCAGGTCTCGGCCGCCATCACGGGCTGCGGCGTACTGGTCGGCAGGAGGCTGAGGGACATGCACCGAGGATAAGGGAGGCACCGCCCGGGCTGGCCCCGCGGGCCAGGGGGTGGGTGGCGTCAAGGCCGCTGCGCGAACGCCAGGCGCGCGGCCAGTGCGGCGAACAGCCCTGCACCGGCGAGGTGCAGGCCGCGCGTCAAGCCGGGGCGCGGCGTCAGGCGCCGCAGCGGCGCGACGAGCCCCACGAACAGCGCCAGGAAGACCGCGCCCTGCACGATGGACCACAGGCCCAGGACCAGGAAGGCCAGGGTCTTGTTCGGTGCGTCGCCGTCGATGAACTGCGGCAGCAGCGCCAGGAAGAAGAGGGCCACCTTCGGGTTCAGCACGTTGGTCAGGAAACCCTGGCGGAACACGGTCCAGGGCGCTTGCGGCGCGCTGCCCGTGGCGGCCGGCGCGACGGCGTCGGCCGGTGCCGCCCGCAGGCCGGTGCGCAGCATGCCCACGGCCAGCCACAGCAGGTAGGCCGCGCCGGCCCATTTGACGAGGTTGAACGCGGCGCTGGACGCCACCATCAGTGCCGCCAGCCCGAAGGTGGCGGCCAGCGCATGCACCACGCAGCCGGTGCTGACCCCCGCCGCCGCCGCGAGCCCGCCGCGGACGCCACCGCGCAGCGTGGACACCAGCGTGAACGCCATGTCGACGCCCGGCGTCGCGTTGAGCACGAAGACCGTGAGCGCGAAGAGGGCGAGGTCGTGGGTGCCGAACACGCGCGACCTGCGTCAGAGCAACTCGATGGCCATCGCGGTGGCCTCGCCGCCACCGATGCACAGCGCGGCGACGCCGCGCTTGAGGCCGCGCTGCTTCAGCGCGCCGAGCAGCGTGACGACGATGCGCGCGCCCGAGGCGCCGATCGGGTGGCCGAGCGCGACCGCGCCGCCGTGCACGTTGACGATCTCGTGCGGCAGCTTGAATTCGGCCATCGCCGCCATCGTCACCGCGGCGAAGGCCTCGTTGACTTCCCACAGGTTCACGCTCTTGGCGTCCCAGCCGGCCTTCTTCAGCGCCTTGTCGATCGCGCCGGCCGGCGCGGTGGCGAACCACTCGGGCGCCTGCGCGTGCACCGCGTGCGAGACGATGCGCGCCACCGGCGTCACGCCGCGCTGCTTGGCCGTGGACTCGCGCATCAGCACCAGCGCCGCGGCACCGTCGGAGATCGACGACGAGGTGGCCGCGGTGATCGTGCCGTCCTTCTTGAACGCGGGCTTGAGCGAAGGGATCTTGTCGAGCTTGGCCTTGAAGGGCTGCTCGTCGCG
>DATLIE010000364.1:0-8810 GCA_035539635.1 Burkholderiaceae bacterium
GCCGCGCAGGGTGCGCGCGAGATCGTGCGCCAGCTCGCGCGCACCCTGCGCGGCGAGCTCGACCTCGCGGTCGAGTGCCGCAGCGCCGAGCGGGTCGCGGCAAGCTTCCGCGACGATCCGGCGATCGTCGTGCCCAAGGTCTACTGGGACTGGACCGGCGAGCGCGTCAACGTGCAGGCCTTCGTCGTAGGCACGCCGAGCCGCGAGCCCGAGGCGCTCGCCGCGGCCGGCCTCGACCGGCGCGTCCTCGCGCATCGCGGCGCGCAGGCGATGCTGAAGATGGTGCTCGAGGACGGTTTCTTCCACGCCGATCCGCACCCGGGCAACGTGTTCTACCTGCCGGGCAACCGCCTGGCCTTCATCGACTTCGGCATGGTCGGGCGCCTCGCGCCGCAGCGCCGCGACGAACTGCTGCAGCTGCTGCTCGGCCTGGTGCAGCACGAGCCGCAGGCGGTGGCCGACGTGCTGCTCGACTGGACCGGCGACGGCCACGGCGTCGACCTGAGCCGGCTGGAGGCGGAGATCGAAGCCTTCGTCGACCAGTACCACGGCACGCCGCTGGCCGAGCTGAACCTGGGCCAGATGCTGACCGACGTGACCGCCATCCTGCGCGAGCACCAGCTCGCGCTGCCGTCGGACCTGGCGCTGCTGATCAAGTGCTTCGTCTCGCTCGAGAGCATGGGACGCGGCCTCGACCCCGACTTCCACATGGCCAGCGAGGCGCTGCCGCTGCTGCGCGAGACGGTGCGCGCGCGCTGGCGGCCGCGTGCGCTGGCGCTGCGCACCTGGGGCTCGATGCGGCGCGCGCTGGCGCTGGCCGGCTCGCTGCCCGGCGACCTGACGCGGCTGTTGCGCAACGCGCGGCGCGGGCGCGTGCATGTCGGGCTCGAGATCGCGCACCTCAAGCGCGTGGGCGACCAGATCGACCACGCGGCGAACCGGCTGGCGCTGGCGCTGATCGTGGCGGCGCTGATCATCGGCTCGTCGATCGTGATGACGGTCGGCGGCGGGCCCACGCTGTTCGGGCTGCCGGCGTTCGGGTTGCTCGGCTTCGTCGGCGCCGTGGCGGGTGCGGTGAGCCTGGTGCGGTCGATCCGCCGCGAGCGGCAGCGCGACCGCGACAACGGACTCTGAGATGGACGAGTTGCCGTCGCCGGACCTGGCCGCGCGCGAGGCCGCGCCCGCGCTGCGGCCGCTGCGCTGGGGCGACCCGCCGCGCTGGCTCGCCGCGGGCCTGCGCGACTTCCTGCGCGCGCCCGGCATCGGCCTGTTCTACGGCGCGGCCTTCGTCGTGATGGGCTGGGCGCTGGCCAAGGTGTACGAGCGCGCGCCGGCCTACGTGATGGCGCTGGCGGCGGGCTTCCTGCTGATGGGGCCTTTCCTGTGCCTCGGCCTGTACCACGTCAGCCGGGCGCTCGAACGGGGCGAGCGGCCCGACTTCGGCGCCTCGCTGCTGGCCTTCGAGTCGCGCCTGGGACCGCTGGCGATCTTCGGCTTCGTGCTGCTGGTGCTCGAGATGCTGTGGGGCCGCGCGACGCTGGTGGTGTTCGCGGTCAGCTTCGACGGCATGCCCGACCTGAAGGGCTCGCTGCTCGCGCTGCTCGACCCGGAGAACCTCGGCTTCATCGTCGCCTGGCTCGCGCTGGGTGCGGTGTTCGCGGGCCTGATCTTCGCGGTCAGCGTGATCTCGATCCCGATGCTGCTCGACCGCCCGGTCGACGCCATCACCGCCGGCCTGACCAGCCTGCGCCTGGTGCTCACGCAGACCGGCGTGATGCTGTGGTGGGGCGCGCTGATCACGCTGCTGGTGGTGGCCGCGATGCTGCCCTGGTTCGTCGGCCTGCTGGTGGTGGGGCCGGTGATCGGGCATGCCAGCTGGCACGCGTACCGCGCGGCCGTCGTGTAAGGCAATTTCCGACAGCCCTTGCCGCAAGGCACCGATGGCGCCGGCCCGGCGGCCTGCCTAGAGTGGCTCGCGTGCGGCATGGTGGGTGCCAAGTATTTCCCCGTCCGCCGCTCAGGCCCGCGCCGCTGTGGCCGATAACGCCAGAGACACCCGTGCTCCGCAAGGCTGCCTTGCGCAAAGAGGTACTTGGAGATGGCCCTGAAACTCACGATCGGCAAGAAGCTCGCATTGGCCTTCGGCACCACGCTGGCCTTCATGGCCGTGGTGGCCGCGTTCGGCCTGATGCGCCTGGGCGACGTGGCCGACGGCATGAACACCGTGGTCGAGGTCTACAACAAGCAGACCCGGCTCGCAGCGACGATGCGCGTGGCGATCAACGAGGTGACGATCGCCAGCCGCGGCATCGCGCTGGTCGAGTCGCCCGAGGACGTCAAGCCGCAGCAGGAACTCATCACTGCGGCGCGCAAGGCGTACGACGCGGCCGAGAAGGAACTGGCCACGATGTTCGCGTCGCGTGCCGCGACCAGCGCCGACGAGAAGGCGGTGCTCGCACGCATCATGAAGGCGCGCGACCAGACGCGGCCGCTGATGAACAAGGCGATCGAGCTCGCCACCGCGAACCGCGCCTGGGAGGCGACGCAGGTGCTGCTGAAGGAGGCCGCGCAGCCGCAGGCCGACTGGCAGGCGGCGCTGGCCCAGCTGGCCTCGCTCGAGGAGAAGCTGGCCGACCAGGCCGCGGCCGACGCGAAGCAGACCTATGCGCGCGCCGTGGTCGAGATGCTGGCGATCGGCATCGTGGCCGCACTGGTGGCCGGCGCCTACGCCTTCCTGCTGACGCGCAACCTGCTGCGCCAGCTCGGTGGCGAACCCGACTATGCCGCCACGATCGCCGACGCGATCGCCGCCGGCGACCTCTCGACCGCGATCGCGATCGCGCCCTCCGACCGCTCGAGCCTGCTGTTCGCGATGCAGCGCATGCAAGGCGCACTGGCCACGCTGGTGCAGACGATCCGCGCCGCCGCCGACTCGATCGCCACCGGCTCGTCGCAGATCGCCAGCGGCAATGCCGACCTGTCGCAGCGCACCGAGGAACAGGCCTCCAACCTGCAGCAGACCGCCTCGTCGATGGAGCAGCTGACGGCCACCGTGAAGAGCCACGCCGACACCGCTCGCCAGGCCACGCAAGTCGCCTCGCACGCCAGCGAGTGTGCCGGCGAAGGCAGCCAGGCCGTGGGCAAGCTGCGCTCGACGATGCAAGGCATCGACCACGCCAGCTCGCGCATCGGCGCGATCATCGGCACCATCGACGGCATCGCGTTCCAAACGAACATCCTGGCGCTCAATGCCGCGGTCGAGGCCGCGCGCGCCGGCGAGCAGGGGCGCGGCTTCGCGGTCGTCGCTGGCGAGGTGCGCGCGCTGGCGATGCGCTGCGCCGAGGCGGCGCGCGAGGTCAAGCAGCTGGTCGGCGAGAGCGTGGCCCAGGTCGAACTCGGCAGCACGCAGGTCAAGGAAGCCGCGGGCCGCATGGACGAGATCCTCTCCGGGGTGCGCCGCGTCACCGACCTGATGGGCGACATGGACGCGTCGTCGACCGAACAGAGCCAGGGCATCTCGCAGGTCAGCGACGCCGTGTCGCAGCTCGACCAGGTGACGCAGCAGAACGCCGCGCTGGTCGAGCAATCGGCCGCCGCGGCCGAGAGCCTGCGCATGCAGGCCGACCGGCTGGTGGCCAGCGTGGCCGCCTTCCGCCTGACCGACGGCGTGGCCGCCTAACGCAGCGGAGCGCTCAAGGCATCAGCACCGACGAGCCGGTGGTCTTGCGCGCCTCGAGGTCGCGATGGGCCTGCGCCACCTCGGCCAGCGGGTAGCGCTGATCGATGCGGATCTTGACCGCGCCGCTGCCGACGATCGCGAACAGGTCGTCGGCCATCGCCTGCGTGGCCTCGCGCGTCGCGATGTGGGTGAACAGCGTGGCGCGCGTCAGGTAGAGCGAGCCCTTGGGGCCGAGCAGGCCCGGCGCGAACGGCGGCACCGGGCCGCTCGCGTTGCCGAAGCAAGCCATCAGGCCGAAGGGCCGCAGGCAGTCGAGCGAGCCCTCGAAGGTGTCCTTGCCGACCGAGTCGTAGACCACCTTGACGCCCTGGCCGCCGGTGATTGCCCTGACGCGCTCGACGAAGTTCTCCTTGCGGTAGTCGATCGCGTGCACCGCGCCATGCTGCAGCGCGAGCTGGCACTTCTCGGGGCTGCCTGCCGTGGCGATGAGCTGGTAGCCGAGCGCCTTGGCCCACTGGCAGGCGATCAGGCCGACGCCGCCGGCCGCGGCATGCCAGAGCACGAAGTCTCCGGGCACGAGCCGGTCCTGCGGCTGCGTTTTCTTCAGCAGGTACTGCACCGTCAGGCCTTTGAGCATCATCGCGGCGGCGGTGTCGTAGGCGATGCCGTCGGGCAGCTTGCACACCGTCTTGGCCGGAATCACGCGCACGTCGCAATACGAACCCGGCAGGTTGCTGGCATAGGCCGCGCGGTCGCCCGGCTTCAGGTGCGTGACCCCATCGCCGACCGCCTCGACGATGCCCGCCCCTTCGCCGCCGATGCCATGCGGCAGCTTCAGCGGGTACAGGCCCGTGCGGTGGTAGACGTCGATGAAGTTGACGCCGCAGGCCTGGTGGCGGATGCGGATCTCGCCCGGCCCGGGCTCCCCCACCGCCACATCGACAAGCTGCAGGACTTCGGGGCCGCCGGTGGCGGCGATCTGGATGGCGCGGGGCATGGTGCGATCTCCTCGTTGTTCGCTGCAGGTTACGCGATGCGGCGCCGCCTTGCAGCGCGCCGCCACGCGAGCCCGTAGCCGGCGAGGTTGATCGCCAGCACCAGCACGCCGAGCCAGGCCTGGTGCGACGGTGTCAGGCCGTCCGGGTAGATCGCGGCCGTGAGGTAGCGCTCGATGAAGCCGCCCTCTTAGCCCGCCTGCCCCGCCGCGCGGCGCAGCGACTGCTCGAGCGGCGTCAGCGGGCAGATCGTGGCGCTGAACGAGATCCACGCACCCCAGGCTACCGCCGGCAGGTGCAGCCAGGCCCACACCGGCCGCCAGCACACCGCGACGCTGCCGGCCACGACCCAGGCGATAAACAGGCCGTGGAGCAACAACACCGCGTCAGCGAGCAATCCGAACCCCATGGCACCATGGTGCCTTAGCCCGCGTCATGAAACGCCTCGTCCAAGCCCCCAACATCGCCCTGGCCACGCTGTGGGCCGACATGCTGAGCCAGGCCGGCATCGACGCCAGCGTGCAGCGCTATTTCGCCAGCAGCATCGCAGGCGACATTCCGCCCGACCAGGCCCTGCCCGAGGTGTGGGTGCACGACAACGAGCGCTTCGACGAAGGCCAAGCCCTGCTGCGCGAATTCCAGCGCCCGGCCTGGCGCCACTGGCTCTGCCGCGGCTGCGGCGAGCGCATCGACGGCCCGTTCGAGCAGTGCTGGAACTGCGGCGCGGGCATGCCGGCATGAGCATTGGCGAGGGTGCCCCGGAGCCGACCTTCTTCCGCACGCCGGCCGAGCTGCGGCGCTGGTTCGCGCGCCACCATGCGAAGGCGCGCGAGCTCGTCGTCGGCTACTGGAAGGTCGGCAGCGGCGAGCCGAGCATCACCTGGCCCGAGTCGGTGGACGAGGCGCTGTGCGTGGGCTGGATCGACGGCGTGCGCAAACGCCTGGACGAGCAGCGCTACGTCATCCGCTTCACGCCGCGCAAGCCGACCAGCGTGTGGAGCGCGATCAACATCGCGCGCGTGCAGGCCCTCGAGGCCGAGGGACGCATGACCGAGGCCGGCCGCGCCGCCTTCGCCGCGCGGCGCGAGCACAAGAGCGGCATCTACTCGTTCGAGCAGCGCAGCGTCGAGCTGCCGCCGGCCTATGCCAAACTGCTGAAGGCCAACCGTGCGGCGTGGCGCGACTTCGAGGCGCGCGCCCCGTCGTACCGCAAGGCGGTGATGTGGTGGATCGTCAGCGCCAAGCAGGAGGCGACGCGCCAGCGCCGCCTGGCCCAGCTGATCGACCTGGCTGCCCGCGGGCAGCCGATTCCCGCCTTTACGCGCCCCTGAGTCGCTCCTGAATGAAGCCCCTGTCGCCCCGCATCGCGATCCTGATGACGTTGCCTCCGCTGATGTGGGCCGGCAACGCCGTGGTCGGGCGCCTGATGGTGGGCCAGATGCCGCCGATGGCGCTGAACGCACTGCGCTGGAGTCTGGCCGCGCTGATGCTGCTGCCGCTGGCCTGGCCGCTGCTGCGCGATGCACGCGAGCGGCACGCGGTGCGCGACGCCTGGCCCTACCTGCTCTTGATCGGCACGCTGGGCATCGGAGCGTTCAACGCGCTGCAGTACCTTGCGCTGCGCAGCTCGACTGCACTCAACGTGACCCTGATCAACGCGTCGATGCCGCTGTGGATGCTGACGGTGGGCGCGATTGCCTTCTCCGAGCGGCCGCTGTCGCGCCAGCTGATCGGCGCGCTGCTGTCGCTGGCCGGCGTGGCGACCGTCATCGCACGCGGCGCCTGGGCCTCGCTGGCCGACGTGCACTTCGTCGCCGGCGACGGCTTCATGCTGGTCGCGGTGATCGGCTGGGCGGTCTACAGCTGGTTGCTGGTGCGCCCGCCGGCGCGGCTGCGACCGCCATCGCGCGAGACGATCGCGCGTTGGGGCTGGGGCGGCTATCTGTGGGTGCAGTGCCTGTTCGGCCTCGTTGCAGCCGGCCTGGCAGCGGGCGCCGAGATCGCGCTGGCCGATCATCCGCCGATCGATTGGTCGAGCCTCGCGGTCTGGGGCGCGCTGCTTTACGTCGCCGTCGGCCCGTCGTTGATCGCCTATCGGTGCTGGGGCCTGGGCGTCGCGCACGCCGGGCCGGCACTGGCCGCCTTCTTCGTCAACCTGTCGCCGCTGTTTGCCGCGCTGCTGTCGGCCTGGCTGCTTGGCGAATGGCCCCAGCCGTATCACGGCGCGGCCTTTGCGCTGATCGTCGCCGGCATCGTGGTGTCGGCGTGGAAGCGTTGATGAAGTGTCAGCCCCCGGCTCGCTGCGCTCGCGGCCCCCGAGGGGCGCTAAGCCGGCTTGGGAGCGGCCCGGCGCCGGCTGAGTCGTCATGCACGTGACGCGCCGCCAATGGCTGCTGCTCGCGGCCATCACGCTGATGTGGGGCTTCAACTGGCCGATGATGAAGTTCTCGCTGCGCGAGGTGCCGCCGTTGACCTTCCGCGCGCTGACGATGACCGGCGGCGTGCTGCTGATGGCCGCCTGGTGCTCGCTGCGCGGCACCTCGCTCGCGCTGCC
Source organism: Burkholderiaceae bacterium (assembly GCA_035539635.1). Taxonomy (GTDB): domain Bacteria; phylum Pseudomonadota; class Gammaproteobacteria; order Burkholderiales; family Burkholderiaceae_C; genus CADEEN01. Next base: position 7,229 of record DATLIE010000364.1, read on the forward strand.
GCGCGCCCAGGTGGGGCGAGTGCTCGCGCTCTCGCTGCCCAACATCGTCGGCTGGCACTTCGCATCGATCATCGGCCTCACCCAACTGGCCGCCGGCCGCGCGGTGATCCTGGCCTTCACGATGCCGGTGTGGACCGTGCTGCTGGGCGCGCTGCTGTTCGGACAGCACCTGACGCGGCGCGCCGGAGTGGCCTCGCTGTGCGCGCTCGTCGCTGTGGCGCTGCTGGCGATCGACGAGTTCACTGCGTTGGCCGGGCGCCCGATCGGCGTGCTCTGGCTGCAGGTCGCCGCCGTGAGCTGGGCCTTGGGCACCCTGCTGATGCGTCGCATCCAGATGCCGCTGTCGACCGAGGCGCTGACGGTGTGGATGATGGTCGTCGGCGCATTGCTCTTCTGGGCCGCCGCGCTGGTGGCCGAACCGCTGCCGAACTGGCACGCATGGAGCCGCGCCACCTGGGTGTCGCTGATCTGGGGCATCGTGATCAACTTCGGCGTCTCGCAGGTGTTGTGGTTCGGCCTCGCGCGCGAGCTGCCCGCGCAGGCCGCGGCGTTCTCGATGATGGGCGTGCCGCTGGTGGGCGTGCTGTCGTCGGCGCTGGTGGTCGGCGAGGTGCCGAGCGCGAGCGACTGGCTCGCGGTGCTCTTCATTGCTGCGGCGATCGCCGCCGCCACCGGCGTCGGTGCCCGTGCCGCGGCCGGCGGTGACAATGCGCGCCGATGAGTACAGCTGCGTCACGCCCCACCCTGGTGCTGATTGCCGCCATCGACCGCCACGGCGCGATCGGGCGCGGCGGCGAGTTGCTATGGCACGAGCGCGAAGACCAGGCGCATTTCCGCCGCGTGACGATGGGCTGCCCGGTCATCATGGGCCGAAAGACCTGGGACTCGCTGCCCGAACGCTACCGGCCGTTGCCGGGGCGGCGCAACCTCGTCGTCACGCGCCAGCCGGGATGGCATGCAGCCGGTGCGGAACGCATGGGGTCACTGGACGACGCATTGCTTGCAGTGGCCGACGCGCCCCGCGCATTCGTGATCGGCGGCGGCGAGCTGTACGCCCTCGCACTGCCGCAGGCGGACGAACTGGTGCTGACCGAAGTCGATGCGGAGTTCGAAGGCGCGGACACGTTCTTTCCGGCCTTCGACCGTGCTCGCTTCGTCGAGGTGTCGCGCGAGCCGCGCACGGGCGCCGACGCGACGCGCTTCGCGTTCGTGAACTACCGGCGCCGGGACGTGCCCACGCGATAGGCCAGGCGACGACCGAGTCAGTCCAGGCGGCGACGGCGGCGCACGATGAACGCGACGGCGCTCAGGCCGACGAGCATCAGTACATAGGCCTGCGGCTCGGGTACGGCGGTGACCGGCGTGGCCATGTCGACCGACGCGGCGGCTTCGGCCACCGGGAGCCCTTTGGCGAAGCTGGTGGGGGCGGCGTGGGCGTCGGCCTGGGACTTCCAGAAGGCGCCGGCATCGATCGCCGTGGTTCGTGGGTCGCCGGCGGGCCCTACCGCGCGATCGTCGAAAGGCCACGAGGCCCGCGAGTCGACGGCCCAGCCCAAACAAGGCGCGACGGCCAGCGATGCAG
>DATLIE010000365.1:0-4109 GCA_035539635.1 Burkholderiaceae bacterium
CTGGGCTTGGCCGACCGCGGCCGCCTGGCTGCAGGCCAGCGCGCGGACCTCGCCGTCTGGGACGTGGAGCATCCGCGTGAACTGGCGTACCGTTTCGGGGTCTACCCCTGCCGGCAGCGCATCGTCGCCGGGAGAACCACATGAGCTTTACCCTGCAACAAGGGCACACCCCCCTGCTGATCAGCTTCCCGCACGTAGGCACGCTGATCCCCGAAGACCAGCGGCCGCGCTACCTGCCGCGCGCGCTGCAGGTCGAGGACACCGACTGGCATCTCGACCGGCTCTACGCCTTTGCCGGCGAACTCGGCGCCAGCCTGCTGGTGCCGCGCGAAAGCCGCTACCTGATCGACCTGAACCGGCCGCGCGAAAACACGCCGATGTACGCCGGCACCAACAACACCGAGCTCTGCCCGACGCGCTTCTTCACCGGCGAGCCGCTGTACCACGACGGCCAGGCCCCGGACGATTCCGAGATCCGGCGCCGCGTCGCGCACTACTGGCAGCCGTACCACGACGCACTCGCCGGCGAGCTGACGCGCCTGCGCGCCGCGCATGGCCACGCTGTGCTGTTCGACGCGCACAGCATCAAGAGCGAGTTGCCGTGGCTGTTCGAGGGCACGCTGCCGCACATGAACCTGGGCACGTCCGAAGGCCGCAGCTGCGCCCCGTCGCTGCGCAGCGCGCTGGCCACGGTGTTCGACGCGCAGGACCGCTTCAGCCATGTCGTCGACGGTCGCTTCAAGGGCGGCCACATCACGCGCGGCTTCGGCCGGCCGGCCGAGGGGTTCCACGCGGTGCAGCTCGAGATGTGCTGGCGCGCCTACATGGACGAAGGCCCGCCGCCGGCCTGGAGCGACGCACGGGCGGCCGAGGTGACGCCGCTGTTGGCGAGCCTGGTGCGCACGCTGATCGGATGGCGCCCGTGACCCAGCTGCTCTGGGCGCCTCGGGCCTGGGTCGGCGGGCAGTGGGCCCGGTCGGTGTGCCTGGAGGTCGGGCGCGACGGCCACTGGACCCGCATCGCGACGGATGTCGCCGCCGCGCCGGAGGGCGCCGCGGTGCTCGCAGGCCCCGCGCTGCCCGGCTTCGTCGATGCGCACAGCCATGCGTTCCAGCGCGCCTTCGCGGGCCTGGCGGAGCGACGCGACAGCGAGCACGACGATTTCTGGTCCTGGCGCGACCGCATGTACCAGGTGGCGTTGCGCGTCACGCCCGAGCAGCTGCGCGACATCGCGGCGCAGCTGCAGATTGAGCTGCTGCGTGGCGGCTATACGCAGGTCTGCGAGTTCCACTACCTGCAGCACGCACCCGACGGCAGCGCCTACGCCGATGCGGGCACGCTGTCGTGGGCGCTCGCCGACGCCACCGCGGAAACGGGCATCGGCCTGACGCTGCTGCCGGTGCTGTACGAACGCGCAGGCTTCGCGCAGCCGCAGTTGCGCGCTGACCAGCGCCGCTTCGCGACCGACGCCGACACGGTGCTGGCGTTGCAGCGCGCGGCGCAGCACCGGGGCCTGAACTGCGGCGTGGCGATCCATTCGCTGCGTGCCGCCACACCGGCGTCGATTGCGCGCCTGGTCGAGGGCACGAGCAATGGGCCGATCCACATCCACGTCGCGGAGCAGACCGCCGAGGTCGACGACTGCCTGGCCGCCGGCCGGTGGCGGCCGATCGAGTGGCTCACGGCCGAGCAGGCGCTGGACCGGCGCTGGCAGCTCGTGCATGCCACGCACGCCACGCCACGCGAGATCGAGGCCGTGGCGGCCACCGGCGCCGGCGTCGTGATCTGCCCGACCACCGAAGCAAACCTCGGCGACGGCCTCGCGGACCTGCCGCGCTGGCTCGCCGCCGGCGTGCCGCTCGCGATCGGCTCCGACAGCAACGTCTGCCGCGACGCACTGGAGGAGCTGCGCTGGCTCGAGTACGGCCAGCGCCTCGCGCTGCGGCGGCGCAACGTGGCGGCGGCGCCCGGCACACAGCCGGCCAGCGCGGCGCGCCTGCTTGAGCGCGTGGTCGAGGGCGGCGCAGCCGCCGCGGGCTTCGCGCGCTGGGGCCTGGTCGAAGGGGCGCGTGCGGACCTGTTGGTGGTCGACCCGTCCTGCGACGCCCTGCGCGGCGTGCCGGACACCGCGATCCTCGACGCGCTGGTGTTCGCGGGTGCCGCGAACCCCTGGTGCGACGTGATGGTGGCCGGTCGCTGGGTCCAGCGCGGCGGGCGTCATGAGGCCGCCCCGGCCATCGCGGCCCGCTTCGAACGCGCGATGGCGGCGCTCTGGGGCAAGCCCGCATGAGTGGCGGCGCGCTCGCCGGGATCACCGTCATCGAGTTCGCTGGCCTCGGCCCGTGCCCGTTCGCCGGCATGATGCTGGCCGACATGGGCGCCGACGTGCTCGTGATCCACCGCATCGACGATGCGGCATCGGGCGAGCGCGCCGACGAGCACCGTGGCAAGCGCTCGATCGCGCTCGACCTCAAGCACGAGCGCGCACGCGAGGTGGTGTGGGCGCTGCTCGAACGCGCCGATGCACTGATCGAGGGCTTTCGCCCGGGTGTGATGGAACGCCTGGGCTACGGGCCGGACGCGGTGGCCGCGCGCTGCCCCAAGCTGGTGTACGGGCGCGTTACCGGCTGGGGCCAGACCGGCCCGCTCGCGCAGGCCGCGGGCCACGACATCAACTATGTGTCGCTGACCGGCGCGATGTCGATCGCCGGCCGGCAGAGCGAGGCGCCGATGGTGCCCGCGACGCTGGTCGGCGACATGGGCGGCGGCGCGATGTTCCTCGCCTTCGGCACCGTCTGCGCGCTGCTCGAGTCGCAGCGCAGCGGTCGCGGGCAGGTGGTCGATGCGGCGATGGTCGACGGCGTGTCGATGCTGGCGTCGCTGGTTCATCAGCGGCGCGGCAACGGCCACTGGAGCGACGACCCGAAGGACAACTTCTTCCTCGGCGCCTCGCCGTTCTACGACGTCTTCGAATGCGCCGACGGCGGCCATGTCAGCCTGGGACCGATCGAGCCGAAGTTCTATGCCGAGCTGCTGCAGCGACTCGAACTGACGGACGTGGACCCGGCGCGCCAGTACGCTTTCGACGACTGGCCGGCGCTGCGCGAGCGCATTGCGGCGCTGCTGAAGACCAGGCCGCGCGCCCACTGGTGCGCGAGGCTCGAAGGCAGCGACGCCTGCTTCGCGCCGGTGCTCTCTCTGGCCGAAGCGCCGCACCATCCGCACCATGTGGCGCGCGGCGCCTTCGTCGAGGTCGATGGCCGCACCTGGCCAGCGCCCGCACCGCGCCTGTCGCGCAGCGCGGCACGCGCGCCGCAACGCGGGCCCGCACCTGGCGAGCACACCGACGCGGTGTTGCGCGAACTCGGCTTCGATGCCGCCGCGCTGCGCGCGGCGCGCGCCTGCGCCTGAGGCACGAACCCGGCACATTCCATTACGGGCAGTTGCACCGTGGCTGGTTCGGGAATTGCTTTGTCAGCGATGGGACCGAACCTGAAATGGCCTGTAACCGCAGGCCCTTTGCAGGCCCGGATCCTAGGGTGATGCACCGAGAAGGGCGCAAACCCTTTGAGGCTATAGTGCCGCCCTTCGCAGCGCATGACGCTGCAACGGCTCACAAGGCCGCACAACGAAGCGCAAGGCTCACACGAGCAAGGAAGCAGCGCCCGCAAGCGGGGCGTCTGGAGGTCTGGTTTGGCGACGTACGACTACGCTGCTCAGCAGCGCAAGCCCGGCAAGCATGTGGTCGGGATCGGGATCGTGGTCCTGATGCACATCCTTCTCGGCTGGGCGCTGGTGAGTGGCCTGGCGCGCAAGGTGGTCGAGGTCATCAAGAACCCGATCGAGACCAAGATCATCGAGGAGACGAAGCCGCCGCCGCCGCCTCCCGAGAACCTGCCGCCGCCGCCCAAGCTCGCGCCGCCGCCGCCGAGCTTCGTGCCGCCGCCCGAGGTGGTGGTCAATCCGCCGCCCGCGCCCGCGCCGACGATCACGACGACCACGGTGGCGCCGCCGCCCGCGCCGGTGACGATCGCGCCGCCGCCGACGGTGGTCGCGCCGCCGGCACCGCCGGCGCCGCGTGTCGCCGCCCGCCCGGCGATCGCCAACGT
>DATLIE010000366.1:0-27732 GCA_035539635.1 Burkholderiaceae bacterium
CCTAGCGCACGAACTGGTCGACGAAACCTTCGCCCAGGCCGCAGGCCGCGTAGTGCTTGCGGCACATCGCGATCTTGGTGAACACGTCCTCATAGCCGACCGTCGCGCCGGCGGCATCCACGTAGACCATCGCGCCGTGAATGGTGAAGAAGGTGATCATCTCGGTGACGCCGCCGCCCACCGCCTCGTCCACCACCAGGGTGTGGATCTCGCCCGGTGGCTCGTAGACGAAGGCGCCCTCGCGCGCCACCCAGTCGTGCTCCAGGTAGCGCCAGGCGCCCTTGATCACGTAGCCGGTGACCCAGGACGGATGGATGTGGCGCGACAGGACGCCGCCGCGGCGCACGCGCAGCAGGTTGCACCAGCTACCGGTCACGGTGTTGAGCAGCAGCGGGCGGAACCACACGTCCGGCGCCTGCGGCACCCAGACACGTTCGTCGTCGGGAATCGCCTGCTGCGCGATCTCGGGCTGGATGCCCGCCTGTTGCACGATGACCGGTGCGCTCATGGGCTGGCCTTTCAGCTGATCAGGTAGCCGCCGTCCACCGGCAGCACGACGCCGGTGACGAAGGCCGCCGCGGGGCTGGCGAGAAACAGCACCGGCCCGGCCACGTCCTCGGGCCGGCCCCAGCGGCCCATCGGCGTGCGCCCGACGATGGCCTGCGAGCGCGCCGCGTCGTCCTGCAGCGGCTGGGTCAGCGGGGTGGCGATCCAGCCCGGCGCGATGGCGTTGACGCGGATGCCCTGCGGCGCCCAGGCGATGGCCAGGCTCTTGGTCAGCTGCGCGATGCCGCCCTTGCTGGCGCTGTAGCCCGGCACCATCCCGCCGCCGAAGAAGCTGAGCATCGACGCGGTGTTGACGATGCAGCCGCGCGTGGCGGCGAGCTTGGGCCGCGCCGCGCTGCACAGGCGCATCGTGCCGCTCAGGTTGATGTCGATCACGTCGTCGAACACCGCGGGGTCGAGCTCGGCGCCCCCGCGGCGGATCACGCCGGCGCAGTTGACCAGCACGTGCAGCGCGTCCAGCCCCGCGACGAGCGCGTGGACCGCCGCAGCGTCGCGCACGTCGAGCACGCGCGCATCGAGCCCGGCGTCGCGTGCGCCGCGGGCCTCGGCCTCGGTGGCGCCGGTCACCGTGACCTGGTCGCCCTCGGACATGAACGCGCGCGCGATCGCGGCGCCGATGCCGCTGGTGCCGCCGCTGACGAGCACGCGGCGGCTGGCATCTGTTGGAGGCATGGTCACGGCGCGAGCTTAGCCGCTGTGGCGGCGCTGCGCCTCGTGGTCGACCAGCGCCAGCAGGCGTGCGGCGTCGAGCGGCTTGGTGAGGTAGTCGACGACGCCCGCCTTGCGTGCCCGTTGCAACGTCTGCGGCAGTGCGTCTGCGGTCAGCACGATGCAGCGCAGGCCGGCGCTCGCCGGCTCGGCGCGCACGCGCTCGATCAGCTCGATGCCGTCGATGTCGCCCAGGTGCACGTCCACCAGCAGCAGGTCCGGCAGCTCCTGGCTCAGCGCCTGCAGGCCCTCGGCGCCGGAACTGGCGACGCGCAGCTGTACGTCCGGGCGCAAGGCCAGCAAGTCCTTGACGAACTGCGCGTTGACCGCGTGGTCCTCGATACACAGCACGCGCAGCATGCCGGGCTGGCGCGGCGGCGGCGGCAGCGGCACCCTGGGCAGCGTGTCGTCGAAGCCCACCGAGGCCTCGATGCGGCGGCCGGCCGCCAGGTGGACCGCGAAGCGGCTGCCCTGCCCCGGCGCGCTGTCGACGCTGATGCGTCCATGCATCAGCTCGACCAGCATCTTGGTGATCGTCAGCCCGATGCCGGTGCCCGGGATCTGCCGCAGGTCGGCACCGAGCCGGTTGAAGGGCTCGAACAGGTGCGACTGCTGCTCGTACGTCAGGCCCGACCCGGTGTCCTGCACTTCGATGGTGAGCGGCGCGCCCTCGACGTCGCCGGATCCCGACACACTCACGCTCACTGAGCCGCCCGGATGGTTGTACTTGACCGCGTTGGACAGCAGGTTCAGCAGCACCTGCTTCAGGCGCCGGCGGTCGGCGCGCACGGACAGTCCCGGGTCGGCCCGCAGCGGCTCGAAGCGCACCTGCGCGGCGACCGCCTGCTCGCGCACGGTCGACAGCGCCTCGCCGATCAGCGCGGCGACCGGCACGTCGTCGATCACGGCATGCACGCGACCCGACTCGATCGACGACAGGTCCAGCAGGTCGTTGATCAGCGCCAGCAGGTGCTGGCCCGCGACCTCGATGTGCCCGATCTGCTCGCGCTGTTCGCGCGTCAACGGCTGGCTCGGATGGCGCAGCAATAGGTTCGAGAAACCGATCACCGCATTCAAGGGCGTGCGCAGTTCGTGGCTGGCACGCGAAAGGAACTCGCTCTTGGCGCGGCTGGCGCGCTGCGCGGCGTCGAGCGCGACCTGCGCCTCGCGCGCCGCGTGCTGCTCGGTCGCATCGACGACCAGCCCGGTCCACAGCGTGCGCCCGTCGGGCCGGCGCTGCGGCACGCTGTGCAGGTCGACCCAGCGCAGGGGTCCGCCGGGCAGCTGGACGCGGAACTCGCGCCGCAGCGGTTGCAGCGAGTTCGCCGAGGCGTCGATCGCGTCGCGCAGGCCTTTGGCGTCGTCGGCATGCACATGCGCCAGCAAGGCGTCGGCCGACCCCGGCGCGCTGTCCACCGCGATGCCGAACACCGGCTGCAGAGGCCGGGTCGCGAAGGGCATGGCCAGCCGGCCATCCGGGTGCCGCTCGAGCTGGCAGATGATGCCCGGCGCGGTCTGCGCGATGCGCTCGAAGCGATCCAGGGTCTCGCCCAGTTGCGCCGCCGCGCGGCGCTCCGAGCGGTGCATCCAGTGCAGGCTGGCGGCCGCCACCAGCAGCACCAGGCCCGCCATCGCGGCCGCACCGCCGGCCAGCTTGTACCAGCCGGCCAGCACCGCGGCCTCGCTGCGCGACACGGCCACCACCAGCGTGTGGTCCACGGGCGTGTCCAGCGGCCGTACCGTGGCCTGGGCCATCAGGCGCCGGTCGCCGGTGGCCGCGACCGTGCCGCGCAACAGCGTCAGGTCCTGCCCCGACGCGAGGTGGCGCACGAACATCGACCCCGGCACGTTGAGATTGCGGCCCTCGAGCCCCGGCTGCGGCGGACTGATCATCACCAGCAGGCCCGAGCCGTGCGCGATCGCGGTCCAGACATCGGGGGCGAAATTGACCGAACCGATCAGCAGGCTGAAGTAGTCGGGGTCGAGCGTGGCCGCCACCGCGCCGGCAAAACCGCCCTGCGCGTCCTGGACCACGTGCACCGCGTTCATCGCCTGCACGCCGAGTGCGGTGCGAAACGGCGCCGAGAGGTACAGGCGTCCGGGGTCGTTGCCCTCGCGCGCCAAGCGGAAGTACTCGCGGCCCTCGAACACCATGCCGATCAGCTCGTCGCGGTTCGAGGCCAGCACCCGGCCCTCGCTGTCGAGCAGGTTGATCGTGCGCACGCCGGGGTTGCTGGCGGCAAGGCGCTTGAGCCAGGTGCTGGCGCGCGCCAGGTCGCCGTCGGCGCGCCACGCGGGCAACTGGTCGACCAGCCCGGAGAGCATCTGGTGGGTCGACCAGAGCTGGCGCGACAGGTTCTTCTCGACCACGCCGACCTGCATGCGAAGCCGCTCGCCGGCATCGGCCAGCTGCGACTCGCGTTGCCACCCCAGCTGCACCGCCAGCAGGCCCACCAGCAGGGCGAAGCCAAGCATCAGCATGCCCCATTGGCGACGGTGGCGCCGTGCCATCTCCGGTGCCTCGAACTGCATGTGCACTGGCTCCCGCCCTCGTACTGCTGAATCTGCAGCGCAGTCGACGGTAGCGCCTGACCGGTGCGCGCGCTGCCGTGCAAGCGCGCGGCGGCGCTCGCCACTTGATGCCGATCAACTCGGCGCATGCCCGCCCAGCCCCGTCGGGCTGCTAGCCTGCGCACCATGCCTGCACGAGCCGACCCGCCTGCGCTGCCGCTCGAGCGCCTGCGACGCCTGACGCTGACGCGCGGCGCTCATGTCAGCGCCGCCAGTGGCTTGGTGTGCACCGACGGCCGCGCCTGGGTCATCGCCGACGACCTGCTGCACCTGGCATGCTTTCGCAGCCTGAACGGCCCGGGCACGCTGCGGCGCCTGCTGCCCGGCCGACTGCCGAGCGCAGCCCGCACGCGCAAAGCCGCCAAACCCGACTTCGAGTGCCTGTTCGCCTGGGGCGGCGGCCTCGTCGCGCTCGGCTCGGGCTCGCGAGCGCAGCGCGACACGGGCGTGTGGATCACGCCGCAGGGCGTGCGGCGCTTCGACCTCGCGCCGCTCTATACGCCGCTGCGCGAACGCCTGGGCGCGATCAACATCGAGGGGGCGTTCGTGCAGGGCGGCCACTGGGTGCTGCTGCACCGCGGCGTGGCCGGCGGTGCGCCCAGCACGGTGGCGCGCTGGCCACTGGGCGTGCTCGAGCGTGTGATCGCCGGCACGCAGGACGCGGCACCGCCGTATTCGCTGCACGCGGTGCGGCTCGGTGCGCTCGACGGGGTCGCGCTCGCCTTCACCGACGGCACCGCGCTCGACGCCGGCCATTGGCTCTTCACTGCGACGGCCGAAGACACGCGCGACAGCTACCTCGACGGCGCCTGCCGCGGCTCGGTGCTTGGCATCGTCGACGCACGCGGGCGCGTGCAGGCGCAGCGCCGGCTGCCGGGCCGTGACAAGGTCGAGGGCGTCGCGGCCGAGCGCCAAGGCGACGGATCATGGAATCTGGCGCTGGTGACGGATGCAGACGACCCCGCGCAGCCGGCCTGGCTGCTGCGCGCGCGCTGGTAGCCGCTCAAGGACGCGGCAGCGGCTCGAGGCGCAACTCCACGGCAAAGCCCTGCGCCACCTCGGGCAGCGTCAACGTGCCGCCATGCGCGCGCGCCACCAGGTCGGCCAGCATCAGGCCCAGGCCGGTGTGTTCCTCGTAGTCCTGGGCGTCCAGCGCGGCCTGCAACTCGCGGCGCCGCTCGGGCGTGGCGCCGCGGCCGTCGTCGTGCAGGCGCAGCGTGCCGGGCGCGGGCTGGCTGACATCGACCGCCTTGGCACCGTAGTGCTGCGCATTGTCGAGCAGGTTGGCCAGCGCGGCGGCGAGCAGGTCGGGGTCGGCGTGCAGCGTGGCGGGTTCGGCGTGCACCGCCAGCCCCTCGATCGGCAGGTGCGCGAGCAGGGCCTTCAGGTCGACGTCGCTGCGCCGCATCTCGGCGCCGACGCGAAACAGGTCGAGCAGCGCGCGCACGACGCGCTGCAGGCGGCCGGACGCGTCGCGCACGCGCTGCAGGCGCGGCTGCACCGCGGGCGGCACCTCGCGCTGCGCCACCGCGAGCTGCGCCTCCATGCCGGCCAGCGGCGTGCGCAGCGCATGCGCGGCGTGCGACGCGAAGGCACGCTCGTGCGCGACGCGGCGCGCCAGGCGCTCGCCGAGCTCGTCGATCGCGCGATGCACCGGCGCCAGCTCGGCACGCTCGGGCGGGCCGAGGCCGCCGCGGCGGGCCAGCGGATCGTGCCGCGCCAGGCGCTCGCTCAGGCCCTCGAGCGGCTCGAGCTCGCGCCGCACGCGCAGGCGCAGCCAGGCATGGCCGAGCAGGCCGATCGACAGCGCCGCCAGCACGGCGCTCTGCACCACCTCGGCCTGGGCCTCGAAGCGCTCGGCGTGGGTGTGCGCCACGTAGAGCATGCGGCCTTCGCTGCCGGTGGCCACGCCGAACACGCGCCAGCCCGGCACGTCGGCGAGGCCCGCGGTGTGCACGCGCTGCAGCGGCTGCACCGGCGCGTTGGCCGAACGCCGCAACACTTTGTCGCCGCCGTTGACGAGCTGCCAGGCGAACTCGCCCTCGTCGCTCGACGGCAGCGGGGCGCTGTCGGGTGCACCGTTGGTCGACAGCTCGAGCGCACGCGCGAGCACCATCGCCGTGGCCTGCAAGGACTCGTCGAGCAGCTCGTCGACCTCATGCTGCGCCGCGTAGCCCACCGCCAGCGACACCACCACGCCCCACACGAGCGCCCACCACAGCAGCGCCGCCGAGAGGCGCCCGCCGATCGACGGCGCCTTGTCCGGCGTCGCGGTCATGCGCCCTCCCCACCGATGCGATAGCCCATGCCGCGCACGGTCTCGATCAGCTCGCGGCCGAGCTTGCGGCGCAGCGCCGACACATGCACCTCGAGTGCGTTGCTCGCCAGCTCGCTCTCGAAACCAAGCACGATCTTCTCCAGGTCGGCCTTGGGCACGAGGCGTCCGGCGCGCAGCACCAACGCCTCGAGCACGGCCCATTCGCGCGCGGTGAGGTCGACGCGCTGCCCTTCGACGAAAGCCGCGCGCGCGGCCAGGTCCACCTCCACGACGCCGAAGGCGGTGCGCGACTGCGCCGACCCGGCCCCGCTGCGCCGGCTCACCGCGCGCAGCCGTGCCGCCAGCTCCTCGGGTGCGAAGGGCTTGACCAGGTAGTCGTCCAGCCCCGCGTCGAGCCCGCGCACACGGTCGGCGAGGCGGTCGCGCGCGGTCAGCATCAACGCCGGCGTCTTGTCGCCGCGCGTGCGGCGCGCGCTGACCCAGTCCAGGCCCGAGCCGTCGGGCAGCTGCCAGTCGACCAGCCAGGCGTCGTAGGGCTCGCCGCGCAGCGCGTCGGTGTCGGCCAGGCGCGCGCACCAGTCGACGCGATGGCCGTCGGCGCGCAGGAAGTCGCGCAGGCCCTCGCCCAGCGTGGGGTCGTCTTCGATCAGGAGCAGGCGCATGGTGGTGTGTCGGGTGCAACGGTAGCACCGCGCCACGCTCGGCCGCCTTCAGGCACGCTTCAGACGCCGCGGCTCCACTGGCGGGATGCCGGACCGACGCGCCCTGCCCCTGCCATTCCCGCGCTACACGCTCACCAGCAACCAGCTGGTGCTGGCGGCCAGCGCGTTCTGGGCCGTGGCGCTGAACCGGCCCTTCTTCGCCGCGGCCCTGCGAGGCCACCCGCTGGCCGACGCGGCCACGTGGCAGTTCGCCCTGGCGCTGGCGGTCGCGCTGGTGGCGCTGCACGTGCTGCTGATCGGACTCGTCGGCACGCGCCGCACCCTCAAGCCGCTGCTCGCCCTGCTGACGCTGGTCGGGGCGTTCGCGATGCACTACATGCAGGCCTACGGGGTGGTGATCGACCCGTCGATGGTGCGCAACGCGGTCCACACCGACGTCGCCGAGACGCGCGAGCTGCTGGGTTGGGGGCTGGCGCTCGACCTGCTGCTCTACGCCGCGCTGCCGGTCGCGCTACTGGCCTCGGCGCGCATCGAGCCGCGCCCCTGGGCCCCGGCGCTGCGGTCGCGCGCGCTGCTGCTGGGCGGCGCCGCCGGTGCGCTGGCGCTGGCGCTGCTGTGGCAGTTCCAGCCGCTGGCGGCGCTGACGCGCAACCACAAGGAGGTGCGCTACCTCGTCACGCCGGCCAACGCCCTGTGGTCGCTCGGCAGCGTGCTGGCCGCCGACGCGCGCGGTGCCGCCAAGCCGCGCCAGCCGATCGGCCTGGACGCGAAGCCGGGCACCGGCGCGGCCACGCGTCAGCGCCCGCGCCTGGTGGTGCTGGTCGTCGGCGAGACCGCACGCGCCGCGAACTGGGGCCTGTCGGGCTATGCACGCCAGACCACGCCGCAGCTCGCGCAGCTGCCGGTGATCAACTTCGCCGAGGTCGGCGCCTGCGGCACCAGCACCGAAGTGTCTGTGCCCTGCATGTTCGCGCCGGTGGGCCGGCGCGACTACGACGAGGCGCGCATCCGAGGCAGCGAGTCGCTGATGCACGTAGCCGCGCGCGCCGGCGTCGCGGTGCACTGGCGCGACAACCAGAGCGGCTGCAAGGGCGTGTGCGCCGGCCTGCCGAACGACCGCGTCGACGCCGTCGTCGCGCCCGGCCTGTGCCAGGGCGACCGCTGCTGGGACGAGGGCCTGCTGCGCGGCCTGGACGAGCGGCTGCACACGCTGGCCGGCGGCCACGCGACGCAGCTGCTGGTGCTGCACATGCTCGGCAACCACGGGCCCTCGTACTTTCGGCGCTACCCCAAGGCCTTCGAGCACTTCACGCCGGCCTGCCAGCACGACGACCTGTCGCGCTGCACCCACGAGGAGATCGTCAACGCCTACGACAACGCGCTGCTCTACACCGACCATGTGCTGGCCTCGCTGATCGGCACGCTGCAGGCCCATGCCGACCGCGTGGACGCCGCGATGCTGTACGTGTCCGACCACGGCGAGTCGCTGGGCGAGAAGAACCTGTTCCTGCACGGGGTGCCGTACCCGATCGCCCCGCGCGAACAGACCCAGGTGCCGATGGTGACGTGGTTCAGCGCCGGCTTCGTCCGCGCCGACGCCCTCGACCTCGACTGCCTGCGCGCGCGGGCCCGGCAGCCGGCCCAGCACGACCACCTCTTCCACACCCTGCTCGGCCTGCTCGACGTGAACACCTCGGTCTACGCCCCGGCGCTCGACCTGGCCCGCGACTGCCGCCATGCGGCGGCCTCCGCCTCTTGATTTCCCGATGAGCGAACTGCATCCGCCGCCGCGCGACCTGGCCGTCACACTCGCCCTGCTCGCCGCCCTGCTGTGGTGGGAGGCCTCGGGCCTGGACGTCGTCGTTGCCGGCTGGTACGGCAGCGACGCGGGCTTCGCGCTGCGCGACAGCTGGTGGACACGCGACCTGCTGCACGGCGGCGGACGCTGGCTGGCCGGCGTCGCGCTGGCCGCCAGCGCGCTGCTCGCGTGGCGCGGCGCCCGCGCGCAGCGGCCGCAGCGCCTGGCCTGGTTCGGCCTCGTGCTCGCGGGTCTGGTGCTGGTGCCGATGCTCAAGCGCTTCAGCAGTACGAGCTGCCCCTGGGACCTCAGCGACTTCGGCGGCAGCGCGACTTATGTGCCGCACTGGCTGCTGACCGTGTTCGATGGCGGGCCGGGGCACTGCTTCCCGTCGGGCCACGCGGTCGCGGCCTTCGCCTTCCTGCCGCTGTACTTCCAGTGGCGCGGCACGCGGCCGCGCCTCGCGTTCTCGCTGCTGCTGGCCGTGCTCGCCTTCGGCGCGCTGTTCGGTTGGGCCCAGCTCGCGCGCGGCGCCCACTTCCCGAGCCACACGCTGTGGTCGGCGTGGTTGTGCTGGGTTATCGGCGCGGCCGGCGCGCGCTGGCTGGCACCACAGCCGGCCGGCGCTTTGCCGCTGGCGTGGAGCGCTTCGCTGGCGCCGGGGCGCTGAGCGGCGCGGCGCTGGCCGTGCGCTCGCTCGCCGCCTGCTGGAGCAGCCAGCTTTCGAGCGCGCGCACAGCAGGCCGCAGGCGGGCTGCCGGGTCCACCACCAGGATGTAGGCCCGCGGCGTCGCGACATCGGTGCCCAGCGGTGCGACGAGCTGGCCGTTGCGCAGCAGCTCGTCCACCAGCGGGCGCCGCCCCAGCGCCACGCCCTGCCCGGCCACCGCCGCCGCCACGACCTCGTTGTAGCCCGAGAACGACAGGCGCGCCGCCGCCTCCAGCCCGGGCAGCCCCATCGCCGCCAGCCAGGGCTCCCACTCGACCGGCATGCCGCCGCTGATGCTCAGTTCCATCTGCAGCAGCGTGTGCGCCGCCAGGTCCTCGGGCCGCGCCAGCGGCAGGTGCTGCAGCAGCGACGGGCTGCACACCGGCAGCACCGACTCGCCGAAGAGGGGCTGGCCGGAAACCTTCTCCGGCCGTGCGTAGCGGATCGCCACGTCGAAGCCCTCGGCCGCCAGCTGGCGGATGTCGAAGCTCGCGTCCAGGCGCACGTCGATGCCCGGGTGCGCGCGCGTGAAGGCGGGCAGGCGCGGGATGAGCCAGAACGAGGCCAGCCCCGGCGTCGTGGTCAGCGACAGCACCTCGCGCTGCGACGGCGCGCGCAGCTCCCGCACCGTGCCGCGCAGCTGCGCCAGCACCGTGGTGCAGACCGCGAACAGGCGCGCCCCGGCTTCGGTGAGCGCGAGCGCGCGGTGGCTGCGCCGGAACAGCGCCACGCCCAGGTCGTCCTCGAGCGCGCGCATCTGCCGGCTCATCGCCGACTGGGTGACGAAGCGCTCGGCGGCCGCCTTGGTGAACGAAAGCTGGCGCGCCGCCGCCTCGAACGAGGCCAGCAGGTCGAGCGGCGGCAGGCGGTCGATGGGTCTGTTTTGCATGATCTGTGTGCATGCAAGGCATTCGAAACCATCGTTTGAACGCCAGGCGACGCAGCGGCAGTATGCACCCGTGGGAACGCCCGAGGAACGCCCGATCAGGATGATTCCCAGGCATGCGCAAACCCCAAGGAACCCGGACCATGCAACAGACCCTCAAGCTCTCGACCGACCGCTTCGCTCACCTCGACGGCAATGCCTGCCTGCGCGTCACGCAGGGCACGCTGTGGCTGACGATCGACGGCGAGCCTGACGACCGCGTGCTTGCGGCCGGCGACCGCTTCGCGCTGCCCGCGCACTCGCATGCGCTGCTGCAGGCGCTCGACGCGCCGGCGCAGCTGACGGTGGAGCGCGCCGCGGCCTGGTGGCAGCCGCTCGCCGAGGCTTGGCAGGCCGCCACGCGGCGTGGAGCGCTGTCGTGAGCGCCGCCGTCATCGAGCGCAGCAGCGTGCGGCCCTGGCGCTTCCCGAGCGTGCTGATCGACCGCCTGACCCTGGTCGACGGACGCCGTGTGACGGTGCGCCCGGTGCTGGCCTTCGACGCCGCCGCTGAGCAGGACTTCGTGCGCGCGCTGTCGGCCGCATCGCGCCTGAAGCGATTCCACTTCGGTCTGCGCGAATTGCCGCCGTCGATGCTGCGCGCGATGACCGAGGTGGACCACGAGCGCCATGTCGCGATCGTCGCCGAGGCCTTCGACGCCGACGACGAGCCGACGATCGTGGCCGACGCGCGCTACGTGCGCGGCCCGACCGACGACCTGACCGCCGACGAGGCCGAGTTCGCAGTCGCCGTCGCCGACTCGTGGCAGGGCGTCGGCCTGGGCCGTGCGCTGATGCGCCACCTCGGGCGCCACGCCACGCGCCAGGGCATCCGCCGCCTGGTCGGTGATGTGCTGCCGGGCAACGGCGCGATGTTCGCGCTGACCGACGCGCTCGGCGGGCGACTGGTCGCCTCGCCGAACGGCCCGGGCGTGACGCGCGCGCGCTTTGAGGTGAGTGCCTGCGAAGACGCGCGCGCGGCCTGAGCGGCTACGGCAAGCGCGCGAGCACCTTGTCCATCTCGGTGGCATTGAACGCGCGCAGCGACTGCGAGCGCACATTGCCCTGCGAGGCGATCGCCAGGTTGAAGGCCGTCAGCGACTGCTCGTCGGCCGCGTCGAGCACGCACACCAGGTCGTACTCGCCGAGCGTCCAGTAGATCTCGCGCATCGTCACCCCGAAGCGGCCCGCCACCTCCTTGGCGGCCGCCGCACGCTGCGTCGTGCCCTTGATGCCCTGGATGCCCTTCTCGGTGAAGTTCATCAAGCCGATGTAGGTGATCATCGTTTCGCTCCTTGTTCCGCATGGGCGGGGGCCGGGTTGCGACCCCGAGGCGGCACGGCCCCCGTGGACCCCTCGGGGTCATCGGGCAGTGGAGCGCTCTCGGGTGGAGCCTGGGGGCGGGCGCTGGGCGATGACAGCGGTGATCCTACGCCGCATGCGGCCCCGCGCAAGGCCTAGATCTGCACCCGCGTTCCGAGTTCGACCACCGCGTTGTCCGGCAGGCGGAAGAACCCTGCGATGCCCGACGAGCCGCGGCTCATCGCCGCGAACAGACGCTCGCGCCAGCGCGCCATGCCGCCGTTGCCCACCGTGGGCACCACGGTCTCGCGGCTCAGGAAGTAGCTGGTCTCGAACACCGGCACCTCGAGCCCATGGGCCGCTGCCAGGCTCAGCGCGCGTGGCACGTCAGGGGCTTCCATGAAGCCAAAGCGTGCACGCACGCGCCAGAAGCCCGCGCCGAGCGCCTGCACGTGGATGCGCTCGGCATCGTCGACCCAGGGCCGGTCGTCAGCGAAGTCCACCGTCAGGATCACATTGCGCTCGTGCAGCACCTGGTTGTGCTTCATGTTGTGCAGCAGCGCCTGCGGCACCGTCGAGGGGTCGGCCACCGCATAGACCGCGGTGCGCGCGGCGCGCGGTGTGTGGCGGTCGGCCTCGAGGTTCTTGACAAAGGCCTCGAGCTCGAGCCCGTCGCTGCGCACCGCTGCAATCAGCAACGCGCGGCCGCGTGCCCAGGTCGTCATCACCAGCATCAGCACACCGGCCAGCGCGAGCGTGAACCAGCCCCCGTCGAACAGCTTGGCCGCACAACCGGCCACCAGCAGCAAGTCGACCGCAAGGAAGAAGCCCGTCGCCGCCGCCGCGAGCGGCAGTGGCAGTCGCCAGCCTTCGCGGATCACGAACCAGGTCAGCAGCGTCGTGATCAGCATCGTCAGTGTGACCGAGATGCCGTAAGCACCGGCCAGCGCCGACGAACTGCCGAAGCCGAACACCGCGCCCACCACGCCCGCCAGCAGCACCCAGTTGACGGCCGGCAGGTAGATCTGCCCCGCTTCGCGCGCCGAGGTGAACCGCACCGTCAGGCGCGGCAGCAGGCCGAGCTGGATGGCCTGGCGCGTCACCGAGTAGGCGCCCGAGATCACGGCCTGCGAGGCGATGATCGCCGCCAGCGTCGCCAACGCCAGCGCGGCGATCAGCCAGCTCTCGGGGAACAGGCGGTAGAACGGGTTCTCGAGTGCAGCGGGGTCGCGCATCAGCAGCGCACCCTGGCCCATGTAGTTGAGCGCCAGCGCCGGGAACACGAGGCCGAGCCAGGCCAGGCGGATCGGCGCGCGGCCGAAGTGGCCCATGTCGGCGTACAACGCCTCGGCACCGGTGATCGCCAGCACGATCGCACCCACGGCCAGCAGCACGCCGGCACCGCGCTCGGTGAGGAAGTGCCACGCGTGCAGCGGGTTCAGCGCCGCCAGGATCGCCGGCTGCTGCGCGATCTGCCACACGCCGGTGACGGCGAGTGTGGCGAACCAGAGCACGATGACCGGGCCGAACATCGCACCGACGCGCGCAGTGCCGAAGCGCTGCACCGCGAACAGGCCGACCAGGATCGCGGCAGACACAGGCACCACATAGGGTTTCAAGCCGGGCGCGATGACCTCCAGGCCTTCCATCGCGCCGAGCACCGAGATGGCCGGCGTGAGCACGCTGTCGCCGTAGAACAGCGCCGCGCCGGCCACTCCGAGCAGCAGCAGCGCGGCGCGCGTGCGCGGGCGCTCGCGCACCGCGTGGGCAGCCAATGCCGCGAGCGCGAGCGCGCCCCCTTCGCCTCGGTTGTCGGCGCGAAGGACCAGCACGACGTACTTGAGCGTCACGACGAGCATCAGGGCCCAGAAGATCGCGGACACCGCGCCAATGAGGTGCACCGGGTCGAGCGGCACGCCGGTGGCCGGCGCGAAGATCTCCTTCATCGTGTACAGCGGGCTGGTGCCGATGTCGCCGTAGACGACGCCGATGGCACCGAGGGTCAGCGCCGCGAGGCTGTCGCGGCGCAGGTTGGAGGCAGCAGGTGTGTTCATGCCGCCAGCGTGCCCGCCGGCGCATCAGGAACGCATATGGAGCGGGCGCCTCAGTCCGGCTCGACCAGCCGGTAGCCCACGCCGGGCTCGGTGAGCAGGCGCTGCGGCTCGGCCGCGCTGGCCTCGAGCTTGGCGCGCAGCTGGCCCATGTACAGGCGCAGGTAGTGGGTGTGCTCGGTGAACTCGGGCCCCCACACGTCGGCCAGCAGTTGGCGGTGCGTGACCACCTGGCCGGCCTGGCGCACCAGGCGGGCCAGCAACTCGAACTCGGTGGGCGTCAGGTGCACCGCTTGGCCCCGCAGCACGACGCGATGCGCCGCGAGGTCGACCTCGAGCCCACCCTGCGCATAGTGCGTGACGGCGGCCGCCAGGTGACGCCCGCGGTGGCGCAGCGCCACGCGCAGCCGTGCCAGCAACTCGCCGATCGAAAAAGGCTTGACGAGGTAGTCGTCGGCACCGGCATCGAGCAGCCGGATCTTGCCGCCCTCGGCGTCGCGCGCCGAGATCACCAGCACCGGCGTGCCCCGCTCCCGCCGCAGCGTGGCGAGCAAAGACTCGCCGTCGCCATCGGGCAGGCCCAAGTCGAGCAGCACCGCGTCGGGCGGTGCGTCGTGCAGTGCGTTGGCGAGCAGTGCCCGCGCGTCGGCCAGGCTGGCGGCTGCATGCACGCGCCAGCCCTCGACCTCGAGCGCCTCGCGCAGCGTCGCGCGCAGCTCGCGGTCGTCCTCGACCAGCAGCACGGTGCCGCTCACGGCACGGCCTCCGGGCCGGGCATCGGCGGCGCGGCAGCAAGGGGCAGCACGCACTCGAAGGCCGCGCCGCCATGATGGCGCGCGCGCAACGTCAGCCGCCCGCCATGCACGCGCGCCACGGCGCGCGCCAACGCCAGGCCGACGCCGGCGCCACCTGGCGCGCCGGCGCCGCGTTGGAACACCTCGAAGATGCGCTCGCGCTGTTCGGGCGGCACGCCGGGGCCGCGGTCACGCACCGCGAACATCAGGCCGTCATCGACGCGCTTGACCCACAGCTCCACCGGCGCGTCGGGCGCACCGTGCTTGAGCGCGTTCTCGAGCAGGTTGACCAGCATCTGCACCAGCAGCACCGCGTCGCAGCGCAGCAGCGGCAGGCCCGGCTCGACGCGCACGCGCACGCGCCGCTGCGGGTCGTGCCGACGCACGCGCGCCAGGGCCGAACCGGCCAGCTCCTCGCCCGACTCCCAGTCGAGCGCCAGCGTCAGGCCGGGCGCATCCAGGCGGGCGAGCTGCAGCGTGTTCTCGGTCAGCCGCGACAGGCGCTCGGCCTCCTCGACGATCGAGGCCGCCAGGCGCTGGCGCTGCGCCGGCTGCAGCTGCGCGTCCTGCGCCTGCAGCGACGAGGCGGCGCCGAGAATCGTGGCCAGCGGCGTGCGGTGATCGTGCGCGATCGCCGCCAGCAGCGCATTGCGCAGCTGCTGCACCTGCGCCTGCTCGCGCGCCTGCTCGGCCGCGCGCAGCGCCTGCGCGCGTTCGAGCGCCAGGCCCATCTGGTCGACGAGCGCCTGGGCATGCGCGCGCAGCAGAGCGGGGTCAGGCGCGTCGGCGGGCGCGGGCAGCTGGGCCGCACCCCAGGCTGCGCCGCGCCCGCGCATCGGCAGGTACCAATGCAGCTGGTCCTCGTGGCGCCCGCTGCCAGGCCCGAGCGCGGCGGCCTGGCGCGTACACAGCCACAGGCCGGCACGCGCATCGCCGTCGGGTTCGCCGAGCCAGGCCGCCGCGTGTTCGTCGTCGCGCGACGGCAGCGCGGTACGCAGCATCAGCAGCCGCACCGGCGGGCCGGACAGCGTCGCCAACGCGTCCTGCAGGTCGAGCGCGCGCGACAGCGGGTCGTCGGTGTCGCGCAGCGCGTCGCCCATCGCGCGCAGCTGTCGTGCCTGCGCGGCGGCGCGCTGCTCGGCCTCGGCCAGCCGGCGCTGCCGCGCCACCAGCGTCGCGACGATCCAGGCCACTGCGAGCATCGTGGCGAGCAGCCACAGGTGCTGGTGCAGGTCGACGCTGAAGCTGCCACGCGGCGGCACGAAGGTCCAGTTGAATGCCAGCACCGCCAGCGTGCAGGCGAACGCCGACGCCGCCGGTGCCAGCCACAGGCCCGCGAGCGCTGCGGCGAGCACAAGCACCAATGCGAGGTTGGCCAGATCGAGCCCCGGGTCGAACGCCAACATCGCCGCCCAGGCCACGGCCCACACCAGCAAGCCGCGGCCAGCGCGCTGCAGGCGGCCGCGGATCCTGGCAAGCAACGACGGCTCAAGCATGCGTGCACCGTAGCACGCAGCCCATCAGGAAAGCGTCAGGACGGCAGGCCCGGCCCAGGCCGTTCATTCACCGTCGGACAGCCGGCCTGACGCCGAATCTGGTGCCACAGCGCGGTGTCGCACAGTCCCAAGCCCTCGAGCCGACGGATCTCGCCCAGCAGCGCCTTCGAGTACGCCGGCGTCAGCTCCTCGTACCCAGGGGCGCCGCAGAAGACAGCCCGATGCGCGGCGTGCGTCATCGGCCAGTGCTGCACATTGTCCGGCCCCAGTGCCGCGGTCGACTGCGCCAGCAGCAGCAGGGGCAGGGGAATCATCACAAGGTGGCTGCGCATATCATGCCTCGCGTTGGTGGTGGTGCTCGGCAATGTCCTGCGCAGCGCAAAGCTGAACCACTCGAGTCTCTGACAATTCCTTCAGGAGACCTGAATGGTCAACGCGGCCTCACGGTTGCCCTTCAACGCATTGCGTGTGCTTGTCGCAGTAGGCCGGCACGGCTCGTTGACCAAGGCCGCGGAGGCACTGCACGTCGAGCCCTCGGCCATCAGCATGCAGATGAAGGCGCTGGCCGACTATGTCGGCGTGCCGCTGCTGGAGAAGGTCGGACGCAGCGTCGCGCTGACACCGACCGCCCAGGCCTTGATCCCGGCCATCGCCTCCGGACTGACGCAGATCGAGGGAGCGATCCAGGGGCTGCAACGCCGTCAGCGCGACCGCTTCGTCTTGTCGGTGCTCCCGAGCGCCCTCAGCCTGTGGCTGCTGCCGCAGCTGCCGCAGTTGCAGCGCCTGGCCCGCTTGCACGGGCGCAAGCTCGTGTTCGCGGCCGCCACGGCCTCGGTGGACCTGGCCAGCGAGGGCTGCGACGCCGCGATCCGCCTGGGCCACGGCAGCTGGCCCGGACTCGACGCACAAAGGGTGGCCGACGAGACGCTCGTCCCCGTGTGCGCGCCCGGCCTTGCCCGCGCGGTGGGCCGCATCGAGGCGGGTACCTATCCGCGAGGGATCGACCTGCTCAGCACCAAGCCGGACTCATGGCTGCGATGGGCCACGCACCATCCGCGTCCCGAAGTCCTCCACACCGTGGTCATCGAAGACCCGGTCGCGCTGGTCCTGGCGGCCGAGGCGGGCCTCGGCGTCGCCCTGGCACGGGGCCGGCTTGCCGAAGCCGCCCTGGCCGCCGGCCGCCTGGTGCAGGTCGGGCCCGCCATCGCCTATCGCTACGCCTACTTCTGGGTCACGCTGCCGGGCGCGAGCAGCGACCCGCTCGGCCTGGCGATGGCCGACGCCTTGCGCGCGAGTGTCGGCGCAGCCGATGGCACGCCCCGGCGCCGCCGGGCGCGTCAGTGATTCAGCACGCCCTGCACCAGGCGCCGCATGCGCCCGCAGCGCGCCGCCAGTTGCTCGTCGTGCGTCACCAGCACGAAGGCCGTGCCGCGCTCGCGCGCCAGCTCGAGCATCAGGCGGAACACGCCGTCGGCCGTCTCGCGGTCGAGGTTGCCGGTGGGTTCGTCGGCCAGCACGCAGGCCGGCTCGCTGACCAGCGCGCGCGCAATCGCGACGCGCTGGCGCTCGCCACCCGACAGCTCGGACGGGCGGTGCTTCACGCGCCCGGCCAGGCCCACCTTGGCCAACATCGCGGCGGCGGCCGCGCGGGCCTCGGGCACCGATTGACGACGGATGCGCAGCGGCATCGCCACGTTGTCGAGCGCGCTGAACTCGGGCAGCAGGTGGTGGAACTGGTAGACGAAGCCGAGGTGCTGGTTGCGCCAGACGCCCTGCTCGGCCGCATTCATCGTCGTGAAGTCGCGCCCGGCCAGCGACACGCGGCCGGCGCTGGGCGCATCGAGTCCGCCGAGCAGGTGCAGCAAGGTGCTCTTGCCCGAGCCCGAAGCGCCGACGATGGCCAGCGTCTCGCCCTTGGCCACCGCGAGGTCGACGCCGCGCAGCACCTCGACGTCGAGTTCGCCGTCGTGAAACCGCTTGGTGAGGCGCTGGCAGGCGAGCACCTCACTCATAGCGCAGTGCCTCTGCCGGGTTGACACGGCTGGCGCGCCAGCTCGGGTACAGCGTGGCGACGAAGGCCAGTGCGAGCGAGATCAGGACGATCGGCACGATGTCGCTGGCCAGCGGCAGGCTGGGCATGCGGCTGATGACGTAGATGCTGGCCGGCAGGAAGCTGGTGGACAGCGCACGCTCGAGTGCGGGCACCAGCACGTCGATGTTGAGCGCGATCGCCAGGCCGAGCACCACGCCGGCCAGCGTGCCGACGATGCCGGCGAGCGCGCCCTGCACGACGAAGATGCCCATCACCGAGCGCGGGCTCGCGCCCAGCGTGCGCAGGATCGCAATGTCGGCGCGCTTATCGGTGACGGTCATCACCAGCGTGCTGACCAGGTTGAAGGCCGCCACCGCGACGATCAGCGTCAGGATGATGAACATCAGCCGCTTCTCGAGCTGCACCGCGTCGAACCAGTTGCGGTTGGTGCGCGTCCAGTCGCGCACCGCCAGGTTCGTCGGCAGCGCGCGCGCAAGTTGTGCCGCCACCTCGCGCGCGGCGTGCAGGTCGGCCAGCTTCAGCTGCACGCCGGTGGCACCGCCGGTGCGCAGCAGCGTCGCCGCGTCGTCCAGGTGCACCAGCGCGTAGGCGCTGTCGTACTCGTAGTGGCCGCTGTCGAAGGTGCCGGCGATGGTGAAGGGCTTTAGGCGCGGCAGCACGCCGGCCGGCGTGACCTGGCCGCCCGGCGCAACGATCGTCACCTGGTCGCCCGTGCGCACGCCGAGCGTTCGCGCCAGCTCGATGCCGAGCACGATGCGCCAGGCGCCCGGCTCAAGCTGCGCGAACGAACCGTCCTTCATCTGTGCACCGAGCGGCGTGACGCTCGCCTCCTCGGCCGGCACGATGCCGCGCAGCAGCGCCCCGCGCATCTCGTCGCCACGCGCCACCAGCACCTGCGCCGCCACGAAGGGCGCCGCGCCGCGCACGGCGTCGGGCGCCGCGGCACGCGCGGTCGCGGCGGTGGCCTTCCAGTCGGCCAGCGGTGCGCTGCCGGTGTCGAAGATCTCGATGTGCGCGATCACGCTCAGCATGCGGTCGCGCACCTCCTGCTGGAAGCCGTTCATCACCGACAGCACGACGATCAGCGCGGCCACGCCGAGCGCGATGCCGACCATCGAGATGAACGAGATGAAGGAAATGAAGCCGTTGCGGCGCCCGCTGCGACCGGCGCGCACGTAGCGCCAGCCGATCTGCCATTCGTAGGGTGTGGCCATGCGGGGCATCGTACCGGAGGGCACCGGGATAATCACCCGCGTGCACCTGATCGTTCCGTTCGCCTCGCCCTTGTCCGATGCCGGTCGCGCAGCGCTCGCGCAGTTGCAGACCCCCGCCATGGACGCCTGGCTGGATCGCAGCGAGGAAGTGCAGCGCGACGAGGACGACGAACAGTCCCCCGCACCGCCGCACGAGCGGGCCTTCGCGCGTGCGCTCGGCTGGAGCGACGGCACGGCCCCCTGGGCGGCGCGCCGGGCCGCGGCCGACGGCATCGAGGTCGGCGCGCAGCCCTGGGGCCTGCTGACGCCCGCACACTGGCGCGTCGGCAGCGACGCGATCCACCTCGCCGATCCGCGCGCGCTGGCGCTCGACGAGCTGACCTCGCGCACGCTGCTGGACGCGGTGCGGCCGCTGTTCGAGAGCGAGGGCTTCGTGCTCGCCTGGGGCGCACCGTTGCGCTGGTACGCGTCGCATCCGATGTTCGCCAACCTGCCCACCGCGTCGCTGGACCGCGTGATCGGCCGCAACGTCGACCGCTGGCTGCCGGGGCAGCGCGAAGCGCGGCTGGTGCGGCGCCTGCAGAACGAGGTGCAGATGCTGCTGCACACGCACGCGGTCAACGAAGCGCGCGAAGCCGCGGGGCTGGTGCCGGTCAACTCGTTCTGGCTGTCGGGCTGCGGCGCCGCGCGCCCGGAGGCAGCACACGACGCCGTGCTCGACGAACGCCTTGCGCAACCCGCGCTTGCCGAGGACTGGGCGGCCTGGGCGGCGGCCTGGGCCGAACTCGACGCGTCGCTCGCCGCGCGCCCTCCCTCGGCGCTCACCCTCTGCGGCGAACGCTGCGCGCTGACGCTGGCGCCGCGCGCGCCCTCGCTGCTGCAGCGACTGACCCGCCCCTTTCAGGCGCCGCGCCCCGCGCGCGAGCGGCTCGCCACACTGTGAACGCACCCCGAATAGACATCCGCGACGTCCCGCCGCGCATGGCCTTCGCCCTCGAACAGGCCGGCGTGCACCCGCTGCTCGCGCGCCTGTTCGCCGCGCGCGGCGTGCGCTCCACCGACGAACTGGACGACGGCCTGGCGCACCTGCTGCCGCCGGCGACCATGCGCAGCATCGACATCGCGGCGCGGCGCCTGGCCAACGCGATCGAGCAGGGGCATCGCATCTGCATCGTTGCCGACTACGACTGCGACGGGGCCACCGCCTGCACGGTGGCGCTGCGCGGGCTGGCGATGCTCGGCGCCGCGCCCGGCTCGGTCGGCTACGTGGTGCCCGACCGCACGGTGCACGGCTATGGCCTGACGCCAGCGATCGTGGAACTCGCGGCCGCGCTGCGACCGCAGCTGCTCGTCACGGTCGACAACGGCATTGCCAGCTTCGACGGCGTGGCGCATGCGCGGGCGATCGGCATGGACGTGCTGGTGACCGACCATCACCTGCCGGCGCTGGTGGACGGTGCCGTGGCGCTGCCCGACGCGAGCTGCATCGTCAACCCCAACCAGCCCGGCTGCGAGTTCGCGAGCAAGTCGATCGCCGGCGTCGGCGTGATGTTCTACGTGCTGCTGGCCACCCGCGCCGAACTGCGCGCGCGCGGGCGCTTCGACCTCGCGAGCCAACCCAAGCTCGACAGCCTGCTCGACCTCGTGGCGCTGGGCACCGTCGCCGACGTGGTGAAGCTCGACCCCAACAACCGCCGCCTCGTCGCGCAGGGCCTCAAGCGCATCCGCGCGGGCCGCATGGTGGCGGGCCTGGCCGCGCTGTACGCGGTGGCCAAGCGCGACCCGCGGCGCGCGTCGGCCTTCGACTTCGGCTACACGCTGGGCCCGCGCATCAACGCCGCCGGCCGCCTGGCGGACATGACGCTGGGCATCGCGTGCCTGGTCACCGACGACGCTGCGCGCGCAGCCGAACTGGCGCAGCAGCTCGATGCGATCAACCGCGAGCGGCGCGAGGTGGAGGGCGACATGCGCGAGCAGGCCGAAGCGGCCCTGGAGCACCTGATGCCCGAAGGCGAGGCGCCGCCGGCGCTGGCCCTGTTCGACCCCGAGTTCCACGAGGGCGTGGTGGGCATCGTCGCCGGCAAGCTGAAGGACCGTCTGCACCGCCCGACCTTCGTCTTCGCACTCGCCCACGACGGCTCGCTCAAGGGCTCGGGCCGCTCGATCCCGGGCTTTCACCTGCGCGACGCGCTCGACCTGGTGGCCAAGCGCCACCCCGGCGTGCTCAAGCGCTTCGGCGGCCACGCGATGGCCGCGGGCTGCACGCTCGACGAGGAGCACTTCGACACCTTCGAC
Source organism: Burkholderiaceae bacterium (assembly GCA_035539635.1). Lineage (GTDB taxonomy): Bacteria > Pseudomonadota > Gammaproteobacteria > Burkholderiales > Burkholderiaceae_C > CADEEN01. The sequence continues at coordinate 21,423 of DATLIE010000366.1, forward strand.
GCCGCGCTGCAGCAGGTGGCGCGCGAGTGGCTGGACGCCGCGACGCTGACGCGCCGCCTGCTCACCGACGGGCCGCTCGCGCTCGAGTACTTCAATGCCGAGACCGTCGCCGCGCTCGACGCGCAGGTCTGGGGCCAGGCCTTCGAGGCGCCGCTGTTCTGCGACGAGGTCCAGGTGCTGGGCCAGCGCCTGGTGGCCGACAAGCACCTGAAGCTGCGCGTGCGCCACCTCGGGCAGATCCGTGATGCGATCTGGTTCGGCCACGCCGAGCCGGTGGGCGAGCGGGTGCGCCTGGCCTACCGGCTGTCGCTCGACGAGTGGAACGGCCAGCCGCGGGTGCAGATGGTGGTGGAGGCGGCAGCCGCACCCTGAGCGGCCGGCCCCTTGCGCCCGAGCGCGCGCGGTGCAAGCATCGTCACCGGCCGCCGCAGACGTAAGGCCCGGGCCTCTGGGCCGACCGACGTGCCGAGCGTCCGTGCTTCCCGCGGACTCCAGCCGAAGGAGGCCCATCATGGCCACTGCGTTCAACATCGTCCGCTTCCGCGTCAAGCCCGGCCGCGAGGAGGCGTTCATCGACGCCCACCGCCGCGCCGACCTGGCGCTGCCGGGGTTCCGGCGCGGCGCCCTGGTCAAGACCGGCGATCGCAGCTACTGCATGCTCGGCGAGTGGGAGTCGTTCGACAGCATCGCGGCAGCACGCCCGAAGATGATCGCGGTGCTCGACAGCTTCCGCGCCGACCTGGAGGACCTGGGCGGCGGGCTCGGCGTAACCGACCCGGTGTCGGGCGAGGTGGTGGTCGACATCGGTCCCTGACCCGTCGGCAACCGGCCTGGCGCTAACGGTACGTCGCGAGGTGGATGCTGGTTTCGGTGCCACGGATGCCCTTGAGCAGCCGGATCCGTTCCAGCACCTGCGACAGCTCGGCCATCGAGGTCGCGCGCAGTTCGGCCAGCAGGTCCCAGCGGCCGTTGGTGTCGTGCAGTTCGGCGACACCCGGCTCGCCGAGCAGTCGGGCGATCACCTCGCGCGTCTGGTTGCCTTCGACCAGGATGCCCATCCAGGCGTGGATCTCGTTCGGCCGCGCGTCGGGCCGCAGCTGCACCGTGTAGCCGACGATCACGCCCGCGGCCTCGAGCTTGGCGACGCGGTTGTTGACCGTGCCGCGCGACACACCGAGCCGGGCGGCCAGCGCCGCCACCGACAGCCGCGCGTCCTGGCGCAGCAGCGCGATCAGGCGCTGGTCGGTGCTGTCGATCGAGTCCGGCTTCGCCATTTCGTCATGCTACCTTGACGTTTTGCACAACGGAATAGCGATTCCGGGACAGTTCTGACGCTTCTGCTTGCCGCGCACCTTCGACACACTGTCGGTCATGCACCGCAAGTCCTGGCCCGTCTTCGACACCGACACCCTCTACCTCGGGGCGCCGGACGTCGCCCGCATCGTCGCGCGCAAGGGCCTGCCGCAGTGCATCGCGGGCGTGGCCGAGCGCATCGAGGCCGACTTCCGGCGCTGGAACGAGTTCGACAAGACCGCGCGCGTGGCCAGCCACTCCGAGGACGGCGTGATCGAGCTGATGCCGGTGGCCGACGCCACGCGCTACGCCTTCAAGTACGTCAACGGCCACCCCAAGAACACGCAACGCGGCGCCGCCACCGTGATGGCCTTTGGCGTGCTCGCCGACGTGGCCACCGGCGCGCCGCGCCTGCTGGCCGAGTTCACGCTCGCGACCGCGATCCGCACCGCGGCAACCTCGGCGGTGGCCGCGCGCGCGCTGGCCCGCGCGGACAGCCGCTCGATGGCGCTGATCGGCAACGGCGCGCAGGCCGAGTTCCAGGCCCTCGCCTTCCGCGACCTGCTGGGCATCCGCACGCTGCGCCTGTACGACACCGACCCGCGGGCCACCGCCAAGCTGGTGCGCAACCTGATCGGGCAAGGCCTGGAGTTGCTCGTGTGCGAAAGCGCCGCCGACGCGGTGCGCGGCGCCGACATCGTGACCACCATCACCGCCGACAAGGCGAGGGCGACGATCGTCACGCCCGGCATGATCGAGCCCGGCATGCACCTGAACGCCGTCGGTGGCGACTGCCCGGGCAAGACCGAGCTGCACGCCGAGGTGCTGCGCGGCGCCTCGGTGTTCGTCGAGTACGAGCGGCAGACGCGCATCGAGGGCGACCTGCAGCAGATGCCGGCCGACTTCGCGGTGACCGAGCTGTGGCGCGTGCTCGCCGGCGAAGTCCACGGCCGCAGCAGCGCCGACGAGGTGACGGTGTTCGACTCGGTAGGCTTCGCGCTCGAGGACTTCTCGGCGCTGCACTTCCTGTTCGACGCCGCGCGCGAGCTGGGAATCGGCGACACGATCCAGCTTGTGCCACGCCTGGCCGACCCGAAGGACCTGTTCGCGACGATCGCGCGCTGCGACGGCGGCGTCGTGCGCGCCCTGCCCCCGCGCCAGGCCAGCGCAACGGTCGCGGCCTGACGGCCTGACAGCTTGCGCGCGCGCAAGCCCCGCGACGGCAGCGCACGCCACAGTCGGCCGGTAGCCCACCGACCGAGGACCGACATGCCCGCGCCCCTGCTCATCGACCGCATCGACGCCGCGGTCGACCATGTGCTCGACACGATCCCGGGCGACATCGTGCTCGGCCTGCCGCTGGGCATCGGCAAGCCCAACCCCTTCGCCAACGCGCTGTACCTGCGCATCAAGGCCAACCCGGCGCGCAAGTTGCGCATCGTCACCGCGCTGTCGCTGGCCAAGCCGGCGGGGCACAGCGAGCTGGAGCAGCACTTCCTCGAGCCGCTGGTCGAGCGCCTGTTCGCCGACTACCCCGACCTCGAATACGTGAAGGACCTGCGCGCCAACGCGCTGCCGGAGAACATCGAGGTGCGCGAGTTCTTCATGAAGACCGGCGACTACCTCGGCAACGCCGTCGCGCAGCAGGGCTACATCTCCACCAACTACACCTTCGTCGCGCGCGACATGGGCGTGCAGGGCATGAACGTGATCGCGCAGGCGGTGGCCGCGCGCGGCGAGGGCGACGAGTTGCGCCTGTCGCTGTCGAGCAACCCGGACGTCACCTTCGAGGTGATCGAGCGCTACGCCGAGCTCGGCAAGCCGCTGCTCAAGGTGGGCGTGATCAACCGCAAGATGCCCTTCATGCCCAACGGTGCCGAAGTGGCGCCGTCGCTGTTCGACGTGGTGGTCACCGACCCGGCGGCCACGCACACGCTGTTCGGGGCGCCGAACAACAAGGTCACGCCGGCCGACTACGCGATCGGCCTGCACGCGGCGAGCCTGGTCGAGGACGGCGGCACGCTGCAGATCGGCATCGGCTCGCTCGGCGACGCGATCGCGCAGGCCCTGATCGTGCGCGACCGGCACGGCGCCGAGTTCCGGCGCATCCTCGAATCGCTCTGCCCGGATGGCCTCGACGACCGCCTCACCGGCCGCTTCGACCGCGGCCTCTACGGCTGCTCGGAGATGTTCGTCAACGGCTTCCTGCGCCTGATCGAGGCCGGCATCATCCGGCGCGAGGTGTTCGGCGACACCGTGCTGCAGCAGTTGATCAACCGCGGCCGCATCGCCGACGAGACGGTCACGCCCGACACGCTGCGCGCGCTGCTCGACGCCGGCCGGGTGCGCTCGCCGCTGTCGGCCGAGGACCTGGCCTTCCTGCAGCGCTTCGGCGTCCTGCGACCCGAGGTGCGGCTGGACGGCGAGGCACTGGTCATGGGTGACCTGCGCTGCAGCGCCCACCTGCTCGACGACGCGGCCTTCGATGGCGTGGCGTCGCGCATGCTCGGCAGCCGCCTGACGACCGGCGTCTTCATGACCGGCGGCTTCTTCCTCGGGCCGCAGGACTTCTACGAGCGCCTGCGCACGATGCCGCCGCAGGAGTTGGCGAAGATCGACATGACGCGCATCGATTTCATCAACCAGCTCTACAGCACGACGGCGGGCCAGGGCACCTTGAAGCGCGCGCAGCGCATCAAGGCGCGCTTCATGAACACCACGATGATGGTCACCGCGCTCGGCGCCGCGGTCAGCGACGCGCTCGACAGCGGCCAGGTGGTCAGCGGCGTCGGCGGCCAGTACAACTTCGTCGCGATGGCGCACGCGCTGCCCGACGCTCGGCTGGTGATGATGCTGCGCGCGACGCACGAACACCGCGACGGTCCGCGTTCGTCGATCGTCTGGAACTACGGCCACGTGACGATCCCGCGCCACCTGCGCGACATCGTCGTCACCGAGTACGGCGTCGCCGACCTGCGCGGCCAGCCCGACGGCGAGGTGGTGCAGCGCCTGATCGCGGTGGCCGACTCGCGCTTCCAGGACGATCTGGTGCGCGCGGCCAAGGCGCAGGGCAAGCTGCCTGCCGGCTACGAGGTGCCCGAGCGCTACCGCCACAACCTGCCGCAGGCGCTGCACGACCGGCTGCACCCGTGGGCCGAGGCTGGCCTGCTGCCCGACTTCCCGTTCGGCACCGACCTCACCGACGACGAACTGCACATCGTGCGCGCGCTGAAGAAGCTCAAGCACGCGAGCGAGCACCCGATCGAGCTGGTGCAGATGACGGTGAAGAGCCTGTGGGAAGGCCGCGAGGCGCCGCACGCGTACCTCGAGCGCCTGGGACTGGCCGACGCGCACAGCTTCAAGGACCTGTTCGTGCGCCGGTTGTTCGCGGGCAACCTGTAGTCCCACGGGCCCCACTGGCCCCGCAGCAGGGTCGCTTGCAGATGGTTGCAGGCAGGGTCGCGCAGGCGCCGTAGGCTCGCGGCCATGAGGCAGACCCGCCGCCGGCAGATGCTCTGGTTGGCCACCCAGTTCGCGCTCGCGACGGCGGGTGGCCTGGCCGCCTGCGGCGGCGGAGGCGACAGTCCGCCCGCGCCGCCCCCGCCACCGACCGGCCCTCCCACGGCCACAACGCTCGGCGTCGCGCTCGCCAGCCCCTGGGGTCTCGCCTTCCTGCCCGACGGTCGCATGCTGGTCACCCAGAAGGCCGGCTCGATGGTGATCGTGCGCGCCGACGGTTCGGCCATCGACGCCACGGTGAGCGGCGTGCCGGCAGTCAACAGCAGCGGCCAGGGCGGGCTGCTCGACGTGCAGCTCGACCCCGACTTCGCGGCCGACCCCTGGGTCTACTTCACCTTCTCCGAGGATGGCGTTGGCGGCGCCGGCACGGCGCTGGCGCGTGGCCAACTGGTCGGCAACGCGCTGCAGAACGTGGCCGTCATCTGGCGCCAGGCGCCCAAGGTCGCGAGCAGCGTCCACTACGGCTCGCGCATCGCCTTTCGCCCCGACAAGACGCTGTACGTGACGCTGGGCGATCGCGGCCAGGACGATCCGGCCAACCCGACCACGCAGTGGGCGCAGAACGTCGCGCGCACGCAGGGCAAGGTGGTGCGGCTGAACCGCGACGGCAGCCTCCCGCTCGACAACCCGGTGTTCGGCGCCGGAGCGCTGCCCGGCCTGTGGAGCATCGGGCACCGCAATCCGCAGGGTGGCGCGGTCAAGCCGGGGACCAGCGATCTGTGGCTCACCGAGCATGGGCCGCAGGGCGGCGACGAACTCAACCGCGTCCTCGCTGGGGGCAACCACGGCTGGCCGCTCGTCAGCTATGGCTGCCCCTATGGTTCGCCGGTCAATGACCCGTCCTGCCGCGTCGGCGGCGGTACGCACGCGCCCGCATACGAGGAGCCCAAGAGCTACTGGGTGCCGCTGTCCACCGCGCCAAGCGGCATGAGCTTCTATACCGGCGCCGGCTTCCCCGAGTGGCAGGGCCATCTGTTCATCGGCGCGCTCCAAGACCGCACCTTGTGGCGCGTCGTGCTCGACGCCAACGACAACGTGACCACCCGCGAGGAGGTTGCCGTGGTCGCCGCGCTCGACCGGCGCATCCGCCACGTGCGCCAGGGTCCCGACGGCTGGCTCTACCTGCTGACCGACGACGGTCGCATCGTGCGCGTCGCGCGCTGACACCGTGCAGGGTCTTTGGGCCTGAGGCAGCATCGGCTCCATGCGTCGCACCCTGCTTGCCTGCTCGTGGGTCATGGCCGCAGCGCTCGCGGCCGTGCCCGCCCTGGCCGCCGACCTGAAGCCCGTCATCGTCGCGCGCAACCTCGAGCACCCCTGGGGCCTGGCCTTCCTGCCCGACGGCCGCATGCTCGTGACGGAGCGGCCCGGGCGCATGCGCATCGTGGCGCGCGACGGCCGCGTCAGTGCGCCGCTGGCCGGCCTGCCCGCCGTGTTCGACAACAACCAGGGCGGCCTGCTCGACGTGGTGGTGCACCCGCAGTTCGCCGAGAACCGG
>DATLIE010000367.1:0-9458 GCA_035539635.1 Burkholderiaceae bacterium
CCAATGTTCGAACAACTGCGAGGGCAGTTCGACGAAGTCGCGCAGCACGTTGGTACCCGACAGGCGCTCGTAGCCCACGTCCGACAACAGCCCATGCAGGCCATGGCCGAACTCGTGGAACAGCGTGCGCACATCGTCGAAGGACAGCAGCGTCGGCTGGCCCGGCGCGGACTTGGCGAAGTTGTTGTTGTTGGCGACGATCGGCGTCACCGCCCCGCCGTTCTTCGTCTGCTGGCGGTACAGGCTCATCCAGGCGCCGCTGCGCTTGGACGGACGCGCGAAGTTGTCGTGCAGAAAGACACCGAGGACGCGGTCGTCGCGGCCGCGCACCTCGTAGGCCTTGACGTCCGGGTGGTACACGGGCAGATCGGGGCGCTCGACCATGCGGATGCCGAACAGGCGCTCGGCGCAGTCGAAGGCGGCCGCCGCCATGCGGTCGAGCGGGAAGTAAGGCTTGACCTCGGCGTCGTCGATCGCGTACTGCCGCTGGCGCACCTTCTCGGCCCAGAAGCGCCAGTCCCAGGGCTCGATCGCGTGCGTGACGCCCTGCTCGCGCATCAGCGCGGCGAGCTCGGCGCGCTCGCGCTCGACCGCCGGCACCGCGCGCGACCACACATCGTCCAGCAGGCGCATCACCGCGTCCTTCGTGCGCGCCATCGTGTTGGCCAGCGCGTAGTCGGCGTAGTTGTCGTAACCGAGGAGTGCGGCCTGCTCGGCGCGCAGCTCCAGAATCTCGCGGACCACCGGACGGTTGTCGGTGTCGCCATCGTGCTCGCCGCGGCTGGTCCAGGCGCGCCAGGCGGCCTCGCGCAGGTCGCGGCGCTCGCTGAAGGTCAGGAAGGGAACGATCAGCGACCGCGACAGCGTGATCACCGCGCCGTCCAGGCCCCGTTCGGCGGCCGCCTGACGCGCGGCGTCGCGCACGAAGGCGGGCAGCCCGGCCATGTCGGCCTCGTGCGCGAGTGCCAGCCGGAAGCCGCTCTCGTCGGCCAGCACGTTCTGGCCGAAGCGCGTCATCAGCGCGGCCAGGCGCTCGTTGTGGCTCGCGAAACGGGCGCGGTCGGCGCCCGCCAGCCGGGCACCGGCACGCACGAAGTCCGTATGGATCTGCTCGAGCAGGCGCAGCGACTCCGGGTCCAGCCCGAGCGAGGCGCGGCGGTCGTGCAAGGTGTCGATGCGGGCGAACAGGGGCTCGTTCAGATAGATTGCGTTGCTGTGCGCCGCGAGCGGCTGCGCCAGCTCGCGCTGCACCGCCTGCAGCGCCGGCGAGGTCTCGGACGCACACAGGTTGTGGAACACGAGCTCCACGCGGGCGAAGAGTCGTCCGCTCGCGTCGAGGCGCGCCACGGTGTTCTCGAAGGTCGGCGCGGCCGCCTGCCCGGCGATCGCGTCGAGCTCGGCACGGTGTTCGCGCATCGCCGCGTCGAAGGCGGGAGCGAAGTGCGCCGGCACCAGTTCGCCGAAGGGTGGCAGTGCGTGCGGCGTGCTCCAGGGTTGGAGCAGCGGGTTGCGCAGGGCGGTGTCGGTGGCGTTCATCGGCGCGTCCTCACTTGCCCGCCTTGACGGCGGCCTCGTCCTCGTCGCGGTAAGGCCGGTTCGCACATTCGCCGAGCCAGGCGTTGCGCGCGCCTTCGAGCTTGGAGCCGTCATCATTGATGGCCTTGTTGCGTGCGTTCCATTCGTTTACCTGGGCGTCACGCGCGAGCACGCGTTCGTTGTAGCTGCGGACGCTCGCTTCGTACGTCGGAACGAGGCGAGCCTCTTCCTCGTTCAGGTTGGCGCGCACGGCCGTCAGCCGCTCGCGGTCGACCTCCAGGGCCTTGGCCAGTTCTGCGCGCTGGCCCCTCGGCAGCTCCTCCAGCGACTTGCCGCGCTGATTGAAGGCCTCGATCTCCGCGGCATAGGCCCGCGTCCGTCCCTCCCACTCGCGCACCATCGCCAGCTTGGCCTCGACCTCGGACCGCTGGACCTTCAGCGCCTCGCCGCTCTTGGTGATCCCGTCCTTCTCGCCATCGAGCGCCGCCCGGCGCTGCAGCAACTCCTTGTTGGTCGCCGTGATGTCATCCATGCGCTTGAGGCAACCGCGGAGTTCCTCGCGCGTCAGCAGCTTGCCGCTCGGCGCTCCTTTGCCCAGGGTCTTGGCACTGGGTTTCGGCGCCGGCGACACCGGGACCACGATCGACGGTGCCTGGGCCTTCGACTTGGCCGGGGCCGTCGGCGCTTGCTGCGCCAGCGCGACCTGTGCCGCGGTCATGCACAAGGCACTGGCCAGTGCCATGGAAGAGGTTCGGAACATGAACATGCCTCGTGGCGGCCTCGTGGGCCGGTATGCGGTCGGCGTACCCTCAGGGATGGCGGGTACGCCGGCGAGGGCGCGATCATGCCATCTTGCCGGCGGGCCCCGCTGGGGGTCAGACTCTGGCTTCCAGAGCGCCCGAGGAGGCCCCGATGCTCAAGCTCCTGAAGTGGACCGTGATCGTCCTGGTCGGACTGGCGATCCTGCTGTTCGCCGGCGGTTATGCCCTGTCGCCCGAGTTCAAGGCCGTGCGCAGCACCACGGTCGCCGCACCGGCCGACAAGGTCTACGCCCTGATCGCCGACCCGCGCGAATGGAAGCGCTGGACGGTCTGGAACCAGCGCGATCCGGCCATGGCCATTACCTACAGCGGCCCGCCTTCCGGCGCCGGTGCCGCCTGGGAATGGAAGAGCAAGACCGAAGGCGACGGCAAGATGAGCTTCACGGCCGCCGAGCCGGGCAAGCGCCTGGCCTACGACCTGTACTTCCCCGACTTTGGCACCACGTCCAGCGGCGCGCTCGAACTGGCGGCCAATGGGCAGGGCACCAAGGTCACCTGGATCATGAACGGCAACATGGGCAGCAACCCGCTGTTCCGCTGGCTCGCCCTGTTCGGTGACCGGATGGTCGGGCCTGACTTCGAAGCCGGGCTGGCGAACCTGAAGGCGCTGGCGGAGAAACCTTGAACCCTACTCGCCGAGGTAGGCGGCCCGCACGCGCGGGTCGGCCAGCAGGATCTTCGCGTCGCCATCCATCGTGATCTCGCCGGACTCCATCACGTAGCCGCGGTCGGCGAGCGAGAGCGCGCGGCTCGCGTTCTGCTCGACCAGCAGGATCGTCGTGCCCTGTTTGTGGATGTCGGCCACCACCTCAAAGATCTTGTCGACCATGATCGGCGACAGGCCCATCGAGGGCTCATCCATCAGCAGCACCTTGGGACGCGCCATCAGTGCGCGGCCCATCGCCAGCATCTGCTGCTCGCCGCCGCTCATCGTGCCGGCGAGTTGCTTGGCGCGCTCCTTCAGGCGCGGAAAGATGCCGAACACCTTCTCGATGTCGGCCTCGATCTCCGGCTTGTCGTTGCGCACGAAGGCGCCCATCTGCAGGTTCTCGACGATGGTCATGCGGGTGAAGGTGCCGCGCCCTTCGGGCACCATCACCAGGCCCTGCTTGACCAAGTCCCAGGCGCCCTGGCCCTTGATCGCCTTGCCCATGAACTCGATGTCCCCGGCGGCGACCGGCTGGATGCCGGTGACCGCCTTCAGCGTGGTCGTCTTGCCGGCGCCGTTGGCACCGATCAGGCTGACGAGTTCGCCCTGGCGGACCTCGAAGCTGACGCCCTTGACGGCCTGGATGCCGCCGTAGGCGACCTTCAGGCCCGCAACCTTGAGAAGTGTGGGTGCCATGTCAGTGAGCCCCTGGGCCGAGATAGGCCTCGATGACCTTCGGGTCGCGCTGCACGTCGTCGGGCTTCCCTTCAGCGATCTGCTTGCCGTAGTCGAGCACCGTGACGCGGTCGCACAGGCCCATCACCAGCTTCACGTCGTGCTCGATCAGCAGGATCGTGCGGCCGTCCTTGCGGATGCGGTCGATCAGTTCGCGCAGCACCACCTTCTCGGTGGCGTTCATGCCGGCCGCCGGCTCGTCGAGCGCGATCAGCTTCGGGTCGGTGGCCAGCGCACGCGCGATCTCGAGGCGCCGCTGGTCGCCGTAGGACAACGTGCGCGCCTTGTACTCCGCGTACTTGCCGATGCCCACGTACTCAAGGAGCTCGCGTGCGCGCTTCTCGATGGCGGCCTCCTCCGCCTTGAAGCCACCGGTGCGGAACACCGCGCCGATCAGTCCCGAGTGCGTGCGCACATGGCGGCCGACCATCACGTTTTCCAGCGCCGTCATCTCGGCGAACAGGCGGATGTTCTGGAAGGTGCGCGCGATGCCGGCCTTGGCCACCTGGTGCACCGCCTGCGGCTCGTAGGCCGCACCGCCGAGTTCGAAGGTGCCCGAGTCGGGTGTGTACAGGCCGGTGATGACATTGAAGAAGGTCGTCTTGCCGGCGCCGTTGGGGCCGATCAGGCCGTAGACCTGGCCTTGGGTGATCGTGATGCCGACGTCCGACAGCGCCTGCAGGCCGCCGAAGCGCTTGGAGACACCCGCCACCTTGAGAACGGCGGCGCTCATGCCGCCACCTTCGACGCGTCCGCCGGCTTGGCCACCGGCGTCGGCGCCGCCTTGCCATGTTCGGGCGATGGCCACAGGCCGCGCGGCCGCAGCAGCATCACGACGATCATCGCCAGCGCGATCAGCAGCTGGCGCAGGATCGATGCGTCGATGCGCCCGCCGGTCAGGTTCTGCACGTCGCCGGCCACGTAGCGCAGTACCTCGGGCAGCGCTGCCAGCAGGATCGCGCCGACGATCACGCCCGGCAGGTGACCGATGCCGCCCACCACGACCATCGCGACGATCATCACCGACTCCATCAGGCTGAACGACTCGGGCGAGACGAAGCCCTGGAAGGCCGCGAACATCGAGCCCGACACGCCGCCGAAGGTGGCGCCCATGCCGAAGGCCAGCAGCTTCATGTTGCGCGTGTTGATGCCCATCGCCTTGGCCGCGATCTCGTCTTCGCGGATCGCCATCCAGGCGCGCCCGATGCGTGAGGTTTCGAGCCGGTAGCACACGAGCAGGCTGCCGACCACCAGCGCCAGGAAGAGCCAGTAGTAGAGCGTCACCGACGGGATTGAGAAGTCGCCAATCTGCAGCGACTTGCCGAAGCTGAACCCGAAGATGTTCATCGGGTCGATGCGATCCAGGCCCCGCGGTCCGTTCGTGATGTTGACCGGGTGCTCGAGGTTGTTCAGGAACACGCGGATGATCTCGCCGAAGCCGAGCGTGACGATCGCCAGGTAGTCGCCACGCAGCTTGAGCACCGGCGTGCCGAGCAGCACGCCGGCCACGGCAGCGCACAGCGCGGCCGCAGGGACCACGACCCAGATCGGCGTGTGCAGGCCGTTCGGGAACATCGCCTTGAAACCTTCGAAGGTCTCGGACAGGTGCGGACTCGCCAGCAGCGCGTACATGTAGGCGCCCACCGCGTAGAAGGCGACGAAGCCCAGGTCCAGCAGGCCGGCGTAGCCAACCACCACGTTCAGGCCCAGCGCCAACAGCACGTAGAGCATGGCCAGCGCCATGATGCGAACCCAGCCCTGGCCAAACTGCTGCGCGAACAGCGGCAGCACCACCAGCACCGCGGCCGCGATCAGGCACAGCACGATCTGCTTCTGCTTGCTCATCATGATCGCGCGCTCCTCAGGCCCGGTCCGCCACGCGCTCGCCGAGCAGGCCCGAGGGCCGCAGCGTCAGCACGAGGATCAGCGCGACGAAGGCGAAGATGTCGGCATAGTGGCTGCCGAGCACGCCGCCGGTGAGGTCGCCCAGGTAGCCCGCGCCGATGGCCTCCACCAGCCCGAGCAGGATGCCGCCGACCACCGCACCGGCCAGGTTGCCGATGCCGCCGAGCACCGCGGCCGTGAAGGCCTTCAGGCCCGGCAGAAAGCCCATCGAGTGCTGCACGGTGCCGTAGTTGGCCGCCCACATGATGCCGGCCACCGCGGCCAGCGTCGCGCCGATGATGAAGGTGGCCGAGATCACCATGTCAGGCCGCACGCCCATCAGCGCCGCCACGCGCGGATTCTCGGCAGTGGCCCGCATCGCGCGGCCGAGCTTGGTCTGGTTCACGAGGTACATCAGCCCGGCCAGGATGACCGCGGTGAGGCCGAGGATCAGGCATTGCACGACGCTGATCACCGGGCCGTTGGCCCACAGGAACAGGGGCTCGCTCGGCAGCAGGATCGGGAACGGCTTCGGGTTGGGCTTCCACACGATCATCGCCACCGTCTGCAGCAGCAGGCTCATGCCCATCGCGGTGATCAGCGGTGCCAGCCGCGGCGCGTTGCGCAGCGGCCGGTAGGCGATCTTCTCGATCGAGTAGTTCAGCGCCGAGCAGATCGCGACGGCCACCGGCACCGAGATCAGCAGCAGCAGCCACCCCGGCATGCCACTGCCCTCGAGGGCGGTGACGACGGTCCAGCTCGTCAGCGCCCCCACCATCAGCACCTCGCCGTGCGCGAAGTTGATCAGGTTGATGATGCCGTACACCATCGTGTAGCCGAGCGCGACCAGTGCATACATGCTGCCCAGCACCAGGCCATTGATGATTTGTTGGATGAAGATGTCCAAGCAGCGGCTCCCGTTTCGCCCCGTCCAACGCTACGGCGGGGCACGATTCTAGGCAGGCAAGGTCCGTGCCCCGCGCTGGGAATACCCCACCCGCGAGGACGGCGCGGTGTGTCAGGCGAGCAGCGTCGCGACAGGCACGACAGGCTTGCCCAGGCCCTGTGCCACCGCCGCGTGCGTGATCGCACCGTCGTGCACCGTCAGCCCGGCAGCCAGGTGCGGATCGTCGGCGCAGGCACGGCGCCAGCCCTTGGCGGCGAGTGCAAGGATGAAGGGCAAGGTCGCGTTGCCGAGCGCGAAGGTCGACGTGCGCGGCACCGCACCCGGCATGTTGGCGACGCAGTAGTGCACGATGCCGTCGACCACATAGGTCGGCTCGGCATGCGTCGTCGCGCGCGAGGTCTCGAAGCAGCCACCCTGGTCGATCGCCACGTCGACGATCACGGCGCCCGGCTTCATGCGCGACAACTGGGCGCGCTTGATCAGCTTCGGTGCGGCCGCGCCCGGAACGAGCACCGCGCCGACCACGAGGTCGGCGTCCAGCACCGCCGCCTCGGTGGCATCCAGCGTCGCGTACTGCGTGCGGATGCGACCGCCGAATGCCTCGTCGATCTGGCGCAGCCGCGACAGCGACTTGTCGAGGATCGTGACCTCGGCGCCCAGGCCCGCCGCCATGCGCGCCGCATGCGTGCCGACCACGCCGCCGCCGATCACCGCGACCTGCCCTGGCGCGACGCCGGGCACGCCGCCGAGCAGCACGCCGCGGCCGCCATTGGCCTTTTGCAGCGCCACCGCGCCGACCTGGATCGCCATGCGGCCAGCCACCTCGCTCATCGGCGCCAGCAGCGGCAGACCGCCACGCTCGTCGGTGATCGTTTCGTAGGCGATCGCCGTGCAGCCGCTCGCGATCAGCCCGTCGGCCTGCACCGGGTCCGGCGCCAGGTGCAGGTAGGTGAACAGGATCTGGCCGCGGCGCAGCATCGCGCACTCGGCGGGCTGCGGCTCCTTGACCTTGACGATCAGGTCGGCCGCCTCGAACAGCGCGGCCGCGTCGCCCAGCACCCTGGCACCGACCGCCTCGTAGGCCGCGTCGTCGCAACCGATGCCTTGCCCCGCCCCGGCCTGCACCAGGACCTGGTGGCCGTGGTGCACCGCCTCACGCACAGCGGCGGGCGTCATGCCGACGCGGTACTCGTGGTTCTTGATCTCTTTGGGCACGCCGATGCGCATCGCTGATCCCCGCTTGAAGTGCGCTCATGGTGCGGGCAGCGGCTTCGAAGGTGCTTGCGTGTCGACCCCCGGCAAACCCTCAATCGGCGCACGAATCTTCCACGAACGGACGACAATGCTGCCGCTGGCACATGACAACTGCGAGTTTTTCGCATGAACATTGACAAGCTCGATCGCGACCTGCTGCGCGCACTGCAGGCCAACGGCCGCCTGTCCAACGCCGAGCTGGCGCAGCGCATCGGCCTGTCGCCATCGGCCTGCTTCCGCCGCCTGCAGCGACTGGAGGAGCAAGGCGTGATCGCTGGCTACGTCGCCGACCTCAACGGCGAGGCGATCGGCAAGCCGACCACGGTGTTCATCGAGGTCACGCTCGCCAGCCAGGTCAGCACCGCGCTCGACGCGTTCGAGCGCGCAGTCGCGGCCTGCGACGACGTGCTCGAGTGCCACCTGATGTCGGGCGACTTCGACTACCTGCTGCGCGTGGCAGTGGCCGACATGCGCGACTACGAGCGCGTGCACCGGCAACGCATCGCCGCCTTCCCGCATGTGGCGCGCATCCGCACCGCGTTCGCGATGCGCGCGGTGGTGCCCAGGCGCGGCTACGCGCTATGAACGGACTCACCCCCGTTGCGCCTTCGGCGCTCCCCCTCAAGGGGGCGCCGCCAGCGGCCGGCAAAGCCGGATCCGCGGCGTCCGCTGGTCCCGCGCTCAGGCCTCGGAGTCGCTGGCGCGGCGATTGACTTCGCGCAAACGTGCCAGCTTGTCGGCGATCTGCTGTTCCAGCCCGCGATCGGTCGGCCGGTAGAACACCGGCGGCGTACCCATGTCGTCGGGGAAGTAGTGCTCGCCGGCCGCGAAGCCTTCGGCCTCGTCGTGCGCGTAGCGGTAGCCGCGACCGTAGTCGAGCTGCTTCATCAGCTTGGTCGGCGCGTTGCGCAGGCGCAGCGGCACCGGCCGCGTGCCGTCCTGCTGCACGAAGGCGCGAGCCGCGTTGTAGGCCATGTAGGCCGCGTTGCTCTTCGGCGCCGCCGCCAGGAACAGCACCGCCTGCGCCAACGCGAGCTCGCCCTCGGGTGACCCGAGGCGCTCGTAGACCTCCGCCGCGTCGAGCGCTATGCGCAGGCCGCGCGGGTCGGCCAGGCCGATGTCCTCGCTGGCCATGCGGATCACGCGCCGCGCGACGTAGCGCGGGTCCACGCCGCCGTCGAGCATGCGCACCAGCCAGTACAGTGCGGCGTCCGGGTCGCTGCCGCGCACCGCCTTGTGCAGCGCCGAGATGGTGTCGTAGAACTGCTCGCCGCCCTTGTCGTAGCGGCGCAGCTGATCACCGAGCGCGCGCTCCAGCAGCGCCTCGTCGATCAGCGCGGCATCGCCCATCACGACCGCCACGTTCTCGACCACGTTGAGCAGGCGCCGCGCGTCGCCGTCGGCATAGCCGATCAGGCGCTGGCGCGCGGGGTCGCTGAACGGCGGTGCCTGCACCGCCTCGCGCGCGCGGTCGAGCAGCTCGCCGAGTTCGTCGCTGGACAACGGCTGCAGTACATGCACCGTCGCGCGTGACAGCAGCGCCGAGTTGACCTCGAACGACGGGTTCTCGGTCGTCGCACCGATGAAGGTGAAGAGGCCGCCTTCGACATGCGGCAGGAACGCGTCCTGCTGCGCCTTGTTGAAGCGGTGCACCTCGTCCACGAAGACGATG
>DATLIE010000368.1:0-76508 GCA_035539635.1 Burkholderiaceae bacterium
TCGCGGCCGACCGCCTGAACGACTGCGGCGGCCGCTACCGGTCATCGATGGTCGGCGTCGCGTCTGACCGCTTTGCATTCCGAACCGGGTACTGGACCAAGGTCAATCGCATGCCTGCAGCGAACGACCGGTTCGGCTCAAGCGAACAGGCGCTCCCGACCCTCTCCGGTCCTTGGGCCTCGCAACAACCGGACATTTCAACATCGGGACTCCTGGGCGTGACGGGTTCACCCCAGAACCTCACTGGACCGGTCGCGCGGTCGTTCGAGACTGACCGCTCGCTGTGCTAACCGTGAGGCAAGCGACAGCCGCCTTCCCTCAGCGAAGGATGAGCACGGGCACATCGCTGAGCCGCAGCAAGCTGGTGGTCGTGCTGCCGACCAGCAGTTGGCGCAGCCGGGAATGCCCAAAGGCGCCCATGACCAGGAGCGCTGGCGTCTGGCGCTTGACGAGTTCGGGCTGCACCTGCTGCGGCTCGCCGGCGACCTGGGTTGCTGCCGGGTCGATGGACACCGACCTAAGCTTCTCAAGCTTGCTCGAACTGTATCGGGCTAACGTGGCCGAGCGTCGAGGTCCGCTCGTCGAACGGGATCACTTCGGGGCTCATCGCCAGCGCCGGCGGACAACGAGAGGCACCTCGCCTGTCGAGTCTTCGAGTGCTATGTGCCAACCAACTTGACACTGATCGAGAGTCAGACAACCAACTTTGCACCCCGATGCCGATCGCGCTGAGCGAAGTCTGTGTCTGAGCAACGCAATCCGCTTCGGAACTCAGCGCCGCCAGGTGGAGACCCTCACGATTGGCAGCGTGCCCCCCAGGTTTTCCCGTGGTTTACGGGAAGGATCGATGGCTAGGCACGCGCCATGCGTAACTGAGACAGCGACGCTACCGATCGCCAACTTCATTGACGCAGCAGGAGACTCCATGGCAAACCTTTTGTGGCTTCAGGGGGGCGCGTGTTCCGGGAACACGATGTCGTTCTTGAACGCCGAAGAACCGAGCGCTTGTGACCTGGTCACCGACTTCGGCATCAATGTGCTCTGGCATCCGTCCCTGGGCATCGAGCTGGGTGACAACCTGAAGGCGCTGCTGCTGGACCTCACCAGTGGCCGCAAGCCGCTGGACATCTTCGTGTTCGAAGGCAGCGTGGTCAACGCACCCAACGGCACCGGCGAATGGAACCGCTTCTGCGGTCGGCCGATGAAGGACTGGGTGAAGGAGCTTTCGGCGGTAGCCGCCTTCACCGTCGCTGTCGGCGACTGCGCCACCTGGGGCGGCATCCCGGCCACAGCGCCGAACCCGTCGGAATCGGTCGGTTTGCAGTTCCTGAAGCGCGCCAATGGCGGCGCCCTCGGTGCAGCCTACAAATCCAAGGCCGGGTTGCCCGTCATCAACATTCCCGGCTGCCCGGCGCACCCGGATTGGATCACGCAGATCGTCGTTGCCGTGGCAACGGGCCGCACCGCCGACATCACGCTCGATGAGTTCCAGCGCCCGAAGACCTTCTTCCAATCGTTTACGCAGACCGGCTGCACGCGCAACATGCACTTTGCCTACAAGGTGAGTGCCACCGAGTTCGGACAGCGCAAAGGCTGCCTGTTCTACGACCTGGGTTGCCGCGGGCCGATGACTCACTCGCCGTGCAACCGCATTCTGTGGAACCGGCAATCGAGCAAGACGCGCGCGGGCATGCCGTGTATGGGCTGCACCGAGCCCGAGTTCCCGTTCTTCGACCTCGCGCCTGGCACGGTCTTCAAGACGCAAACCGTCATGGGCGTACCGAAGGACATGCCGACCGGCGTCGACAAGAAGGGCTACCTCGCGCTCACTGCCGCGGCCAAGAACGCCGCACCCAAGTGGGCCGAAGAAGACATCTTCGTGGTTTGAATCCCTACACAGAAAGCTGCAACCATGTCTCAAGTTCAAACCCTCGATATCTCGCCAGTCGGCCGTGTGGAAGGCGATCTCGACGTGCGTGTCGACATCACAGACGGTGTCGTCACCAGCGCCTGGACGCAAGCGGAGCTGTTCCGCGGCTTCGAGCTCATCCTCAAGGACAAGGATCCGCAGGCCGGCCTGGTCGTGACGCCACGGGCCTGCGGCATCTGCGGCGCTTCGCACCTGACCTGTGCCGCCTGGGCGCTCGACACGGCCTGGCAGACCGAGGTGCCGCGCAACGCCATCCTGGCACGCAACCTGGGCCAGATCGTCGAAAGCCTGCAGAGCCAGCCGCGCTACTTCTATGGCCTGTACGCAATCGACCTCACGAACAAGAACTATCGCAAGAGCAAGTACTACGACGAAGCGGTGAAGCGGTTCTCGGCGTTCACCGGCACCTCGTACGAGCAGGGCGTGACGATCTCGGGCAAGCCGGTCGAGATCTACGCGCTGCTCGGCGGCCAGTGGCCGCATTCGAGCTACATGGTGCCGGGCGGCGTGATGTGTGCGCCGACACTGACCGACATCACGCGCGCCTGGTCACTGCTCGAATACTTCAAGAAGAACTGGCTCGAAAGCCTCTGGCTCGGTTGCTCGCTCGAGCGTTACGAGCAGATCAAATCCTATGACGACTTCTTGGCCTGGCTGGACGAGTCACCGGCGCACGCCAACTCGGACCTCGGTTTCTACTGGCGCATGGGTCAGGACATCGGTCTGGACACCTACGGCGGCGGCGCCGGCAAGTACGTCAGCTGGGGCTACCTGCCGCACGAGGACAAGTACCAGAAGCCGACCATCGACGGGCGCAATGCGGCGGTCATCATGAAGAGCGGCGTGTACGACGCGAAGACCGACACGCACAAGGTGATGGACCAGAAGTTCCTGCGCGAGAACACCAACCACGCCTGGTACGACGAAGGCTCTGCTGACGTGCATCCGTTCGACCGCACGACCAGGCCGGTGCAGAAGAATGCCATCGATCACAACGGCAAGTACTCGTGGGCGACGGCCGTCACGCACGTGGACGACGGCCGCCTCGAAGCCGGCCCGCTCGCGCGCCAGTTGATCGCCGGGGGCAAGCATGGCGAGAGCTGGCAACACTACGATCCGCTCATCCTCGACATGTTCAAGAAGATGGGTGGCGCCAGCGTGCACCTGCGCCAGATCGGCCGCATGCACGAGACCATCAAGCTGTACCGGCAGGCCGAACGCTGCCTGCGCGAGTTCAAGCTCAACGATCCCTGGTACATCAAGCCGCGCGAGCGCGACGGTCGCGGTTGGGGTGCGACCGAGGCGATCCGTGGTGCGCTGTGCCACTGGATCGAAGTCAAGGACGGCAAGATCAAGAACTACCAGATCATCGCCCCCACGACCTGGAACGTCGGTCCGCGCGACGGCAAGAGTCAACTCGGGCCAATCGAGCAGGCGCTGATCGGCACGCCAATCGCCGATCCTTCGGATCCGGTCGAGGTCGGGCACGTCGCACGCTCGTTTGACTCTTGCCTCGTCTGCACGGTGCATGCCCACGACGCCAAGACCGGCAAGGAACTGGCTCGCTTCCGAACCGCCTGAGCGCGGTGGAGATCCGGCGCGGCGCGAGTGACCCTTCGCGCCGCGCTGTTGCATCATGCGAGGGCGAATCAAGAACGATGACTTCACGAGGACAGCGCCATGCCGATAGACCCCGACGGCAGCGTCCGCGCCCGCATGGCCAAGCTGATGGCCGACGGCCTGCAGACCCAGACGGAACCGTTTCCGTACACGAGCACCGAGTTCGCCGCGCTGTTGGATCAGTGCCGCGACTTGGATGCCGATGACGTGGTGGGAAAGATGGTGCTTACCGGTTGGATTGACAAGCCTTACGGCGAAGAGCGCATGCGCTGCCAGGAATGCATGTACTACCTTGTGCACCGCAAGTGGTGCGATCTGCCCGAACTGGATCTGCCGGCCGAGCCCGACTGGTGGTGTCGTCTGTGGCGTATATGAGCTCGGGCGGAGGCAAGCATGTCGGAAGAAGAGCTCTCACGGCAACGCGAGCTGATCCGCAGCGCTCTGGCCAATGGCCTGCACACAGCGTGGCAGGATCGGGCATATGAGAGCGCTGTCGTGCGCAGGACGGTTGACGCGCTGCAAGCGATTGCGCCGGATCGACTGCAAGACAAGCTCCGCGTGGCCGGCTTCACGTTAAACGCCTACGTCGCCGACGAGGCGCCGGAGATCGAACAATCCTGTCGCACGTGCATGTACTATGAATCGCATCGGCGCTACTGCGACCTCCCGGAGTTGAAGCTTGCAGTCGAACCCGAGTGGTCCTGCGTGCTGTGGCGTGTCTGATTCTGGTCAGGGCACCCGCGTTCGCTTGGCGGTCATCGGATGCGGCAACCCTGCGCGTCGAGACGATGGGGTCGGTATCGAAGTCGTGCGTCAGCTGCGCCGATGCACCGCAGAGGGCGTCGATCTGATCGATGCCGGCACCAGCGGCATGGATGTGATGTTTCGCGTGCGCGGCGCCGAACGCGTGGTTATCGTCGACGCGTGCCGCAGCGGGAGTTCGGCGGGTGCGATCTTCCGCCTTCCCGCGAAGGAGGCGATGACACCCGCAGAACACGGATTCAGTCTGCATGGTCTGCGTTGGGATCACGCGCTGTATGCCGGCAGCAGGATGTTCGGGGAGTCCTTTGCTGATCACGCGGAGGTCATCCTGATCGAAGCGGGCGACATCGGTTTCGGTCTCGAACTGACCGATCCAGTCCGTGCTGCCGCCGTGCGCGTGGTGAGCATGCTCGAACCTTTGGTGCGCGGCGATGGATGAGGAAGGGCATGAGCCGCTGGTGGAAGTCCGCGCCGGCCGCCTGTACGTGCCGGCGCGGACCTACGACCTCTTGCTGGCCGGGTTCCCCGCCGTCGCACTGCTCGTCCGCGACGGCGGCTGGTGGCTCATTCCGCTCAAGGCTGGTGCGGGTGGGTTGCAGCTGAAGCAACGCAACGCGCGCGGAGACAGGGTTGTCGAAGCGCAGGAGTTCCTGCGCTCGCAAGGGGTCGATGATGCGCAGGAGGCGGCGACCTACAGCTTGGAGTTCGATCCGAAGCGTGGAGCGTACCGACTCGCGCGCGCAGCGCCGGCGAGGTGAATCGAAACGGCGCCCGCTCTATGTCAGTTGCTCGAACTTGCGAGCGAGCCCTTGGCAAGGTCTCATCGCCAACTGAGTCCGACGCACGCTCTTCTGGAGAGTTCGGCGTAGGTCAGCCATGGGCGATCGCGCATGTCGCGGCCCGGTTCTGAAGGCAAGGGATACCAGGGGTCACCCAGACGCGGCAGTTGCAGTCCCGCCAGGTCGAAATGCCCGGCCGCCGTCCAGAGCGTCGGCGTCACCACGGTCCAAAGGCCCGCGGCTTCGGCTGCCAGCAGACCGTTGGTCGAGTCCTCGAACGCGATGGCCTGGTCGTGACGCAGGCCCAGGCGGGCCAGTGCAAGCTCGTAGACGTCGGGCTCGGGCTTCTTGGCGCGCACATGCTCGCCGCAGACAATCACGCTGAAGAGTTCAGGGCCGCGTGAACCCAGCGCCTTGCGCAGAAGGGCGTGCACGCTCGAGGTCGCGGATGCGCTGGCGATGGCGAGACGACATCCAGCGCTTCGTGCCTCGCAGAGCAGTCTGGCGATGCCGTCGCGCAGCGGCGCGGCCCCGTCACGCACGGCAGAGATGTAGAACTTCGTCTTCTCGGTGTGGATCCGCGGTACCAGGCTCAACAGTCGATTCCTCTCGCACGCCGTGAGCGGCAGCGAGCGGATATGGGAAAGCAGGCGTTCCTTGCCCCCCGTCACGGCCAGCAGCCGGAGATAGTCGGTACGGCTCCAGGACCAGCCCACGCCCAGGCGCTCGAATGCCAGGTTGAAGGCCACGCGATGCACCTCTTCGGTGTCCGCCATTGTGCCGTCGACGTCGAAGATCAAGGCAGCGACGTTCATCGGTGCAGACTCGGGGGTGGCAGGCTCTGACAGGCGTGTCCGGCGAGGCGCTCACTGAGCGCCGGTCACTCGTCACCGGCTCGGCGGATACCGTAGCGCTTGATCTTGTTGGCCAGGCCGACCCGGGACAGCCCCAACTCTTGCGCGGCACGGGTGTGGTTCCACTTCGAGCGATCCAGCGTGTCGCGCACCAACCGTTCTTCCAACGCCTCCACCTTCTCCTTCAGCGTCCGGCCGGGAAGCATCAGGTTCACGTTGCTCAACCGGGCCACCGGCAGCGGAACGACCTTGGCGATTTCCGGCGGCAAGTGCCGCTCGGTGATGATTTCGCCGTCGGCAGCCAAGGCCACGAGTCGTCGGATCTCGATCTCCAGTTCGCGCACGTTGCCGGGGAATGGAAAGGCGCACAGCCGCGCCATCGCATCGGGCGTCACGCCGGCCACTCGCCTGGACGTCAATCGCCCGTACTTCTCGACCATGTGCGCGACCAGTGGCGGGATGTCGTCGGGCCTTTCACGCAGCGGCGGTATGCGCAACTCGAAGCCGCGCAGCCGGTAGTACAAGTCTTGGCGGAACTTGCCCTCTTCGACCAACTGGCGCAGCGGCCGATTGCACGCTGCGACGATGCGCACGTCGCAGCGGCGCGTCTGGTCGGAACCGATGGGTCGCACTTCCCCCTCCTGCAAGAAGCGCAGCAGCGACACCTGCATGCTGGGTGAGATCTCGGAGATCTCGTCGAGAAACACCGTGCCGCCTTCGGCAGCCTGAAAAAGGCCCAGGCGGTCTGTGGTTGCGCCGGTGAAAGCACCGCGGCGATGACCGAAGAGCTCGCTCTGCAGCAGGTCGTCGCTGATGGCCGCGCAGTTGACCGCCATGAACAGCAAGGCGTGGCGCTGGCTGAACAGGTGGATCGCGCGCGCCATCAATTCCTTGCCGGTGCCCGTCTCGCCTTCGATCAGCACCGGCAGGTCGGTCGGCGCCGCCTTGCGCGCAAGGTTGCAAACCTCCGCCATGGCGTGGCTGACGAAGACCATGCGGTCGAAGGAGTACACCTCCTGCAGGACGGCGCGCATGCCGTCGCTCTGGCGCGTCACGACGGCGTCGGCGAACTTCAACTCGCGCGACAGGTAGCGATGGATGCGCGCCAGCTCGCGCGACTCGAGCGCCCGCCGCAGCAACAGGCGCAGCGACTCGCTCTGCCAAGGCGTGATCACCACCTGGTAGACCGCGGCGTCGTTGACCGCCTGCTGCACGACCTCGGCTTCGGCATTGTCCAGCAGCAGCACACGTATCGTCTCGGGAGCACGGGTACGCAGATCCCGCAGCAGTTCCACGCCAGGGCCATCAATGAGCGACTGTTCGGCCACCACCACATCGGCGCGCTCGTTCTCATCGTCCATCGACGCAGCCGCTTCGCGCAGGCGGCTGAAGACGCGCACCCGGTACTCGGCGCCGAACTGCCGGAGCAAAACCTTGTCTTCGATCAGGCGCGGACCGACCAGTGTGACCTGCCACGCCTTTGCGGGCGATGTCGCCTTGGCCGTGCTCAGCGGGGGCACGCTGGGGCGGACCTGGGCCGTGTTCATGTCGACGACCAAGCCAAGTGCCCGCCGATCGCCATCGAGCTGCAGGCGATGACGATGGTGAAGCTGCGATGCAGGGCCGTCAGTCGCTTGGCGGTGAGCCGCAAGGTGACGCTCAGCGCGCCGGTGAGGAACGCCATGCCGGCGATCGAGCCGATGCCGAAGACCGCGACGTAGGTCATCTGCATCATCGGCGTCGGCAGCACGCCCAGGGCCAGCAGCGCCAGCGCTGCCGAGCCCGCCAAGCCATGCAGCATCCCGACCAGCATGCTTGCCGCCGGCAGCCGATGGGCATGGCGATGCGGATCGCTCGCGTGGAGGCGCTTGGGCTCGGTCGCAGCGCGCGGGGTGTGCGAGTGCCCGTGAAAGTGCGGCGCTCGGCCAGCATGGCCATGGCCGTGAAAGTGCATGCGCTCCTTGTACAAGCGCCATGCCAGCCGCGCGCCGAGCACGATCAGCAGCACACCGACGGCCTGCTCGAAGCGCAGGGCCCATTGCGACGGAATCACCCAGCCGAGGCCAGCCACTGCAGCAGCCACGACGAGCAGCACCAGCGAGTGGCCCAAGCCCCAGGCGGCGCCCAGACGCAGCGCGCGCGCCAAAGAGTGCTCGCGCGTGGCCAGCGTCGCAACGGCGGCCAGATGGTCGGCATCGGTGGCGTGCTGCATTCCCAGCAGCAACCCCACCCCGAAAATCATGAGGATGTCCATGGCGGACTCAGGTCAGACTCGGCCGCACCAACGGGTCGATGCGGCGCATCGCGCGCAGCCAGCCGTACCACTCGTCGAGCCCGTCGCCCTGCGTGGCCGACAGGCGCAGGCAGCGGATGGTCGGGTTGACGCTGCGTGCATGGCGCTCGGCGCGGCCGACATCGAAGGCCACGTGCGGCGCCAGATCCATCTTGGTCGTGATCATCAGGTCGGCGCTGCGGAACATGTGCGGGTACTTCAGCGGCTTGTCGTCGCCCTCGGTCACCGACAACACCACCACGCGAGCCCGCTCGCCGAGGTCGAACAGCGAGGGGCAGACCAGGTTGCCGACGTTCTCGACGAAGACCACGCTGCCCGAAGCCGGCGCCAGGCGCTGCACCGCGCGCTCGATCATGTCGGCTTCAAGGTGACAGCCCGCGCCGGTGTTGATCTGGATCGCCGCCGCGCCGGTCTCGCGAATGCGGTCGGCGTCGGCGCTGGTCTCCTGGTCGCCCTCGACCACGCACATCGGAAACTCGCCGCTCAGGTCACGCAGCGTGCGCACGAGCAGGGTGGTCTTGCCAGAACCCGGGCTGGACATCAGGTTGAGCGCAAGCACGCCGCGGCCGGAGAACCAGCCGCGATTGCGCTCGGCGATGCGTTGGTTCTTGTCGAGCAGAGCCGTCTCCAGCGCCACCAGCTCGGCCGGGGCGTCCTGCCGATGAGCGGCATGCGAGTGCCGGTGACCATGGTCATGGTCGTGGTCGTGGTCGTGGTCGTGGTCGTGGTGCTCGTGCCCATGATCGTGCACGTGGGCTTGCATGACCGGGTGAGCGTGCGTACTGCCAGCCTGGCCATGCCCCTCGTCCGGCGCGTGTCGATGGCGCACGTGCGAACCGTCCGCGAGTACATGCTCGTGCTCGACGGTGTCCCCTTCGACGCGAACATCAGCCTTGCTGTTGCAACCACAGACTACGCACATGTTTCCACCTCCATCGCCTTGACGTTTAGTTCCTGGCCGGTGCGCCGACGCCAGCGGGTCGCGCCACAGTGGGCGCAAGCCGCGGGCATGGCCTCGCCGTCCGCACATTCGGGCGTGCCACAGTCCTCGCAGAGCCAGCCTGGCGAGACCTCGACGATCTCGAGTTCGGCCGCCTCGAGCGCCGTCCCCTGCCGCACGACGCCGAAGCAGAAGCGCACCGAGTCCGGCAGCAGGGCCGTCTGCGTGCCGATCTCGAGCCACACCTTGCGCACCGGCCGGCCTTGTGCGGCCTCGGCGACGATGGCTACGAGGTTGCGCGTGATGCCAAGTTCGTGCATGGGCCGGTCCCGGCGGATCAGCAGATGCGCGGCAATTGGTCGCCGTGCAACAGATCGACCACGCGCTCGCCGCCGAAGGCCGAGCGCAGCGTCACCAGGCCGGCATGCCCGTTCGCCAGCACCTCGCCCACCACGGCGGCGTGGCGGCCCAGCGGATGCGAGCGCATCGCCGCAAGGACCGCGTCGCAGTCCTGCGGCGCCACCAGCGCCGCCAGCTTGCCCTCGTTCGCAAGATATAGCGGATCGAGCCCCAGCATCTCGCAGGCGCCGCGCACCACGTCGGCCACCGGCAGTGCGGACTCTTCCAGGCGCAGGGGCATGTGGCTTTCGGCGGCGAACTCGTTGGCCACTGTCGCCAGGCCGCCGCGCGTGCAATCGCGCAGCCAGCGCAGGCGCGGCGCGGCGGCGAACATGGCTTCGATCAGCCCGTTCAGCGGCGCACAGTCGCTTTGCACGGGAATCTGCAGCGCCATGTCGTCGCGCGCGGCCAGCACGGCCACGCCGTGGTCGCCGAGGGTGCCGTTGACGATCAGCCGGTCACCAGGCCGCACCTCGCGCGCGCCGGTCTGGCGCCCCGCGGCAATGGTGCCGATGCCCGCGGTGTTGATGAACAGCCCGTCGGCGGCTCCGCGTTCAACGACCTTGGTGTCGCCGGTGACGATGACCACGCCCGCCTCGCGCGCGCTGCGCGCCATGCTGTGCAACACCTTGCGCAGGGTGTCGAAGGGCAGGCCTTCTTCCAGGATCAGGCCGCAGCTGAGCCAGCGTGGGGTGGCGCCGCCGACGGCCAGATCGTTGACCGTGCCGCAGACGGCGAGCGTGCCGATGTCGCCGCCAGGGAACTCCAGCGGCGAGACCACGTAGCTGTCGGTCGTGAACGCCAGCGAAGCGCCCGTCGGAATCTCGCTGTAGGGAAAGCGTGCCTGGTCTTCCAGCGGCGCCAGCCAGCCATTGTCGAAGACCGGTGCGATGAGCCCTGCGACCAGCTCGCGCATCGCGCGTCCGCCAGCACCGTGCGCGAGCGTCACGCGCTTGCCGGTCCAGGCGTCCTTGGGCGTGGGGGTCGGCGTCATGCCGCTACCCCGATCGGGATCACCGGTTCACGGCGCGCGAACTGGTAGTAGGCCGCGCAAGCCCCTTCGCTGCTGACCATCAGCGCGCCGAGCGGCGTCTGCGGCGTGCAGGCGGTGCCGAACACCTTGCACTGCGGCGGCTTGATCGCCCCCTTCAGCACCTCGCCGCACTGGCAGCTCTTCGGGTCGGCAATGCGCGCGCCGGGAACAGAAAAGCGGCGCTCGGCGTCGTAGGCCGCGTAGGCCTCGCGCACCCGCACGCCCGAGTGGTCGATCGAGCCCAGGCCGCGCCACTCGAAGAACTCGCGTAGCTCGAAGACCTCGGTGATCGCCTCAAGCCCCGCTGCGTTGCCGCCCGGGTCGACGAGGCGCGCGTACTGGTTCTCGACCGCGGCGCGGCCCTGCTCGAGCTGGCGCAGCACCATCAGCAGGCTTTGCAGGATGTCGGTCGGCTCGAAGCCCGAGATCACGAGCGGCCGACCGTACTCGACGGCGATGAACTCGAAGGGCGCCGTTCCCGAGACCATCGCCACATGGCCGGGACCGAGGAAGCCGTCGATCGTCATACCCGGCGAGTCGAGGATGGCTTTGATCGTCGGCACGATCGTGATGTGGTTGCAGAACAGCGAGAAGTTGTCGATGCCGCGCCGCTTCGCCTCGAGCACCGTCATCGCGGTGGAGGGCATGGTGGTCTCGAAGCCGAGTGCGAAGAACACCACGTCGCGGCTCGGGTTCGCCGCCGCGATTTCGAGCGCGTCCAGTGGCGAATAAACCATGCGCACATCGGCGCCGTCGGCGCGCGCCTGCAGCAGCGAGCCCTTGGAGCCGGGCACGCGCATCGCGTCGCCAAAGGTCGTGAAGATGACACCGGGCTGATTCGCGATCGCCACGCAGTCGTCCACGCGGCCCATCGGCAGCACGCACACGGGGCAGCCCGGGCCATGCACGAACTCGAGCGCGGGCGGGATCAGGTCCTTCAGCGCATAACGAAAGATCGAGTGGGTGTGGCCGCCGCACACCTCCATGATCTGCAGCGGGCGTTCACGGCTCGCGCCCAGGCGCACGGTCGCGCCGGCAATTTCGCGCAGCAACGCGCGCGCGGCCAGCGGATCGCGGAATTCATCGACGTACTTCATGGGGTTCTTCCTTTCGGGGCCGACGCGCGCGCCGGCCGGTCGTCGGCCAGCAGGCTGTGCACGAGGTCCCACAGCACGTGGTAGATCGCCACATGCGTCTCCTGGATGCGGTGGATGCTGTCGCTGTCCACGAGCAGGGTCAGATCGACGCTCGCCGAGCGCGCCATCGCGCCGCCATCGCCACCAGCCAGCGCCAGCGTGCTGGCTTGCAGTTCGTGCGCGGCCTCGAGACCGCGCAGCACATTGCGCGAGTTGCCGCTGGTGGACACGCCCAGCACCATGTCGCCGGCCCTCACCAGACCCGGCATCTGGCGCGCGAACACCTCGTCGAAGCCGACGTCGTTGCCGACGGCGGTCAGCATGGCCATGTCCTGCGCCAGGTTGTGCGCCGGCAGCGCGGGGCGCCCGGCGGTCACGGGATGCTGGAACTCGACGGCGACATGCGCGGCGTCGCAGCTGGAGCCGCCGTTGCCCATGGTGTACAGGCGCCCGCCGCGACGAAAGACCTCGGCCATTAGCTGGGCCGCACGCAGCACATCGTTGCCGTGAGCATCGAAGAATCGCGTCTTCACAGCCACGCTGTCTCGCCACTTGGCGACCATCGCTTCGCGCAGCGCCGCTTCGAGGCGCAGTGCGTCGCGTGCGTCGTGCGCCGCGTCGCCCATGGTCGCCGCGCGAGGCGCCAGATGGGGGTACAGGGCGCCGAGTGCCGCCTTGTCCTTCGATGCGTTCACACCACGGCCCGCGTCTTGTAGCTCTCGAGTTCGGCCTGCGCGTCGCCGAGTTCCTTGAGCAGTTGCAGCGTCAGCATCGCCTCGCGCTCGTCGACGCGGTTCATCGCGAAGCCCACGTGGACCAGCACCCAGGCGCCGATGCACTCCTCGAGTGGCTCGCCTTCGCGAACGATGCAGGCGATGTTGATCTCGCGCTTGACGCCGAGCACATCCACCAAAGCGAGCTTGGCTTCGGGGCGCGTGATGGCCTCGATACGGCCCGGGATGCCTAGACACATGGGGGCGTCTCCTGTCGTTGTTCGTTCTGGCTGGCGCGGGCCAGCGCAATCAGCGCCTGGCCCCAGGCCAGCCCGCCGTCGTTCACCGGCACCTGGCGCGGCAGCAGGGCCTTCAGGCCCGCCGCCTCGAGCCCGCGCAGGACGAGCTCGGTGAGCACCTTGTTCTGGAACACGCCGCCGCCCAGGGCGACGGTTGTCAGCTCGTGACGTTCGGCCTCTTGCTGCGCCATGCGCACGATGACCGCTGCCAGCCCGCGGTGAAAGCGTGCAGCGATGCGGGCCGCGGGTGTGGCGAGAATCAGATCGCCGAGCAGGGCCTGCCACATGCCCAGCGGCTCGACATAGGGCAGGCCCTTGCCCTTGTCCAGGCGAGGGATCGCGAACGGGTAGTCGAGTTCGGCGCTCTCGTCGAGGTCTTGCGCGGTGACCAGCGACTCCAGGCGCATCGCCGCCTCGCCTTCGTAGGCCACCTGCTCGCGGCAGACGCCGATTGCGGCCGCCACCGCATCGAACAGGCGCCCGACGCTGCTGGCGCGTGGCGCCAGGGCCGGGTTGGCGAGCATCGCATCGAGCATCTCGCGCGGCTTGGCGCTCAGAAAGTGGTGCAGCTCCAACTCGTCGTAGTTGCTGGTGAAGCGCGGCCAACCCATCTCGGCCATCAACTGCGCATAGGTGTTGCGCCAGGGCTCGCGTGCCGCCAGGTCGCCGCCCGGCAGGCACACCGGTTTGAAGGTGCCCACGCGTTGCGCCTGCCGGTAATCGGCGAGCAGGAACTCGCCGCCCCAGAAGCTGCCGTCCTCGCCCATGCCGATGCCGTCGAGCGCGATGCCGAGCACCTTGCCGCCGTGCAGCGGCCACCCGTGTTCGCCCAGGCACGCGGCGATGTGCGCATGGTGGTGACCGACGCCGACCTGTCGGTCGGGCCAGCGCTCCTGCGCGTGCTGCGTCGAGGCATAACCCGGGTGCAGATCGCAGGCAACGAGATCGGGCTCGAAGGCGTAGAACGCGAGGTAGTCGGCCAGCGCGCGCCGCTGGTCGGCCAAGCAGGCGGCGTCGTGCAGGTCGCCGATGTGCTGCGAGAGCACGCCTTGCCCGTCGCGCACCAGCGCGAAGGTATTCTTCAGGTCACCGCCGAGCGCCAGCACCTTGGTGCGGTGGTCGAAGCCCTTGGGCAGCGGCAGCGGCGCCGGGGCATAGCCACGCGCGCGCCGCATCACCCGCAAGGCACCGCCGACGACGCGCCCGACCGAGTCGTCCACCCGCCGCTGGATCGCACGGTCGTGGTCGAGCACCCACGCGATGGAGGGGCCCAGGCGGGCCGCAGCATCGTCCAGCCGGATCGCCTGCGGCTCTTCGCTCAGGTTGCCACTGGTCAGCACGATCGGCGCCTTGCGGCGCCGCATCAGCAGCAGGTGCAGCGCGGTGTTCGGCAGCATCACGCCGAGCGTGGGCAGGCCGGGTGCGACGCCGTCGGCCAGCGGTGCATCGGCGCGCCGCGGCAGCAGCACGATCGGCGCTGCCGGGCTGGCGAGCGCGGCTTCGGCCACGTCGTCGCTCAGGCACCACTGGCGCGCCATTTCGATGTCACGCACCAGCAACGCGAAGGGCTTGCCTTCGCGGCGCTTGAGTGCTCGCAACCGCGCTACCGCGTCGGCGCGTGTCGCGTCGCAAGCGATCTGGTAGCCGCCCAGGCCCTTGACCAGCACCAACTCGCCGCGGCCCAGCAACGAAGTGGCGCCATCCGCGTCGTCGAGCGCGGTCAAGGCCTCCAGGCTAAAGGGCTTGCCGTCGATCCGGCGCAACGTGGCGCGCGGGCCGCAGGCGTGGCAGGCCATTGCCTGGGCGTGGAAGCGCCGGTCGTCGGTGTCGGCGTACTCGCGCGCGCAGGCCGCGCACAGCGGGAAGGGCGCCATCGTCGTGTGCGCGCGGTCGTAGGGGGCGCGTTCGAACACGCTGAGGCGCGGGCCGCAGGCGGTGCACGCGGTGAACGCATAGCGATAGCGGCGCGCGAAAGGATCCAGCGTCTCGGCGCAACACGCCGGGCAGATGGCCCAGTCGGGCGCCACGCCGAGGCCCGGCTGCGCCAGCGCGCTGTCGGCGATCGAGAACGTCGAAGGCAGCGCCGCCGGCACGGCGAGCGGCTGCGCGAGCAGTGCATCGATACGGGTGCCGCCGTGGTCGAGCGTGCGCAGGCGTTGCTCGAACTCGGCGAGCGCCGGCTCCGGGCCAAAGGCTTCGACGATGGCCATCGTGCCTTCGTTGTGAACGCTGCCCACCACGCCGAGCGCGCGCGCCAGGCGCAGCGCCTGCGGTCGGAAGCCGACCCCCTGAACGATGCCGCGCACCTTCAAGCGTGCGCCGTACATCGGCGCCCCATGTGGTCGATCGGTCAGCGCTGTGGTCGTGGGCACAGCGCTCATCACGCGACGTCCCACAACAGGACGCGGTTGTTGCCTGAGTCGACGATGATCGCGGTGTTGCCTTGAATCGCGATGGCATACGGCCAGCACAGCGAGTCTCGGGTTGCCGCCTGCCAGCGGTTGTCGCCCTTGTCGACAAAACTGGCCTGCCCGGCCACCGCGCGCGCCTCGCGCTCGGCAGGCGCGTCCAAGCGCAGCACGCGCGAGTTGGCGGTATCGGCGACGAAGAGCCGGTCTTCATGCACCGCCAGGCCGTAAGGCATGTTCAGGCTGCGGGCGCTGGGAAAGTATTCGCCACGGTTGTGATCCAGCGCGTCGATCTCGCCCTGACCAATGATGAGGTCGCTGCGCGCCATGTCGCTGTCCGGGTCGCCGAGCCACAGCAGCAGGCGGTTGTTGCCGGCATCGGCCACGCACAGATAGCCCTGCCACAGCGCCAGCGCATGCGGCCAGCGCATCGTGGCTTGCGTCACACCACCAGCGTTCTCGTCGCGGTGCACGAAGTCCGGCTGGCCGAGCACGAGGTTGGCGGGCTGCCCGTCACGCGCCGGCAGGCCGTCGAAGCGCAGCACGCGGCGGTTGCCGGTGTCGGCCACCCACAGGCGCGCACCGTCCCAGAACACGCCATACGGCCAGTGCAGGGTGTCGGCCGCAGGCGTGTCGAGCCCGCGGTTGGCCAGCCCGGCGTGCGCATCGGCCTGGCCCAGCACCACGTCGGCCGGCTGCCGGCTGTGCCGCGGCGCGCGGCGCCAGATCAGCACGCGGTGGTTCCACGCGTCGGCGACCGCAAGGCCCTCGCCGCAGGCACACACGCCGGTGGGCACATTCAAGCTCGCGCCGCTGACCTCGGCATGCGCATTGCGGCCTTCGTGGTCGAAGCCGGGCTGTCCGATCACCCACGAAGCCGGTTCGCCGTCGCTGGTCGGCACCGCCGGCCAGCCCAGCAGCCGGTGGTGACCCGTGTCGGCGACCCACAAGGCGCCGTCGGCGGTCACCGCGGCGCCGCGCGGTCCGAACAGGGTGTTCGCGGCCGGCGTCAGGGCCGCGCCGGACAGCGGGTCGTGCAGGCCGAGGATGACTCGCGCGCCGGCCGCGGCAAGCGCCGGCGCGGCGGCTGCGCGCTCGCGCGGCCGCGCGAGCGACACCTTGAGCGGCGCGGCAGCCAAGGTGCCGCTCACGTCGGCGCTCCCAGCTTCACCGCGACGCGTCCGCCGCGCACGCGAACGGCGTGAACCACCAACTGCACCTCGGGCACGTCGAGGCATTCGCCGGTGTCCAGGCGGTAGCGGAAGCCGTGATGCGGGCACTCGATCACGCCATCACTGACGGCGCCGTCGTCCAGTGGCATGCCGAGGTGCGCGCAGGCGTTGGCCACGCAGAACACCTGCGAGCCGTCGCGGTACAGCAGCAAGGCCTCATCGCGCAGCGAACGCGCCGCCACCTGGCCTTGCGGCAGTTCGTCCACGGCGCAAAGATCGACGAAGCCAAGATCCTCCGCCTTGGCGAAGGGGCTGACGAAGTGGATCGGCACCGCTTCGCCGGGCGCCCGCGTTTCAGCCGAGCGCCGCACCTGGACGACTCGGACGATCTCCGGCGCGTGCTCCTTGATCGCACGCTCCACGCCTTCGGACAGCGTCTGGCCCGATGCCGGACAGCTTTGGCAGCTGCCGGTCAAGCGCACCTCGACGGTGTCGGGCAGCTTGATCGCCACCAGCTCCACGCCGCCGGCATGCTCAGCCAGCATCGGCGCCACCGATTCCAGCGCCGCGCGGACCCGCGCCTCGAGCGGCTCGCGCACCAGGCCATGCAGCCGCAGGACGCCATAGATGAACGGGTCCGACGCCAGCTCGCGCAGCCGGGCCGCGGCAGCCGGCTCTTCGCGCAGCCCTTTGAGCAGGCGCACGAGCGCCTCGCGGTGCAGGGCCTCGATGGCGCCACGCAGGTTGTCGAGCACGGCGCGCTGCTCCAACGGCCAGGCCTGGCCGATGGCCTGAAGCGCCGCCACCTCGGTGGCCATGTGGGCCAGCCGCTCGCCGTCGTCGTGGGTCGCCGCGTTCACAGAGCTGCGCCTCGGGTTCGTCAGTTGTACTTGAGGTTGCGGAACAGCCACGGCATCAGCGCGCCGCCGATGGCGCCACCGGCCACCATGCCGAGCCACGGGTTCACCCAGCCGAGCGCGAGCATCAGCAGTAGTGACACGGCAAAGCCGGCGCCGAGCTGGCGGAAGAACGCCCAGTTGTCGCGGAACAGCTTGCCGCCGACGAACAGCTTGATCGAGTTGAGCAACATATCGAACATCGTTTGCTCCTTGCCGCGTTCAGCGCAAAGCGTGCATCAGCACGGCCACCACCGCGGCGGGGACCACTGCGGCGAGGCCGAAGAAGGCGCCCATGAAGGCGGCCATCTCGTTGCCCATCGCCTGGCCGCCGAGCTTCACCCCGGTTGCGGCGCCGCCTGCCGCGCCCGCCAGCACGGCGGCCAAGCACATCAATACGAGGGTCACAGTCATCGTCTGCTCCATGTTGATCAACGGTTCAATTGGTGGTCCTGAAGCCCGAGTTCTGGTCAATGCCCGGTGGGCCCGGCATCGCCGGGAACGCGTGAGGCGCCGAAGTCGGCGTGCGAGGCATCGATGCCGGCGAGCGCGTCGGCCACTGTGGCCGCAGCATCGTCAAGGCCCGCGGACTGAAAGATTCGTTGCGCCTCCCGATACAACGCACGCGCCTTCGCGGTGTTGCCTGGGTTGCCCAGCTCGGGGTGCTCCGGGTCGTCCGGCAGGTTGAGCAGGGCATTGGCCTTGTTGGCCGCCGTGTTGGCGTACTCCACCGGCATGTCGCGCGGGTTGCGCACCTTCAAGGCCTCGTCATACGCCTCCACTGCACGCAGGAGGTTGGCCACCGGATGGCTGCTCGGAGCGTATTGCAGCGCATTGCCGAGGTTGTTCTGCGTCATCGCGTACTCGCTGGGGTGGTCCACCAGCGTCACGATGCCAAGCACCTCCTCGAACGACTGCACGGCGAGCGCCTCGCGCATTCGCGCACGTTCGTCGGTGGCGGGGATCGAGAGGTAGGCGATCGCCAGGTTGTTGTGCAGGATCGAGAACTCGCGTGGCCAGGCTTGTTTGGTGAACACGCGCAGGGCGCGGTGGTAGTGCGCGATCGCCTCCTGGATCGTCGCCCGGTGAGCAGCGCAAAGAGTCTGGGTCACCAGGCCCAGGTTCATGTCGAGTTCGGCCACCTCTTCGGCCAGGCCATGGGTGGCCAGGTCGGCGCGAGCGGCCTCGAAACAGTCGCGTGCCGATTCGAGTGCGGCGGTACCGCCATCGGGCAAGGTCTGGTAGGCGGTGCCCTGGCGGGCACGAATGCGTGCCGCCAGCAGCGCGAACGTGGGTGGCACCAGCGCCAGTGCACGCTCGTACAGCGCTACCGCGTCGTGCAACTGGCGCGGCGAGCGCGGCTTGATCTGCAGACCGCGGGCGATCTCCATCAGCATCTCGGCCCGTTCCTCGGGTGCGGCGTCGCCCTCCTCGGCCAAAGCCAGCGCCGATTGCACCTCGGCGTCGGCCACCGTGAAGTGGTCTCGACCATTCGGCCTGCCCGACTCAGGCCCCGTGCTTGTCTCCATCTTTGTCCTTGCTGGGCCGTGGGGCCCGTGGCTGGGATCTTCTTGCGAACTACCCCGAGAGCATCGGCGACGGGCTCGAGAACGTCTACTAGGTGCGCACCTAATGAAAACCAAGTTTGCTACTCAGTCCGCTGGCTCGTTCGTTGGCGCATCGCGCGGTGCGGGCCAACTTGATTGGCGCTCAACCCCCGGTGACGGGGCCGACCGGGGCCGTGCATTGCCTCAAAACCCAGACTGAAACGAGGACTTGCGAGCCTCTCATCGCTGCTTGCCTGAGTGGCGATCGCGGTTGGCATGAAGCGTGACTAAGAGGTGAAGACCCATCCACGCCATCCTGGGCACCTGGGGTCAAGACCAGGAGACATTCGCATGGAGTCGTTCTACGAGGTGATGCGCCGCCAGGCTGCCACTCGCTGGCCAGCGTGCGCGCGGTCGAGGACGTGCCGGGCATCAAGATCCCGAAGAACGCGCACCTGATCCACGAGACGATGGCCATGACGCTGCAGGTGCACGACCACGCGGTGCACTTCTAGCACCTGCACGCGCTGGACTGGGTCGACGTCGTCAACGCGCTGAAGGTCGATCCCAAGAAGTCAAGCGACCTGCAGCACCTGCTGTCGCCTTCGCATTCGATGTCCAGCCCCGGCTACTCCCGCGATACCCAGAACCGGCTCAAGAAGTTCTTCGACTCCGGTCAGCTCGGTCCTATCACTGGGGCAGCAAATCCTGTGCGCTGCCGCCCGGGCCAAGCTGGTGGCGGCGACGCATTACCTCGAGGCACCGGACCTACAGAAGGAGTGGGTCAAGATACACACCATCTTCGGCGGCAAGAACTCGCAACCCAACTACCTGGTGAGCGGCGTGCCTTGCGCGATCAACGGCATGGGGTCGTGGGCCGAAAAGCTGTTCGGCTAGGTGACTCCGCTGCACGGCCAGTCGCAGGACGGGCACACCTTCCACCACTCGGCATGTGGGTGCTGATCGGGTTCGTGATCTTCCACGTCTACGCCGCGATCCGCGAAGACATCATGGACCGCCAGATCATCTCAGCACGATCATCTCCGGCCGCCGCACGTTCAAGGACTGACGCGATGACGCTGCGCGCCCGCCTCACCATTGGCAGCCATGCCCGGGGGCAGCGGTGAACCGCAGCACCAGCCAACTGCAGCAGGCGCTGATGAACCTGGTCCAGAACGCCTACGACGCGGCTGCCGGCCCGGGCCGGGAGCAGCCGCAGTTGTGGATCGAGGTGCGGATCGAAGGCGCGTCGCTGATCGTCGCGCTGCGCGAACGGGCCAGGGACTCCGGCGCCGGACCTGGCGCGCATCTTCGACCCCTTCTTCACCACCACCGGTCGACAAGGGCACGGGTTCGGACTGTCGATTAGCTACGGCATCGTCGAGCAGCATGGCGGCGGGCTCGTCGCGGGCGCCGCGCCGGGCGGCGGCGCAGTCTTCGCAATCACGCTGCCTCTGGCTTCCTGAGTGTCCCCGCTACGCAGTGTCAGCCGCGCCACCGCTTCCTGCGGCTCAAGGTGCGGCAGTTGCGTCGGCCGAAGCGTTGTCGCTCCAAAACTCTACAACTTCCAGAGTCGGCACCACCATTGCGGCTCGACCGGGACCGGCAGCTCGGGCAGGTCGCACCACTTCCGGTGCGGCAGGTAGTAGATGCACTCGGCGCAACGCTGTTCGACGCCACCCATCTCAACTGGCCGCGGCGCAAAGCCGCCGATGTCCAGGCGTCCCATGAGATCCTCTTCCGGAAGATCCGCGAGGCGGTCGAGAATGGCTTGGAACTCGACCTGATTGGCCGGGAACGGCGACATCTGAGTCGCCATTCCCGAGGCCAGCAGTTCCCCGATGCGCATGCGCAGCAGGTTCAGCGCAACGCGATCCATCGCCGTCCAATCCAGTGCCGGGTTGCCGCGCGGGGGCTTGACGACCATCAGCACTTCGCGTTCGTCGAACGGTATGCGCAGGGCAGGGTAATACGGCACACGCAGAAGATAGACCTCTCGACGCCCGATCTGCATTCGTGCCTTGCCGATGGCGCCCGGTTCGAGCCCGTACTGTTCAGCGATCGGTGCCAACGCCAGCCGGCCTTCGAAGGTCGCCGAGATTGCGCCCGCGAGCAAGGCCGATCGCGGCGCGGCGATGCCGCATCCGGCGCGCCGGTAGCTGGCGGCATGCGATTGCGCGCTCAGGTCGAACAGATCCGCGGCCAGGATCCGCTCGTCGATGTCGCAGGAAGCATGCAACAAGCTCGAAGAGCCTTCGGGCGCGCCTTGTGGTTGAGTCACTTTGCCGCCCGCGGGCTCGTGAGCGTGTGAATGCCCATGCCACGCCGCGATCAGCTTGCTCCAGAGGGACATGCTGTGCTGAGCGGGCTGCGGCCTGTTTGGATTCGTGCTCGCGCGGGTCTTGCGAACGCTCTGCAGGCGCGTGTGCACACCCCGGGCATGGACGATCGAGTCCAGC
Source organism: Burkholderiaceae bacterium (assembly GCA_035539635.1). Lineage (GTDB taxonomy): Bacteria > Pseudomonadota > Gammaproteobacteria > Burkholderiales > Burkholderiaceae_C > CADEEN01. The sequence continues at coordinate 21,241 of DATLIE010000368.1, forward strand.
GCTGCGACGGACGCCGGAGCGTGGCGCACGACAAGGCACAGGGCTTCCGTCGAGCCGGGCAGCCGGCTCAGTACAAGGTCGTGCTGTGGCAGCAGCAGCGACGCCGAGGTGACTCCACCGTTGGCGTCGCACTCAGCCGCGATCCGGCCGACTTCGGCGCCGATGCTGCGACCGAGCAGCGCGCGAGCAAGCATCGGCAGCAGGCTGGCATCGATGCCGAGGGCCTGACCGGAAGCCTTTGGCGAGTCGCCGAGGGTCAGCGCCCGGCCGGTGCTGAGGTTGACCAGTGCCACCATGCCCTGGCCTTCGGTTCCGGCGATCAGCGGTGCAAGCTCCCGAGCGAGTTCGCGGCGGGGTGGAACAACACCAGCGGGAACGTTCATCGGGGCATCCTTCAAGTTGCTTGGAGCGGTTGACGGGTCGATGGCGGGCATGGACGTTCGCAATGTGCGTGCCCGGGTGCCGGGTGCCTTGTGTCCTGCTCGTGATCTCCGTGATCAAGCGATGCAGCGCCTGCATTTGTGCACCTACCGTCACGAAGTTGGCCTCGCTACCTTCAGCGCATGCGCAATTGGCGTCGGTTCAACTGCAAAGGGACTTTGCGACACGGCCAACTCCTAAACTGTCTTTGCAGCGAGCGCATCGGTCTAAGTGACCTTGCAATCGGCCATGAATCCGGCGCGTCAACTGCCACACGCCCCACAGCACTGGCGGCATCGCGGCGCCGGCGGCGAGTTCAGAGTGGATGGGGACCCCCGCCGCGTTGGCCGCTTTGCCCCCATACAGCAGGAGGCTGACTGCGTAATAAGTGATGGCCGCGATCGCCACAGCCCCTCGACCGTGCTCTGCAGGTGCAGGCGGATCGTTGCACCCGTTGCTGCAGACGTGCAGCTCGATAGGCCTGCCGGCAATGGTGTCGCACAGGCGCGTCCTCGAGCCGCATTGCGCGATCAGCAGCGGTAGCACCGCCCGCGCCGCCGCCGCCTCCGCCGGCGCCGACACGCCGGTGCCGAAGCGCCGGCGCTAGAACATCAGAAGCGATACCCGACACCCAAGCCGACCAGCACGGGGTCGACCTTGAGAGTGGAGAGCTTCGAGCCGCCCGACTTCAAGTCGGTACGGATCCATGCCTTCTTGACGTCGATGTTCAAGGACCACGGGCCGCCGAGGCCGATGTCCAGCCCCGCCTGCAGGGCCGACCCGAAGCTGTTGCGGTCGAGGGTGAGCGGCCCGGTCGTGGCGTTGCCCAGCTTGACGCTGGACAGGTTCGTGTAGTTGATGCCAGCGCCGACGTAGGGACGGAACTGCCCGTCGGGGAGGAAGTGCCACTGCACGGTCAGCGTGGGGGGCAGGGCCTTGAAAGACCCGGCATCGAATGCACCGACCGCGCTCGAAGTGACCCGCGCATCGAGCTTGGTGAAGGCCAGCACCAGTTCGGCAGCGATCTGCTTGGTGAAGAAGTACGAGATGTCGAGCTCGGGAACCCACTTGTCCTTGACGTGAATGGCGTCCGCTGGAACGGCCAGCGAGGGAACGGGGCTGGACTTGTTCGCCGGGTCGATGTGCAGTGCGCGCACGCGAACCAGCCAGGGGCCGGTCTGCGCGTGAGCGGTCGCGGTGCCGAGCATGGGGGCGAGGGCGAGGGCGGCGAGTGCCAGAGTTTTGGCGAGGGTCATGAGGAAAGTCTCCAAAGAGTTGTTGTCGGTCGTGGCCGAAGGCTGCGTCATGTGCGCAAGGCCAATCGGCGGGTGGGTGGCAGCGGCGCAAACGCTGTTTGCACCCAGGACATTGCGACGCAAGAAGTGCGCCCCCGCGAACGCCATGTGGCTCCCGCAGCTCCGAATGCCGGGCGCTAGGATCGATAGCGGTGATGTGGATCATCGCCGTCGGTACTGCCGATCAAAGGTGAAGTGCCTGAACGCCGTCGACCCTGCCGAGCCGGCACAGGTGGGCGCGGTGGTGCGCGAACAGCCCGACCGTGACGACGCCGGGCCAACGGTTGATCTCACAGTCTCAAGGGCGGGAACAACACCAGCTGCAGGGGGTTCAGGCGCGCCATGCGCCGTCGGCACTCGCCGGCGCCACCACCTGCACGCCGGCCAGGCTGCCGTTCGTCTCTAGGTGTCGGCCACGAGGCAGTTGCGGCGTCGGCTATCCATAGCGCAGCTCCGTCGCCTTGCCGCCGAACACGCGGTACGAGTAGATGGTGTAGGCGACGATTGCCGGCACGGAGATGCACACGCCGACGAGCGTTACCTTCAGCGTGGCCGGGCTGCTGGCGGCCTGCCACATCGTCAGCTTGTCGATGACGACGTAGGGATAGATGCTGTAGGCCAGGCCGACGAAGCCGAGTATGAACACGGCGATCAACAGCACGAACGGCAGCCAGCACAACTCGCCGCGCACTAGGCGCGTCGGCAGCGCGCGGCGCAACACCAGCAGCGCGACCGTGGTGGTGGCGGGAATCACCACCAACGCGATGATCTGCGGCAGCTCGAACCAGCGCTCGCGCACCGTGGTGCTGATCCAGGGCGTGGCCATCGAGATCAGCACCATGCCCAGCACCACCGGCCACCAGGCCTGCCGTGCCCAGACGATGGCCTTAACTTGCAGCCCGTGCTCGGTCTTCATTACGAGCCAGGTCGCGCCCAGCAGCACGTAAGCCGCCGGCAATGTCAGCGCGATGGCGGCTGCGAACAGTGGGTAGTTCCAGCCTTCGCCGAAGCCGCTGATGTAGCGCCCCAGCATCCAGCCTTGCATCATCGACGCGAGCAAGGAGCCGCCGAAGAAGAGCCGGTTCCACGCCGCCTTGTGGCTGTCGTGCGCCTTGACGCGGAAGTCGAAGGCCACGCCGCGCAACACCAGGCCGACCAGCATCAGGGTCACGGGCAGGTAGAGCTCGGTCAAGATCAGGCCATGGGCTTTCGGGAAGGCGATCAGCAGGATGCCCACGCCGAGCACGATCCAGGTTTCATTGGCGTCCCAGAACGGCCCGATCGAGGCCACCATGATGTCCTTCTCGGCGTCGGTCGCGCGCGGCAGTAGCATGCCCACGCCCAGGTCGTAACCGTCGCTGAGCACATAGACAAGCATCGACAGGCCCATCAGGACGATGAAGATCAACGGCAGGGCTTGGTCGAAGCTCATCGCGGCTCGCCCCCGGGGGCAGGGAACATGGCGGCGGCGGCCGGCGCGCCGCGCGGGGCGGGGATGGCCGGCGAAGTGTCCTCGGGCTTTTCGGCCATGTGCTTCAGAACGACCACGTAGGCGACGAGCAAGGCCAGGTACAGCGTCACGTAGATCGCCAGCGTGAACGCAATCATCGAGCCGGGCACGTTCGAGGCCACATCGGCCACGCGCAGCACGCTGTGGACGATGAATGGTTGGCGACCAATCTCGGTGACGTACCAACCCGCGACCGTGGCCATCCAGCCCGAGAACGTCATGCCCACGAGAACCCAGAGCAGCGGCCGCGTCCATGCGGCGGCCCGCCAGCCGGCGCGGTGCCCCATCCACCAACCCACCCAGCTCACCAGCAGCATCAGCATGCCGACACCAACCATGATGCGGAACGCCCAGAACACCGGCGCCACGGGCGGGTGCCGATCGCGGAACTCGTCGAGGCCCCTGATCTCGCCGTCCCACTCGTGCGTGAGGATGAGGCTGGCCCCTTTGGGAATGCCGACCTCGTAGCGGTTGCTGCGTGTGGCCGCGTCGGGCCAGGCAAACAGCAGCAGCGGCGCACCGCGCTCGGTCTGCCATATGCCTTCCATCGCCGCCACCTTCTGCGGCTGATGCTTGAGCGTGTTCAAGCCGTGCAGATCACCGACGAACATCTGAACTGGGATCAGCAGTGCCGCACAGGTGACGCCGACGCGCAGCACGCGCGGAGCCATCTCCGGAGTCGAACCGCGCAGCACCTGCCATGCGCTCACGCCCGCCAGCACGAAGGCACAGGTCAACCCCGAAGCCAGCAGCACGTGGGCGAAGCGGTAGGGGAACGAGGGGTTGAGGATGATCCCGGCCCAGCTCTTGACGTGGAACACGCCCTCAACGATCTCGTGCCCGGCGGGCGTCTGCATCCACGAGTTGAGCACCAGGATCCAGAATGCGCTCACAGTGGTGCCGAAAGCGACGAAGAAGGTCGCGAAGGCATGGACGCGCTCGCTCACGCGCCCGTGACCGAAAAGCATGATGCCGAGGAAGCCCGCTTCCAGGAAGAAGGCGGTCAGCACCTCGTAGCCCAGCAGTGGGCCGGCGACGTTGCCGGCGCGCTCCATGAAACCGGGCCAGTTTGTGCCGAACTGGAAGCTCATCGTCACGCCGCTGACCACGCCCAGTGCGAAGGTCAGCGCGAACACCTTGGTCCAGAAGCGGTAGGCCGCCAGCCAAGCGGTGTGCTGCGTCCGGCGCCAGCGCCAGCGGAAGAACATCAGCAACCAGCCCAGCGCGATGGTGATCGACGGGAACAGGATGTGGAAGGTGATGTTGGCTGCGAACTGCGCACGTGCCAGAAGGAGCGGGTCCATCGAATGGATCGAGTGGGGTTCGGTTGTGAGGCGCGGGCTGAAATCACACCGTCGCGATGCGCATCAGGTTCGTCGCGTTGCGGTGACGGCGCATGCTGGGACGCTCACGCTTCAGGCGTAGCGGGCCGACATGGCCTCGAGCGGCAGCGGCTTGATGCGCGCCCCTTGGCCGGCGCAGCCGAAGGCCTCGAAGCGCGCCTTGACCACGGCGTGCGCGGCCTTCTTCGCGGCCTGCAATGCCTTGCGCGGGTCGAATTCGCTGGGCTGCTCGGCGAACGCCTGGCGCATGGCGGCGGTCATCGCCAGCCGGATGTCGGTGTCGATGTTGATCTTGCGCACGCCGCTCTTGATGCCGCGCTGGATCTCCTCGACCGGCACGCCGTAGGTCTCCTTGATGTCGCCGCCGTATTTGCGGATGACCGCCAGCCACTCCTGTGGCACGCTGGACGAGCCGTGCATCACCAGGTGCGTGTTCGGCACCGCGGCGTGGATCTGCGCGATGCGCTCGATGGCCAGGATGTCGCCGGTGGGCTTGCGGGTGAACTTGTAGGCGCCGTGACTGGTGCCGATGGCGATGGCCAGCGCATCGACGCCGGTGCGGGCGACGAAGTCCTTCGCCTCGTCGGGGTTGGTGAGCATCATGTCGTGCGTGAGCTTGCCCGCGGCGCCCACGCCGTCCTCCTCGCCGGCCTCACCGGTTTCGAGCGAGCCCAGGCAGCCGAGTTCGCCTTCGACCGAGACACCGATCGAGTGAGCCATCTCGCAGACCTTGCGCGTGACCTCGATGTTGTAGTCGTAGCTCGCGGGCGTCTTCGCGTCTTCGAGCAGCGAGCCGTCCATCATCACGCTGGTGAAGCCCGAGCGGATCGACTGTTGGCACACCGCCGGCGAGGCGCCATGGTCCTGGTGCAGCACGATCGGGATGTCTGGATGCATCTCCACGGCCGCCAGCACCAAGTGGCGCAGGTAGGGCTCGCCGGCGTACTTGCGAGCGCCGGCCGAGGCTTGCAGGATCACCGGCGACTGCGTTTCCTGCGCCGCTTCCATGATCGCGTGGACCTGCTCGAGGTTGTTGACGTTGAAGGCGGGCACGCCGTAGCCGCATTCGGCGGCGTGGTCGAGCACTTGGCGCAGTGAGACGAGGGCCATGGGGTTCTCCGGGGAAGTCGTTGAGCGGGCGAGAAGTCGGTGGGATGCCGGCGGCGGGCTGGACTAAGGTGGAGGTCTTTCATGATTCAGGGCGCTGCCCGGCGTCACGAAATCTAGGGGTAGTCGCTGATCGTGTCGCGTTGCGTGAACCAGTCGGCGATATCGGCCAGGCGGACGCGGTCACCCTGGCCAGCACTTGGCCGCGGCGAGCGAGCAGCCGACGCAGGGCGCCAGCCTTCGCGCGTGTGCAGACCCGGCCCGACGGCGATGGCGCCCTCGACAGAGGACTGGGCAAAGTAGAAGCTGCGGGTGACGATGACCGGGCAATCGGCGGCACGCGCCGCCGCCACGCCGCCCGGCGAGTCCTCGAGAGCAACGGCCTCGAGCGGGCCGACGCCCAGCGCCTGAATGGCCGTGACGAAGACCTCGGGGTCGGGCTTCTTGCGCTGCACGTCCTCGCCGCAGACGATGGCGCCGAACCAGGCGGCCCAGCGCTCGCCCATGTGCTTGCGCAGCAACGCCTCCAAGTTGGAGCGGCTCGTTGTCGTGGCGACGGCCATGCGCACGCCGTGGTCACGGCACTCGCGCATCAGCTCGAGCACGCCGCCGCGCAGCGGGATGCCGATGCCGGCGACCAGTTCGGCATACAGGGTGTTCTTCTTCGCGTGCAGCGCACGCGCCAGCGTGTCGCGCTCGCCGGCCAACGGCGGTGCGTCGGACCGGCTATCCATGTCGTGCATCAGGCGTTCTCGACCGCCGGTGACCTGCAAGAGTTGCCCATAGCGGGCATCGTCCCAGCGCCAGGGCAGCCCGAAGGCCTCGAAGGCGAGGTTGAACGCAACCCGATGCCCGTCGCGCTCGGTCTCGGCGAGCGTGCCGTCGACATCCCAGAGGAGTGCCTTGAGCTTGCTCATGCGCGGAGTTCCGTCACTGCGCGCGCTTCGCGAGGATCTCGAAGGCCGGCAGCGTCTTGCCTTCGAGCACCTCGAGGAAGGCGCCGCCGCCGGTGGAGATGTAGCCCACGTCCTTCTCGATGCCGTACTTGGCGATCGCGGCCAGGGTGTCGCCGCCGCCGGCAATCGAGAACGCATCACTTGCTGCGATCGCGCGCGCAATCGTTTCGGTGCCATTCGCGAACGCATCGAACTCGAACACGCCCACCGGGCCGTTCCAGACGATGGTGCCGGCGGCCTTGAGCTGGTCGGCGAGCAGCGCCGCGGTCTTGGGGCCGATGTCGAGGATCAGGTCGTCGGGAGCCACGTCGGTGGCCGCCTTGACGGTCGCCTTCGCGTCGGCCTTGAACTCCTTGGCACACACCAAGTCGACCGGGATCGGCACCGCGGCGCCGCGCGCGGCCATCGCCTCGATCACGGCCTTGGCCTCCTTGACGAGGTCGGGCTCGGCCAGGCTCTTGCCGATGGGCAACCCTTGCGCGAGCAGGAAAGTGTTGGCGATGCCGCCGCCGACCACCAAACCGTCGACCTTGGCCGCCAAGCTCTGCAGGATCGTCAGCTTGGTGCTGACCTTGGAGCCAGCGACGATGGCCACCAGCGGCCGCTTCGGGTGCGCGAGCGCCTTCGTGATCGCATCGATCTCGGCCGCCAGCAGCGGGCCGGCACAGGCGATCTTGGCGAACTGCGCGATGCCGTAGGTGCTGGCCTCGGCGCGGTGCGCGGTGCCGAAGGCGTCGTGCACGAAGATGTCGGTCAGCGCCGCCATCTTCTTCGCCAATTCCTCGTTGTTCTTCTTCTCGCCCTTGTTGAGGCGGCAGTTCTCCAGCAGCACCACCTCGCCGGGCTGAACGGCCACGCCATCGACCCAGTTCGACCGAAGCGGCACGGGGCAGCCGAGCAATTCGCTCAACCGAGCGGCCACCGGCGCCAGAGAGTCCTCGGGCTTGAACTCGCCTTCGGTCGGACGTCCGAGGTGCGAAGTGACCATCACCGCCGCGCCGGCGTCGAGCGCCATGCGGATGCAGGGCACCGAGGCGCGGATGCGCGTGTCCTCGGTGATGTGCCCGGCGTCGTCCTGCGGCACGTTGAGGTCGGCACGGATGAAGACGCGCTGGCCGCGCACGCGGCCCTGCGCAACGAGATCGGAGAAGCGGAGGACGTTCATTCAGCGATTGTAGGAATCACCAGCCGAAGCCGAGCTTGAGCACGAGCAACATCGTGGTGCCCGCGATGATGGTGCCGAGGATGTCGCGCCGCCAGTAGAAGTAGGCGGTGGCCGCCAGCACGGCGGGCAGGCGCGCGTCCATCCAGGTGCTGATCAGGCGGCCCTGGGTCATGAAGATCTCGGGCGCCACCACCGCGACCAGCGCGGCCAGCGGCGCGTAGCGCAGGCCCTGCTGCAGCCAGGCCGGCATCGGCAGCTCACGCTCGGGGTAGAGGAAGAAGCCGCGCGTGACGATCGTGATCAGCGCCAGGCCGAGGATCGCGACCACGCCCTCCCAGGTGACGCTGCTCATGTCAGATCCTCCTCCGGCTCCACCGGGCGCCGTGTCGTGTGGTCCATCAAGAGACCGATGACCACGGCCGCAGCGATCGCGACGAGGATGTTGAGCTTGAGCGGCAGCGCATAAGTCGCCACCGCCGCCGCACCGGCCACGACGGCCGCGACCCAGGTCGAGCGGTCGTTGAGCAGCGCGTAGGTCAGGCCCAGCAGCGCCAGCGTGCCGGCGAAGCCCAGGCCCCAATCGGGCGGGATGCGGTCGCCGACCACCAGGCCGATCAGCGACGGCACCTGCCACGACAGCCAGTTCAGCGCCACGCCGCCCCAGAAGTACGGCACCGACTCGGAAGTCGGCGGCGCCTCGGCCTGCGGGAAGCGCTTCATGAACAGCACGTAGTTCAGGTCGGCGGCGAAGTACGACATGCGCAGGCGCTGCTTGCGCGGCAGTTCGGCGAAGTAGCGGCGCCAGCCGGCGCTGAAGATCACGAAGCGCAGGTTCACGCACAACGCGGTGGCCCAGATGATCCACAAGGGCGCGCCGCCCGCGAGCAACGGCAGGGCAGCGAGCTGTGCGCTGCCGGCAAAGACGATCAGCGACATCAGCACCGCCAGCGGCATCGCCAGATCGCTCTTGGCCATCGCGATGCCGGTCAGCAGGCCCCAGGCGCCGATGCCCAGGGCGGTGCCCGTCATGTCACGCGCGCCGCGCGCGAATTCGGGGTGGCGCCAAAGCGGCTGCAGTGCCAGATCGGAAGCAGACATCGGGCCGATTGTCCCGGGCGCGGCCCGCCCGCGCTCGCAGTCGGGTTCGCGCGGCCCGTGGCCGCGCTCGGATCGGCTCAGCGTTGCCGGACCGATCCGCTGCCCGCGACGCGCGCCTTGGCCAGCGTCGCGCCGCCGGTGTACTCCACGTCGCCCGAACCGGCGATCGACACCGAGAGTGCCTTGCTCGCGTTCACGCTGGCATCGCCCGAACCGGCAATGGAGACACTCACGTCCTCGGCCGCGAGCTCGCGCGTGCGGACGTCGCCCGACCCCGCGATCGAGATCTCGACCTTGGTCGCCTTGCCGCTGGCCTGCACGTCGCCCGAGCCCGAGATGCTGACGGTCAGCTGCCCGGCGTCGAGCTGCTCGACCTTGGCGTCCGACGAGCCGGAGATCGACAGCGCGAGCGACGGTGTCTTCAACGCACCGAGCGCGAGGTCGCCGGAACCGGACAGCGCCACCGCCGTCAGCTTGACCACGTCGACCGTGACCACGGTGCGTGACTTCGCGCGGACCGACTCGCCCGCCTTCCACTGGATGCGCAGCGAGCGCTGATCGCCACTGCCCTCGACCACGGTCTGCAGCAGCGGTAGCAGGTTGTCGTCGGTGCTGACCTGCACCGCTTCGCGCGCGCCCTGGCGCACGACGACGTCGATGTCGCCGCGCATCGTGATTGCTGCGAAACCGCTGGCCTCGCGCGCCTCGGTCCCGGGCTTGCCCGAACCGGTGGTCGCGGCCTGCGCGGCGGGCGCCAGCGCCACGATCCAGCCCAGCGTGACGGCCGTGAACCAGGCGTGGCGGCGGATCAGGTTGGCACTCATCGTCGTGTCTCCTTCGCAAACGGGCATCGAAGGCCACACGATGCCGCAGCGGCAGGGCGACGTCACGCGCCGTGCGACCAGCTGCGGCCCCACGCGACGGAATGGCTCAAGGAGTCAGGACTCGGCCTTCTTGGCCTTGGCCGGCTTGACGGCCGGTTCGGCCGCGGGTTCGGCCTTGGCGGCGCTCTCGGCCGGCGCCGGCGCGCCCTGCGCGGGCACCGTGTCGACCTTGTTGTCGCGCATGTAGTCGTTCATTTCGCGCCAGCCGGCAAAGATGGCGGCCTTGTCGGCGCGCTTGTTCAGTGCAAAGCAATCCTCGATCGCGCGCCCGGCGTGGCGGCAGGCGCCGCCCACGGCTTTGCCTTCGGCCTCGCGGCGCGCCGCCACCGCCTCCGCCGGCTCGCCACCCATGAGGTTGCAGCCCGCCAGGACGGGCAGCAGGGCGGCGACGAGGATCAGGGCGGGGCGCAACATGGTGGTCGGTCGGTGCACGGTGTGCCCCGTTATCGGCAGCCCGGTGACCGGGCTTGAGGCGGCTTCAGTGCCGCGACGCGAGCCAGGCGGCGGCACCCTGTCGGCGCCCGCCCGGCCGCTGGACCTCGACGAGCTCGAGCCCGTCGCGGCCGCACCCCACCACCGGGCGGCCCGCGTCGATCGACAGGGATCCGGGGTCTGCGGAGAAGCCGGCGCTCACCTTTGAGCGCCAGATCTTGATCGACTCGCCGCCCACTTCGGCGTGGCAGCCGGGTTGCGGATCGAAGGCGCGCACGCGGCGCTCGATCTGCGCGGCACTCTGGTGCCAGTCGATCGCCGCTTCGGCCTTGTCGATCTTGCGCGCGTAGGTCACGCCTTCAGCCGGCTGCGGACGCGGCTGCAGGCCGCCGGAGGCCGCGGCCTCGAGCGCTTCGACGACCAGTCGCCCGCCAAGCGCGGCCAGCTTGTCGTGCAGCGTCGCGCTGCTGTCGTCGCCACCGATCGGCAGCCGCTCGACCAGCAGCATGTCGCCGGTGTCCAGGCCCTCGTCCATCTGCATGATCGTGATGCCGGTCTCGGCATCGCCAGCCTCGATGGCGCGCTGGATCGGCGCCGCGCCGCGCCAGCGCGGCAGCAGCGAGGCATGGATGTTCAGGCAACCCAGGCGCGGCAGTGCGAGCACCCAGCGCGGCAGGATCAGGCCGTACGCCGCAACCACCAGCACGTCGGGCCGCACCGCATCGAGCGCGGCGCGTGCGGCGGCGGCGCCCTCGGGGTACTTGCCGTCCAGGCGCAGGCTGCGCGGCTGCGCCAGCGCCAGGCCATGCGCCTGCGCGACCCGCTTGACCGCCGAGGGCTGCAGCTTCAGGCCGCGACCGGCGGGGCGGTCGGGTTGCGTCAGCACCAGCGGCACGGTGAAGCGCGCGTCGATGAGGCGGCGCAGCGCCACCGCGGCGAACTCGGGCGTGCCCGCGAAGGCGACGCGCAGGCTCATGGCGGGCTCAGAGCCGGCGCGCGGCCGGCCCCGACTGCAACTGCTCCTCGCGGGTCTTCTTCTGCATCTTCGTCTTGATGCGATCGCGCTTGAGCGCGCTCAGGTACTCGACGAACACCTTGCCCACCAGATGATCCATCTCGTGCTGCACGCACACCGACTCCAGGCCCTCGGCGTCGAACTGGTAGGGCTGACCGTCACGGCCGAGCGCGCGCACCGTCACGCGCGCATGGCGCGGCACCTTGTCGTAGATCTGCGGCACCGAAAGACAGCCCTCTTCGCCGAGCACCATCTCCTCGCTTTGCGCGATCAGCTCGGGATTGATCAGCACCCGCGGGCGGTCACGCGACTCCGAGGTGTCGATCACGAGCACGCGTTCGTGCACGTCGACCTGCGTCGCGGCCAGGCCCACGCCGTCGGCCTCGTACATCGTTTCGAGCATGTCGTCGACCAGACGGCGGATGCGCTCATCCACCGCGGCCACGGGCTGGGCCACGGTGTGCAGGCGTGGGTCGGGGTATCGCAGGATCGGCAACAAAGACATGATTCGTGAAAGGTGCCACGACTGTGCCGTGCGAGGGGGGCCCGCAGGGCACTTTCATTGCGGCATCAAGGGTTTATGGGCAGAATCTGCCAAACCAAGTGAGCATTTTGCCGACCTGGCGCAGGGCCTGCGGCAAGCTGCTCGAAGACCTCGAAAAGCGGCCGTATTTTCGCATCGCCCACGCCGCGGCCCCCGGGAGCCCCGTTCATGATCCGACGCCACGTCCAGCGCCACGCCACCCCGTTGATCGCGAGCTTGCTCGCGTTGGCCTGCGGCAGCGCCGTGGCGCAGAACTACCCGATCACGCCGCAGCAGCGGGCCACCGCGCAGCAGACGGCACAGGCCGGCGTGCCGCTCGAGGACCTGGCTCCCAACGCCCCGGACAGCCACACCGTCAAGCGCGGTGACACGCTGTGGGACATCTCCAAGCTGTTTCTGAAGAGCCCCTGGCGCTGGCCGCAGCTGTGGGGCATGAACCTGGAGCAGATCCGCAACCCGCACCTGATCTACCCGGGCCAGGTGCTGGTGCTCGACAAGTCGGGCGGCCGTGCGCGCCTGACCATGGGCCAGGCCGGCCCGGACGGTACCGTCAAGCTGAGCCCGCGCATCCGCGCCGAGGGCACGTCCGACTCGGCCATTCCGTCGATCCCGCTCAACCTGATCGCGCCCTTCCTGAACGAGGCGGTGGTGTTCAATGCGAACGAGCTGGCCAACGCGCCGCGCGTCGTCGCTGCGCCGGAGAGCCGCGTGATCATGGGCCGCGGCGACCGCGCCTACGTGCGCGGCGAACTCGGCGGGCTGACCGATTGGCGCCTGTTCCGCCAGGCCACGCCGCTGGTGGACCCGACGACCAAGGAAGTGCTCGGCTACGAGGCGCACTTCGTCGGCACGGCGGCCTACGTCCGCGAAGCCGGCTCGGCCCCGTCGACCGACGGCAAGGGCACCGTGCCGGTGCCGGCCACCTTCGAGATCACCGCGGTCAAGGAAGAGGTCGGCGTGGGCGACCGCCTCGCGGCCGTGCCGCCGCGCGACTTCTCCAGCTTCATGCCGCATGCGCCGTCCAAGCCGGTCGCCGGCCAGGTCATCAAGGTCTACGGCGAGGCCCTGAACGCGGGCCAGAACCAGGTGGTGGCGATCAACCGTGGCACGCGCGACGGCATGGAGCGCGGCCATGTGGTGGCCGTGCTGCGCGACGGCGAACGCCGCACCGACACGACCTACGCCAAGCCCGAAGCGATCAAGCTGCCCGACGAACGGCATGGCCTGATGTTCGTGTTCCGCGTGTTCGACCGCGTGTCGTACGCGCTGGTGCTCCAGGTCCAGCAGCCGGTCGTCGCCGGCGACCACTTCACCCAGCCCTGACCGTCGCGGCCGGTGTTGGCACCGGACGACCTCGACGCCTGGCTGCGCCTGCTGCGCACGCCCGGGGTCGGGCGCGAAAGCGCACGCAGGCTGCTGGCGGCCTGCGGTTCGGCCGAGGGCATCTTCAGCGCGTCGCCTGCGACCTTGCAGACCCTGGTCGGCGCGACGCTCGCGTCCGCGCTCGGCCGCCTGCCTGACGGACACGACGAGCAGCTCGCCGCGACGCGGGCCTGGGCCGGCACCGACGGCACGCGCCATGTCCTCACGCTGGGCGATTCGTCCTACCCGCCGCAGCTGCTCGAGAGCGCCGACCCGCCCCTGCTGCTGTTCGCGCAGGGGCGCCTCGAGCTGCTGATGGCACCCTCGATCGCGATCGTCGGCAGCCGCAACCCAACCGCACAGGGTGCCGACAACGCGCGCGCGTTCGCGGCCCACCTGTCGCAGGCGGGGCTGACCGTGGTGTCGGGCCTGGCGCTGGGCATCGACGGCGCGGCGCACGAAGGTGGGCTGACCGGGCGCGGTGCGACGATCGCCGTGATGGGCACCGGCGCCGACCGCATCTACCCGGCACGCCATCGCACGCTCGCACACCGAATTGCCGAGCACGGGTTGCTGCTGACCGAATTCCCGATCGGCACGCCGCCGTTGCCTGAGAACTTTCCGATGCGCAATCGCATCATTGCTGGGCTGGCGCGCGGCACGCTGGTGGTGGAGGCCGCCTTGCCGTCAGGCTCGCTGTCGACCGCGCGCGCGGCGATCGAAGCCGGGCGCGAGGTGTTCGCGATCCCCGGGTCGATCCACTCGCCCCAGTCACGCGGCTGCCATGCGCTGATCAAGCAAGGCGCCAAGCTGGTCGAGTCGGCCGACGACGTGCTCGGCGAGTTGGACTGGAAAGCCCGCCCGGCCACGGCCCCACGGCCCGATGAGGGCGCCGCGCACGACCCGATCCTCAACGCGCTCGGCCACGACCCGGCCACCCTCGATGCGCTGGGCGCCCGCACCGGCCTGGGGGCGGCCGACCTCAATGCCCGCCTGCTGGAACTGGAGCTCGATGGGCTGGTGGCCCGCCTGCCAGGCGGGTTGTTCCAGCGCCGTGGCAGCGGCTGAGGCCTGCGCTATAGTGGGTTGAACCATGTTCGATGTGCTGGTCTACCTCTACGAAACCTACTGGCGCCCGGACGCCTGTCCCGATCACGCGCAGCTCACGCGCAAGCTGTCGGCGGCCGGTTTCGAGAGCGACGAGATCCAGGAAGCACTGACCTGGCTCGACGGACTGGCCGGTGCGGCCGAGAGCTACTCCGGCCAGCAAAGCGCGCAGGCGATGCGCGTGTACTCGCCGGCCGAACACGACCGCCTGGGCGAGGAATCGATCGGCTTCATCAGCTTCCTTGAGTCGGCCGGTGTGCTGCCGCCGCCGATGCGCGAGATGGTGGTGGACCGCGCGATGGCCGTGGGCGCGCTCCCGATCGACCTGGAGGACCTGAAGGTCATCGTGCTGATGGTGTTCTGGAGCCTGGGCGAGGAGCCCGACGCGCTGATCCTTGACGAGCTGTTTGTCGCCCCCGAGGAGCGATCGGTGCATTGAGGCGCCGCAGGCGCATCCGCTGACAGGGCCCTCGGGCCCTGTTTCGCTTCTAGTTCAGCAGCCTTGCGGGGTCGGCATCCAGCTTGGCCACGCGGACCGTGAGGGCCTCGTCCTGCGCCGGCAGCAGCAGGCCCGCCTGCAGGTAGGACGCCAGGCGGTTCTGCTCGAACAGCAGGCAGTGCCCGGTGGGCGTGACGAACAGCGAGAGGTGGCGCCGCATGCCCTGCCAGGCCAGCTGGACCGCCTCGGTCTTGCCGCCGTACTCCAGCATGTACCAGCTGCCGACCTGCAGCTCACGCGCCCACGACAGCATGGCCGGCGTGGGCATCGAACCGCCCTCGCCGACCACTTCGAGCTCGCTGCTGTCGTCGCCGGAAAGGTCGAGCATCAGGGTCTGGTCGAGCTGCACGTCGCCGGCATCGGGCAACAGCTCCTCCAGCGTCTCCAGCCGCTCGCGCAGTTCCTCGAAGCGGTCGGGCGGGATCGCCGCCGCCTTGGCCGAGAACGCCGCGGCCAGCGACTCGTTGAGCGAGCGCACATGCTCGTCGCGCTTGTCGGCCGGCACGCCCGCCGACTCCATGCCCTCGCGCAACTTCTTCAGCAGCGGCGGCAGCTTGCGGATCACCTCGGCGCGCTCCTCGCGCGTGACCTTGGCCCCGGCCGACCAGATCAGGTCGCCGGCCGCCGCGCGCATGGCCTTGGTGGCCTCGCTTTGGGCACCGTTGCGCACCGAGGTGACGGCCATCACGTCGGCCCAGACCTGGAACAGGAACTGGCGCACGCCCTCCTGCACCGGCACCTCGTTGAGCAGCTTGCGCAACTCGATCGTGTACTGGATCGCCAGCGTCTCGCGCTGTTCGACCTGCTGCGCCAGCGACACACCCTTGCGCGTCGCGGCGTCGCTCTTGAAGTAGTTCTCGAGAAAGCGCTCGAACTCGGTCAGCACGGTCTGGAACACGCGCCGGCCCGTGTCGGGGTAAGCCTCGACCACCTGCACGATGCGCTTGATCTCGGTCTCCAGCGCGTCGCTGACCGCGCGCGCGGTGGCCTCGAAACCCATCACGCAGGCACCCATGCGGTCGATCAGACGCCGCGCCGGATGGTCGATGGTGGCAAAGAAGTCGGGCTCCCCGACCGCCACGCGCAGCACCGGCATCTGCAGGCGGGCAAACCACACGCGCACCGAGGCCGGGATGCGTTCCTCGGTCAGGATGGCCTGGAACAGCAGCGCGACGATCTCGATCGTCGCGCGCTCGACCGGCGACTCCGCGGCGCGCTTGAGCGCCTGCTTGCGTGCCTGCAGTTCTTCCAGCAGCGCCGGCGACACCGTGGCCACCTGGGCCGTGCCGTCGCCGGACAGGCGGCGCTGCACGCCGACCTGCGCACTGCCGATGGCGGCCGACAGGCCCGGCGACACCGTGCGCTGGCCGACATGGGCCGTGTGCGCGAACGCCGGCACCTGGCGTTCGATCATGCGGGTCAGGCGCGTCAGGACCGCCGTGGCGTTGTCGGCGGAACCGGGCGGCCCCGACGGCGCGCTGGCGACACCCGAGCGCGTCATCAGCCGCGTCTCCTCGGCCTGGCTGCCGTAACCCGTGGTCGACCCGCCACGCGTGCGCCGGATCAGCGGACGCAGGTCGATGTCGGCCATCACGTTGTGCGCGACCAGCACGCTGTTGGCCTCGTGGTAAGCCTCCTGCACCAGCGTGGCGAACTCCTCGTGCAGCACCGGCTGCAGGTCGCGCAGCGCGGCGTCCGGCAGGCCGGCTTCGGCCCAGGCATCGACCACGAAACGCGCCAGCACGTGGGAGCGCAGCAGGTCGTTCGGGTCGAGTTCCTCGCGCCGCTCGAGCAGCGCGACGCGGGCGCGCAGGTCGTTGAACTCTTCGCCGGCTCGGTCCATGACCGCCAGCGCCAGGCGCGACGCAGTGATCTCGCGCTCGATCGTCTGGTCGTCGACCAGCGACAGCTTGCGCGCCTGGGTGTTCATCATCGTGTCGCCACCGACGGACGACCCGGCCCCGTGATGCAACGCGTGCTGAAGCGCGGCCACCATGCCCTGGTGCCAGGCCACGCCGTGGCGCTTCAGGTCGGCAGCCAGGTCGCGCAAGCGCATCAGCGTGGCCGGGTCGGCGCCCGGCGCGACCCGCTCGGGCGAGATCGCCCAATGCGACACCGTGGTGACCAGCGGCGGCAGGCCCTTCACCAGCTCTTCGGTGTACACGCGCCTGGCCTGGTAGGCCAAGCCCGTGCTCTCGCCGATGGTCGCCATGGTGATGCTGCTGTAGAGGCCTGTTGTTACAAGGACTCTACACCAGGGCCCGGCGCATTCAGACCATGGCGCCGGCGTTCGGGTCGTTCGGATCGCCGCCCTTTGAGGCAGCTTTCACGAGGTCCTCGCGTTTGACGCGCAGCCACATCACGATGGCCGCAGCGACGAACACCGACGAGTAGATGCCGAACAGGATGCCGATCGTCAGCGCCAGCGCAAAGTAGTGCAGCGTCGGCCCCCCGAAGACCAGCATCGACACCACCATCATCAGCGTCGAGCCGTGGGTGATGATGGTGCGGCTGATGGTCGAGGTGATGGCGTGGTCGATCACCTGTTCGGTGTCGAGCTTGCGAAACTTGCGGAAGGTCTCGCGCACGCGGTCGAAGATAACCACCGACTCGTTCACCGAATAGCCCAGCACCGCCAGCACCGCCGCCAGCACCGCGAGCGAGAACTCCCACTGGAAGTAGGCGAAGAATCCGAGAATGATCACCACGTCGTGCAGGTTGGCGACGATGCCGGCCACCGAGAACTTCCACTCGAAGCGGAACATCAGGTACAGCATGATGCCGGCGATGGTCACCAGCAGCGCCCGTGCGCCGTCGTAGGCGAGCTCCTCGCCCACCGTCGGGCCGACGAACTCGGTGCGCGACAGCGTCAGCGGCTCCTTGTCGCCGACCGCGCAGGCCTTGCGCGCCACCTGCTCGCCCTGCGGCGTCGTGTAGCTCTTGTCCACCACGTTGCCCGACTCGGCCTTGCACAGCTCGGCGAACACGCGCGCCGCCACGGCGTCCTGCTTGTCGCCCTGGCGCAGCGGCAGGCGGATCAGCACGTCGCGCGAGGTGCCGAAGTTCTGCACCTGCACCTCGCCGAAGCCGAGCGCCTCGACCGTAGCGCGCGTCTTGGCGATGTCGGCCGGCTGCGAGTACGCCACCTCCATCACGGTGCCGCCGGTGAACTCGATCGACAGGTGCAGGCCGCGCGTCACCAGGAAGAACACCGCGGCGACGAACGTGAGGAACGAGATCGCGTTCAGCACCAGTGCGTGGCGCATGAACGGGATGTCGCGGTGGATGCGGAAGAACTCCATGGCTCAGGCCTCCGCTTGGTCGGTCTTCGTGGCCGGCTCGACGGCCGCACCGGGCGTCGCGGCCGGCTTCCAGACCTGGCCGATCGACACGCTCTTCAACTTCTTCTGACGCCCATACCACAGGTTCACGAGGCCGCGCGAGAACACGACCGCGGAGAACATCGACGTCAGGATGCCCAGACAGTGCACGACGGCAAAGCCCTTGACCGGGCCCGAACCGAACGCGAACAGCGCCAAGCCGGCGATGAGGGTCGTGATGTTGGAGTCGAGGATCGTGCCCCAGGCGCGCTCGTAGCCGGTCTGGATCGCCATCTGCGCGCTCACGCCGGCGCGCAGTTCCTCGCGCACGCGTTCGTTGATCAGCACGTTGGCGTCGATCGCCATGCCCAGCGTCAGCGCGATGGCCGCGATGCCCGGCAGCGTCAGCGTGGCCTGCAGCATCGACAGCAGAGCCACCAGCAGCAGCAGGTTGAAAGCCAGCGCCAGCGTCGAGAAGACGCCGAACAGCAGGTAGTAGGCGCACATGAACAGGGCAATCGCCGCGAAGCCGTAGCTCACGCTGTCGAAGCCCTTGCCGATGTTCTCGGCGCCCAGGCTGGGGCCGATCGTGCGCTCCTCGATGATCTCCATCGGTGCGGCGAGCGAACCGGCGCGCAGCAGCAGCGCGGTGTCGCTGGCCTCCTGCGTCGTCATGCGGCCCGAGATCTGGAAACGCGCGCCGAGCTCGCCGCGGATCACCGGTGCGGTGATGACCTCGCCCTTGCCCTTCTCGAACAGCACGATGGCCATGCGCTTGCCAATGTTCTCGCGCGAGACGTCGCGCATGATGCGCGCGCCTTTGGCGTCCACCGTCAGGTCGACCTTCGGTTCCTGGTTCTGGCTGTCGAAGCCGGGTTGGGCGTCGGTCAGGCTGTCGCCGGTGATGATGACCTGGCGCTTCAAGATCAGCGGCGCGCCGCCACGCTCGACATAACGCTCGGCACCGAAAGGCACCGGCGCCGAGCCGACTGCCGCTGCGGCGGCCTCGGCGCTGTCGTCCACCATGCGCATCTCGAGCGTCGCCGTGCGGCCGATGATGTCCTTGGCCTTGGCCGTGTCCTGCACGCCGGGCAGCTGCACCACCACGCGGTCGAGGCCCTGCTGCTGGATCACCGGCTCGGCCACGCCGAGCTCGTTGACGCGGTTGTGCAGCGTCGTGATGTTCTGTTTGACCGCCTGGTCCTGGATGCGGCGTGCCGCTTCGGGCTTGAGCGTGCCGGTGAGCTTGAAGCCTTCGCCCTCGGCGCTCTCGACCCATGCCAGGTCCGGCAGGTTGTCGCCGAGCTGGTTGCGCGCGCCGTCGGCTGCCGCCCTGTCGCGCAGGCGCACCTCGACGTTGTTGCCGTCGCGCGTGACCGCGGCACGGATGCCCTTGTCACGCAGCAGCGTGCGTGCGTCGCCGCTGTAGGCCTCGGCGCGCTTGGTCAGCGCCGCCTTCATGTCGACCTGCATCAGGAAGTGCACGCCGCCGCGCAGGTCCAGGCCCAGGTACATCGGCAGCGCGCGCAGGCTGGCCATCCACTGCGGCGAACGCGACACCAGGTTCAGCGCGACGATGTAGGAAGGATCGGCCGCGTCGGGGTTGAGCGCCTTGGCGATGGCGTCCTTGGCCTTGATCTGCGTGTCGGTGTCGGCAAAGCGGGCGCGCACCGAGTTGCCCTCGAGCTGAACGAAGTCGGCGCCGATCTGCGCCGCCGACAGCGCCGACTGCACGCGGCCGAGCAGCGCGCTGTCGACCTTGACCGTGGCCTTGCCCGACGACACCTGCACCGCAGGCGACTCGCCGAAGAAGTTGGGCGCCGTGTACAGCGCACCGACCACCAGCGCGATCAACAGGATCGCGTACTTCCACCAGGGGTAGCGGTTCATCGGCGAAGGCCTCGAGCCAGCGCGGCCGGGGCCGCGCTCGGATTACTTGATGGTGCCCTTGGGCAGAACCTGCACGATCGCCGTGCGCTGCACCATCAGCTCGTTGCTGCCGGCCTCGATCGACACGTAGGTGTCGCCAAGCTTGCTGACCTTGCCCAGCAGCCCGCCGGCGGTCACGACCTCGTCGCCCTTGGCCAGCGCCTCGATCATCGCCTTGTGCTCCTTCTGGCGCTTCATCTGCGGGCGGATCATGATGAAGTACAGCACCACGAACATCAGCACCAGCGGCAGCAGCGTGATGAAGGTGGATTCGGCGCCGCCCGCGGCGGCAGGCGCGGCTTGCGCGTAAGCGGTGGAGATGAACACTTGCGGGTCCTCGTCGTTGCGGGGGGAGAGCAGCTGCGGCAGTTGCGGCCGCGTCGGCACGTTTGCAAGGGCGCGCGGCCGAGGGTGAACCCTCGTGCCGCATCCAGTGCCCTGGCTGCCGCCGAAAAGCGCGGAATTCTAGTCGATCGGCCCCTGCCGGCCACGCCGCCTAAGATCGCGACCGCATGAAAACGCTGCGCATCGCGGTCATCGGAGCCGGCCCGGTCGGGCTGGCGCTGTCGCTGCTGGCCGCACGCCAGTTGCCGGTGGCCCAGGTCGTGCTGTACGACGCGCGGCCGGCCGCGCACGACGTGTCGGGCGACGCGCGCACGCTGGCACTGTCGCTCGGCAGCCTGCAACTGCTCGAACGGCTGGATGCCTGGGATGGCACGCATGCCGAACCCATCCGCGAGGTGCGGGTGTCGCAGCAGTCGCCGGTGCTCGCCGTGCCGACCTGGCTGGGCGCGCCCGAGGTGCGGCTGAAGGCGGGCGACCTCGCGGTGCCGATGCTCGGTGCCGTGATCGGCTACGGGGCGCTGGTCGCACCGATGCAGCGCGCATGGGAAGCCGTGGTGGCCGCCGAGCCCGAGCGGCTGGGCAGCCGCTTCGGCACGCCGGTGGCCGCGCTGAAGGACCTGGTCGACGGCGTCGAGGTCGACGCCGGGGTGGCCGAGGCGTTCGACCTGGCCGTGGTGGCCGAGGGCGGGGTGTTCGGTGAGCAGAGGGCGCTCGCGGACCTGACCAGCGACTACCGACAGGACGCCTGGGTCGGCACCGTCACGCTCGAGGGCGCCGTGCCGGGCCTGGCGATCGAACGCTTCACGCGCCACGGGCCGGCCGCCCTGTTGCCGCTGGGCGCGGGCCGCGCGGCGCTGGTGTGGTGCGTGCCGCGCGACGACGACCCGGTGCGCGACCTGGACGATGCGCAGCGCGTCGCGGTGCTCAACACGGTGTTCGACCCCGCCGCCGGCCGCATCGCCGCCGTGTCGCCGCTGAAGTGCTTCCCGCTCGGCCTCGCCGCACACCGCAGCCTGGTCCGCGCGCGCCAGGTGCGCATCGGCAATGCGGCGCAGACCCTGCACCCCGTGGCAGGCCAGGGCCTGAACCTGGGCCTGCGCGACGCCTATGCGCTGGCCGCGGCATTGCGCGACGCCTGTGACCGCAGTCGCGTGGCCCCGGACCTGGATGCTGCGCTCTCGCGCGTGGCCTGGCAACGCGCGCCCGATCGCTGGGCCATGATCGCCACCACCGACTTCCTCGCGCGCAGCTTCACCTGGAACGCACCGGGCATCGACACGCTGCGTGGCGCCGGCCTCGCCCTGCTCGGCCGCCTGCCGTGGGTCAAGGACGCGCTCGCGCGCCAGATGATGTTCGGCAGCCGCTGATCAGAGCCTGCGGTGCGCGAGCGCCGGCAGTTGCTGGCGCACCGCCGCGAGGCGCGCCGGGTCCACGTCCGCCAGCACCACGCCCTCCCCCTCGGGCCGCACCGCGAGCACCTCGCCCCAGGGGTCGACGATCATGCTGTGGCCCCATGTACGGCGGCCGTTCTCGTGCGTGCCGCCTTGCGCGGCGGCGATCACGTAGCACTGGTTCTCGACCGCCCGCGCGCGCAGCAGCAGTTCCCAATGCGCGCGGCCGGTCGTGTAGGTGAACGCCGCGGGCACGCTCAGCAGGTCGCACGGCGGCGTGCCCAGCGCCCGGTACAGCTCCGGGAAACGCAGGTCGTAGCAGACCGACAAGCCCACGCGCAGCGCGCCGGCCTGCACGGCCACCGGCTCGCCGCCGGCTTCGAGCACGCGCGCCTCGTCGTAGCTTTCGCGCCCGCTGTCGAAGCGGAACAGGTGCAGCTTGTCGTAGCGCGCCGCCAGCGTGCCGTCGGGCGCATACACGCAGCAGGCGTTGCGCGCGCGCTCCGGGGTCGCACAGCGCAGCGGCAGCGTGCCGCCGATCAGCCACAGGCCGTGCTGCTTCGCCTGCGCGGCGAGGAAGCGCTGGATCGGTCCGTCCCCCGGTGCTTCGGCGACCGTCAGCTTGTCGGCATCGCTGCGCCCCATCAGGCAGAAGTACTCGGGCAGCAGCGCGAGCTGCGCGCCGGCGCGCACGGCCTCGTCGATCAGGCGCGCCGCGGTGTCGAGGTTGCGGTCGACATCGGGCGTCGCGACGGTCTGCAGGGCGGCGATCTTCATGACGGGGCCTCGATCCTTCACGACGCCGGTTTCGGTGCCGGCGCGCCCGCCGGTGCGGACGGCGCCGCATCGAACTCGGGAATCGGCTCGCCGGGCTTGCGCTCCACGCGCTCGATCTTCGGCTCGTCCCAGCTGCCCTGCACCGTGAACTCGCGCGTGCTCGCGGCCATCAGCGGGCGGCGCAGGAACATCTGCGCCAGAAAGGTCCCCAGGCCGATCGCCGGGTTGATCGCCGCATAGGCCAGCGACGCGGTGCCGGCGTTGATCTCGGGCACGACGACGACGCGCAGGTTCTGCGTCTCGCGCTGCAGGTCGGCGTGGCCTTCCATCAGCACCGCGGCCTGCACGCCGCGCATGCGCAGGTTGCGCGTGGCGGCCACGCCGTCGTTGATCGTCACGTCGCCGCTGACGTTGTCGAACGCGAAGCCTTCCTGGAACAGGTCCCGGAAGTCCAGCACCAGCCGCCGCGGCAGCGACTGCAGGCTCAGCACCGACAGCAGGCGCCCCGCGCCCGGCCCCGCCTTCAGGAACTGGCCGTTCTCGATCGACAGGTCCAGCTTGCCGTCGAGGCTCGGCACATGAAACGCCAGCGGCGAACCGGCCCAGGACACCTGACCGCCCATGTGCCCCTTGCCGCCGCGCAGCGTGCCCGGGAAGCCCAGGCGGTCGAGGAAGGCCCCGCTGTCGGCCAGGTCGAGCTTGAAGTCCATCACCATGCGCTGCGCCGCAGCCCCGCCGGCCTGCCACTGGCCGGTGCCCGTGAGCTGGGCCTCCGGGTTGGTGAGGACGAAGCGCGTCATGCGCCACTCGCGCGGGCCGCGGTTGACCGCCTCGACCTCGACGCGGCCGAGCTTCTTGCCGCGCAATTCGAAGTTGTCGATCACGATGTCCAGCGCCGGCACGGTCGACGGCGCGTCGGCGAGCAGGTTCTCGACCGAGCTGGCGTCCGACGGCGGCAGCGCCAGGCGCGCCAGGCGCGCGTACACGCGCCCGGGCGCGGCCGGGCCGCGGCCCGCGCGGTACTCGACATAGCCACCAAGCTGATCGGCGTCGAGGCTGCCGCGCCAAGTGCCGTCGGCCGCATCCTGGCTCACGCCGGCCACCAGGTTGGTCAGGCGCCGGCCCTCCGAGCTCAGCGCCTGCGCGCGCAGGGCCACGGTGCGCGGCAGGTAGCCGTCTTCGGCCGTGCCCGGCGATGTGCCGGCCGGGCCTTGCACCTTGGCCAGCGCCGCCTGCCAGGCGTCGGCGTCGACGGCGCCCAGCGCCAGCACGGCGTGCACGCCGCGCTCCGGCAGCGGCGGCGCTGGCTCGAGCACGCCGATCGCGCCACGCACCGGCTGCAGGCTGCCGTCGGCCCCCGCCTCGCGCTGGTACTGCGCCGTGATCACATTGCCGAGTTCGACGCGCAAGGTGTCGCGCGAGGCGCTGTCGGGGGCGACGCGGCTCTCGATGCGCAGCGGCCAGGCCGCCTCGGCCGGCTTCCTCAGCGGTGTCGGCAGGTCGATGGCGAGTCCCGCCAGCGAACTGGTCAGCGTGACCTCGGTGTGCCCGCGCACGACGCCCAGCGCCAGGCGGTAGGGCGCCTGGCCGCTCGTCAGCGCCGCCAGGCGTGACAGGCCGCCGAGCTCGCCCGCCCGCCGCACGCCGTCGGCCGTCGCCACGCCTTGCGCCGTGAAGCGCAGGGTGCCGTCGGCCTGCGAGCCGCCCTCGAAGCTGGTGTCGCCGCCCAGCACGCGCGCGCTGCCGCCCGCCACCGTGAGCGCCTTCTGCGTGAAGCCGATGCGGGCCTTGGCATTGCCCAGCAGTGGCGCGCCGGGCGTGAGTCGCAGGTCGTTGCCGGCCAGCAGCACCGAGCCCTGCACGGTGCTGCGATCGAGGTCGGCCAACGGCAGTTCCAGCGCCAGCTTCAGCTCCGTGCTGCCGCCGGCGCTGGCCTCGCGCAGCGCCTGCCCCGTCCACGCGCCGACCGGCGTGCTGTTGACGTAGCGCAGCATGTCGCCCGCCGGGCCGCGCACCTGCCCGTCCAGACGCAGCACCGAGTGGCCCAGGTCGCGGATGCCGCCGTTGACCTTGCTCAGTTCGACGCCCCACAGGCGCGCCGACGCGTTGCGGATCTCCATCGACGTGCGGTCGAACACCAGGTCACCCGCCACGCCGCTGAACGCGGGCCACGCCGACGGCGCCCCGTCGCCGCCCGGCACGTAGGTCAGGGCCACGTCCTCGACCTTCCCGACAATGCGGAACTCGCCCGACGCTGGCGCCGGCTTGGCGCCAGCGGTGGCCGTAGGCACGAACGGAAAGTCCCACAGGTCACCCTTGACCTTGAAGGTCGCGCCGGTCACCCGGCCATCGGTGACAGCGTGCTGGACGTACTGGCGCACGGACTCGGGCACCCCCAGCGGCAGGTAGGTCGCCACCGCGGCAGCGCGCCCGCGGCTCAACTGGCCGGCCAGGTCGAGCTGGCCCGGGAAGCGCGCGCCGCGGCCGGAGCCGGCGCCCGCGCCGGTGCGCCACTGCGCCGTCGTCAGCTGACCTTGCGCATCGGCGTTGGCGAACTGGGTGTCGGCCAAGCTCACCTCGACCATCGGCGGCGCGCCACCGGCCTGCGGCGTGAGGCGCCAGGCCAGGCGCGTGCTGAAGCGGTCGAGCGCCACCTCGGGCTGCTCGAACACGCCGGGGACGATCAGCGCGCCCTGGTCGATCGCCAGCCTGGCGCGACCCCCGGCTTCGCTGGCGTCGAGTTCGAGGCTGGCGTTGCGCCAGCCGGGCCGTCCCAGGTGACCCGGCTCGGCCGCTGGGGCGGCCGCGATCGACAGCCCGGCCGCCTGGGCCTTGAGCTGATATCGCCGCGGCGCGTCCAGCGGCCCCTCCCAGCGCGCCGAGAGCTCGCGCACCTGCCCGCTCGGCGCCAGCTCGGCGAGCAGCTTGTCGACCGCGTCGCCAAGCGGCAGCTGGCTCGCCAGCCGCGCCAGGGGCGCCAGGTCGAGCCGGTCGGCGCTCAGCTCGCCACCGTCGAAGGGCAAGGTGGGCGCCGACGCCGATGCGGCCGCTGGCGCGGCCTCCGACTCGCGCAGCGCCAACGCCAGACGTGTCGCGGGCCACTCGATGTCGCCGCTGGCGAAGGCCAGCCGCTCGGCGCCGAAGCGCCAGAGCCGGCCGTCGCGCGACGCGCTCACGCGGCCCTGGAGGTGCTCGACCGTCAGCGCCTGCTCGCGGCCCGGGAAGCGCAGCGCCACGTGGCGCAGCGCCACATCGGCCAGCGCCGCCCGCGGCCGGCCGTCGCGCACGTCCATCCAGGCCCGTACCGCGCCCTCGCCGGCTTCGATCTGCAGCGGCAGCACGGGCAGCAGCTGGCGCAGCGCCACCACGTCGGCACGCGGCAGCTCGGCGTAGGCGGCGCCGTGCCAGCGCCGCCAGTTGCTGCGTTGCGAAAGCAGCGGTTGCGTGAAACGCCCGATCAGCGTGAAGCGCGCCCCGACATCCGCGGGCGGCGTGGCGTCGAGGCGCATGTCGTGGCGCGCCAGGCCGTTGCGCAGCACGAAGTCGACGTCGGCCAGTTCGAGCGGAGGCGCGCCACGCTGCTCGTCGATCCAGCGCACGCGGCCATGGCGAACGGCGACCTCGCGCTGCGCGAGCAGCCAGTCGGTGCCCGCGCCCTGTTCGTCGTCGTCGGCCGTGCCGGCGCGCACC
Source organism: Burkholderiaceae bacterium (assembly GCA_035539635.1). GTDB lineage: Bacteria > Pseudomonadota > Gammaproteobacteria > Burkholderiales > Burkholderiaceae_C > CADEEN01. The sequence goes on from DATLIE010000368.1 coordinate 47,430, forward strand.
TCGATGCCGGCAATGAAGAGGCGTCCGGCCGCGTCACGCCGCACTTCGAGCGAGGCGCCTTCGACATGCAGCTGCTCGAAACGCAGCTCCAGTCCCAGGATCGAGCGCGCCGACAGCGCCGCGCTGACGCGCGGCAGCCGCAGCGCCTCGCCGCCGCCCGGGCCGGACTGCGCCGGGCGGGGCGCAAGCACCACGTCGTCGAGCTCGATCAGCGGCACCCAGCCGCTGGAGCGCACGCGAATCGCGCCGATCGTCACCGGCACGCCCAGCGCCGCGCTGGCGCGCTGCTCGATTTCGGGCTTCCATTGGCCCACCCGCGGCACAATGCCCCATTGCAGAGTCAGCCATGCGAGCAGCAATAAGCTCCAGGCACCGAACAACAGAGTGAATGCCACGCGCCACGCGACGCGCCAGCCACGATGGCGGCGACGCTCGATGCGCGGCGCGGCGGGAGCAGGGGCGTTGGAGACGGAGGACACGATTGGGACAGCGGACGGATGCGAGCGCGTCGCGGCATGCGCGGGCGGCCCTGTCCTTGGAACGCCGTGCGCTGCCGTCTCGACGACAAGCTGCGCCCGGCGCGGATCAATCTAGCACAGGGCCACGGTGTCGCAGGACGTGACGATCGAAAGTGCGGGCACGGCGCCCGCGGCACGCGCGGACCACAGCCGTTTCGTGCAGCGCGTGCGCCGGCGCCATGCCGACCAGCTCGCGTGGCTGGCGCCGGGCGTCCCCGACGCGGCGACGATCGCCGCGCTGATCGAGCGCCTGCTGCGCGAGGGCCAGGTCCTGCCCGCGGCGTTGCGCGTCGCGCGCCAGGTGGTGCTCGAGCGCCTGGCCACGCTCGACGTGGAAGACGCGGCGCCGCTGGCGGCGGTGACGGGCGCGATGACCGCGCTGGCCGAGACCACGCTCGAGGCGGCGCTGGCCGAGGCGCGGCGCGAGACCGGTGCGCGCCATGGCGCGCCGCACAGCGCCGCCGGCGCACCGATCGAGTTCTGGATCGTGGGCATGGGCAAGCTCGGCGCGCGCGAGCTGAACGTGTCGTCGGACATCGACCTCGTCTACGTCTACGAGGACGAAGGCCAGACCGACGGGCCCGAGCCGGTGTCGGCGCACGAGTACTTCGCCAAGGTGGCGCGGCGCCTGTACGCGCTGATCGGCGACGTGACCGACGAGGGCTTCGTGTTCCGGGTCGACCTGGCGCTGCGGCCCAACGGCAACTCGGGGCCACCGGTCGTGAGCCTCGCGATGCTCGAGGAATATCTGCAGACGCAAGGCCGCGAGTGGGAGCGCTTCGCATGGCTCAAGAGCCGGATCGTCGCGCCGCGCGCGGCCGTCACGAGCGGCCGCGCCCTGGCCCTGCGCTCGCTCATCACGCCGTTCGTCTACCGGCGCTACCTCGACTACGGCGTGTTCGAGGGCCTGCGCCAGCTGCACGCCAAGATCCGTGAGGAAGCGCAGCGCCGCGCTGCCGGCCGGCCCGAGCGCGGCAACGACGTCAAGCTCTCGCGCGGCGGTATTCGCGAGATCGAGTTCATCGTGCAGCTGCTGCTGGTGGTGCGCGGCGGCCAGTTCCCCGAGATCCGCACCCGCTCCACGCTGAAGGCGCTGGAACGGCTGGCCGCGCGCGGGCTGATGAAGCCGGCCACCGCCGCACAGCTGGCCGAGGCCTACAGCTTCCTGCGCCGCGTCGAACACCGCATCCAGTACCTCGACGACCAGCAGACGCACCGGCTCCCGGACAGCGACGCGGACCTGGGCTGGATCGCGCGCTCGCTCGGCCTCGTGTGCGATGCCGACGCCTGCGAGCTGCTCGAACGCCTGGGCCAGGTGCGCGAGCTGGTGGCCACCGAGTTCGATGCCCTGCTGCACGAAGGGCGCGGCGCGGCGGGCAACGGCGACGAGGCCAAAGGCCCCTGCCGCAGCTGCGGCACCGGCCCGCTGCCGATCGACCACGAGGCCTTTCTCGAGAAGTTGCCGCCGGCCATCGGCGAGCGCGCGCGGCGCTGGGCCCAGGGGCCACGCGTGCAGTCGCTGCGCGACCCGAGCAAGCTGCGCCTGGCGCGCCTGGTGCAGCGCGCGGCCGACGGCGTGGCGCAGGGCCGCTGCAGCGAGGACGCGGCGCTGCGCTTCATCGACTGGATCGAGCCGCTGCTGCGGCGCGAGAGCTACCTGGCGCTGCTGGTCGAGCGGCCCGAGGTCCAGCAGCGCCTGCTCGGCCTGCTCGGCTTGGCGCGCTGGCCGATGCGCTACCTGATGCAGCACCCGGGCGTGATCGACGAGCTGGCCGATGCGCGCCTGATGGCCGGGCGCTTCGAGCGCGCCGAACTGGCCACCGAGCTCGAGGAGCGCCATGCCGCGTGGCAGCGCTCGGGCGAGGCCGGCGAAGAAGCGCTGCTCGACACGCTGCGCCGCGCCCACCATGCGGAGATCTTCCGCACCCTGGTGCGCGACATCGAGGGCCGGCTGACGGTCGAAGAGGTGGCCGACGACCTGTCGGCCCTGGCCGACACGGTGCTCGCCTGCACGCTGCGCTGGGCCTGGTCGCAACTGAAGCAGCGCCACCGCGACGAGCCGCAGTTCGCGGTCATCGCCTACGGCAAGCTCGGCGGCAAGGAGCTCGGCTACGGCAGCGACCTGGACCTCGTCTTCGTGTTCGACGACGAGCCCGACGCCGACCGCGCACTCGAGGCCTATGGCGCCTTCGTGCGCAAGCTGATCACCTGGCTCACGGTGCGCACCGCGGCCGGCGAGCTGTTCGACATCGACACCGCGCTGCGCCCCAACGGCAACTCGGGTCTGCTGGTCACCTCGATCTCGGCCTTCGAGCAGTACCAGCGCGGCCGCGGCAGCAACACCGCGTGGACCTGGGAGCATCAGGCCCTGACGCGCGCGCGCTGCTGCACCGGGCCGCCCGCGCTGGCCGCACGCATTGAGGCCGTGCGTCGCGAGGTGCTGGCCGCGCCGCGCGACACCCAGGCGCTGCGCGCCGAAGTGCTGAGCATGCGCGAGAAGGTGCGCGCCGCGCGCCCGGTCAGGGGCGGGCTGTTCGACGTCAAGCACAGCGTCGGCGGCATGATGGACGCGGAGTTCGCGGTGCAGTACCTGGTGCTCGCACAGTCGTGTGCACACCCCGAACTGCTCGACAACGCCGGCAACATCGCGCTGCTGCAGCGCGCCGAGGCCGCGGGGCTGCTGCCCGCGGGCGTCGGCCATTCCGCGGCCGACGCCTACCGCGAGTTGCGCCGGGCCCAGCACCGGGCACGCCTGGACGAGCAGCCGACGCAGTTCCCCGCCGAAACACTGGCCGCACCGCGCGACGCCGTGCTCGCGCTCTGGCGTGCCGTGTTCGGCGGGCCGGGCGCGTGAGCCGCGGCGCCGCGGCTTGGGTCGCGACGAGCGCCGCGCTGGCCCTGCTGGCCGCAGGGGCCTGGTTCGCGCCGCGCAGCGCGCTCGACTGGCAGCCGGCTCGCGCCCTCGCCGAACCCTGGCGTGCCTGGACGGCTGCCTTCGTGCACTGGACGCCCTGGCACCTGGCGGCCAACACGCTCGGCGCCGTGGTGGTGGCCGCCTTCGGTGGGGCGGCGCGGATGCCGCCGCGCGCGGCGCTGACCTGGATCGTGGCCTGGCCGCTCACGCACGTTGCGCTGGCGCTGCAACCCGCCCTCGTGAGCTACGGCGGGCTGTCGGGCGTGCTGCACGCCGGCGTGGCGATCGCGGCCTGGCATCTTTGGCGGCATGAACCCGGGCGGGCGCGCGCGTTCGGCGCGCTCGTGTTCATCGGGCTCGTGGCCAAGATCGTGCTCGAAGCGCCCTGGCGCGCCCCGACGCAGCACGTGCCCGGCTGGGACTTCCCTGTGGCGCCGCTGGCGCACGCGACCGGCGCATCCGCAGGACTGCTGTGCGCCGTGCTCGCCGACGCACTGAGGCGCAGGACCGCATGACCCAGGATGCCGCCCGGCCGCAGCGCCGCGAACACCTCGACGCGCTGGCCGTGAGCCTGCTGCTCGTGTGCTGCACGCTCTGGGGCCTGAACCAGGTGGCCGCCAAGGTGGCGCTGGCCGACGTGCCGCCGCTGACCCAGGCCGCGCTGCGCTCGCTCGGTGCGGCGCTGCTCGTGCTGGCCTGGGCGCGCTGGCGCGGCATCGCGCTGTTCGAGCGCGACCTCACCTGGCGCGGCGGGCTGCTCGCCGGCGTGCTGTTCGCGGCCGAGTTCGGCTGCATCTTCGTCGGCCTGCAATACACCAGCGCGTCGCGCATGGTGGTGTTCATCTACCTGTCGCCCTTCGTCGTCGCCCTCGGCATGCCGCTGCTGGCGCGCGGCGAGCGTCTCGGCGCAGGGCAATGGGCCGGCCTCGCCGCCGCATTCGCCGGCGTGGCGTGGGCTTTCGCCGAGGGCTTTGCGCCAGCGGCGAAGGCCCCGCCGCTGCAGTGGCTCGGCGACGCACTCGGCCTCGGCGCGGCGCTGCTCTGGGGCGCCACCACGCTCGTGATCCGCGCCACGCGGCTGTCGAGCGCGGCGGCCGAGAAGACGCTGCTGTACCAGCTCGCGCTCTCGGGCGTGCTGCTCGCGCTCGCCGCGCCGCTGGCCGGCGAGTCGTGGCCGCGGACGTGGAGCGCGCTGTCGATCGGTTCGCTGCTGTTCCAGACCGTGATCGTGTCCTTCGCGAGCTACCTCTCGTGGTTCTGGCTCGTGCGGCACTACCCGGCCACGCGCATCGCGGCGTTCACGCTGCTGACGCCGGTGGCGGGGCTGGCGGCCGGCGTGCTGCTGCTGGGCGAACCCCTGACGGCGCGCCTGGTGGTCGCGCTGCTGGCGGTGGTGGCCGGGCTGGTGCTCGTGAACCGGCGCTAAGCTGAGGCCGCTGAAGACGACGAACCGGAGACGACGATGACGATCACGCTGTGCGGCTTTTCGCTGTCAAACTACTACAACAAGGCCAAGATGGTGTTGCTTGAGAAGGGCGTGCCTTTCGACGAGGAGTACAACGACTTCAAGGCATTGCAGGGCGAAGCGGCGCGCGCCGCTTCGCCGATCGGCAAGGTGCCGTTCCTGAAGACGCCGCAGGGCCCGCTGTGCGAGAGCGCGGTGATCTGCGAGTACCTGGAGCAGATCGCGCCCGAGCCGCGCCTGCTGCCGGCCGATCCCTGGGCCGCGGCCAAGGTGCGCGAGATCGTGCAGTTCCTCGAGCTGCACCTGGAGCTCGTCGCGCGCGAGGTCTTCGGCCAGGCCTTCTTCGGCGCGCCGCCAACCAGCGACGCGCACCGCGCCCGCGTGCGCCGGCTGCTCGACCGCAACATCCCGGCCTTCAAGCGCCTGACGCGCTTCGCGCCGTATGTGGCCGGCGAGCAGTTCACGCTCGCCGACTGCGCGGCCTACGTGCATCTGCCCGTGATCGCGATGGCGACCAAGATCGTCTACGGCGAGGACCTGGTCGCCGCGCATGGAATCGACTGGAAGGCCTACGGCAAGTTCATCGCCACGCGGCCGTCGGCGCAGCGGGTCGACGCCGACCGCAAGGCCGACCAGGCGCGCACGCTGGCTTCGGCCCAGGCCAGCGGCTACAGGGCCTGAGGCCGGCTCAGGCGGGCGCGGCGCCCGGCGGCGGCGCCAGTGCCTGCAACAGCTCCTTGCGGTAGCGATTGAGCTCCTGCACGCTGGCGAAGCTGCGTTCGAACAGCAGCGACAGGTTGTGCAGGATGCGTTCGACGACCCTGTTCTCCCACACGGCGTCGAACTGGATCTGCTTGTCGAGCCAATGCTCGAGCCACTCGGGGTTGGGCAGGCGACTCTGGACCGTGTCGCGCGGGAACAGCTTCTGGTTCACGTGCAGGTTGGTTGGATGCAGCGCCTGCGCGGTGCGGCGAGCGCTGGCCATCAGCACGCCCACCTTCGCGAAGGCGGCCCGGGCCTCGTCGCCGAAGGTCTGCATCGCGCGCTTCATGTAGCGCAGGTAGGCGCCGCCGTGGCGCGCCTCGTCACGCGCCAGCGTCTCGTAGATGGCCTTGATCACCGGCTCGGTGTGCCATTCGGCAGCGCGCCGGTACCAGTGGTTCAGGCGGATCTCGCCGCAGAAGTGCAGCATCAGCGTCTCGAGCGCCGGCGCCGGGTCGAACTCGAAGCGCACCGCGTGCAGTTCCTCCTCGGTCGGCACCAGGTCGGGCCGGAAGCGCCGCAGATACTCCATCAGCACCAGCGAGTGCTTCTGCTCCTCGAAGAACCACACGCTCATGAAGGCCGAGAAGTCGCTGTCCTCGCGGTTGTCGCGCAGGAACATCTCGGTGGCCGGCAGCGCCGCCCACTCGGTGATCGCGTTCATCTTGATGGTCTGGGCCTGCTCCTGGCTGAGCAGGCTCGCATCGAAGCGATCCCAGGGGATGTCGCTGGCCATGTTCCAGCGCACGGACTCGAGTTGCTTGAAGAGTTCGGGGTACAGCATGACGGTGGTCTCGCGGGAACGCGAAGTCTAGGGGCGAACGCCGGTCACCGCCGACGGGGGATGTCGATGCCGCCAGGCGATGGCCGCTTCGAGGGCCTCGTCCAGGCTGGTCATCGCCTGCACGCCGTCGAGCGCCCGACGGTGCAGCAGCGCGGCGCTGCCTCCTGCCCAGAGCTCGACATGAGAGGGCAAAGTGCGGCGCAGTTCGGTCAGGTCCTCGACGATGCGTGCCGGGTCGGCCATGCCGCTGTAACTGAGCGCCACCACGTCGACCTGCAGTGCCGCAGCGGCCCGCGCCACGTCCCACGGCGGCGTCTGGACGCCGAGCGAGACGCAGCGGCAACCCGCCGGCCTCAGCACGGCCTCGACCATCAGCAGGCCCAGCCCATGCGACTCACCACTCGTCGTGGTCAGCAGGACACCCGGCCGGCCAGCGTCCGTCGGCGACAAACGGTGCAATGCGTGCCGCAACCGGCCCTGCACCGCCTCCGTGTACAGATGCTCCTGATACACCTCGAGACGGCCCTGCATCCAGGCGTCACCCACCTCGGCGTTCAGCGGCGCGATGAACTCGCGCACGAAGCGGCCGAGGCCCACTTCGGCAAGCGCGCCGTCCAGCGCGGCATGCAGCCCGGCGACGTCATGGGCGACCAGCCGGTCGACGATCTCGCGTCGGCGCCCGCGCAGCTCGTCCGCGGCCGGTGCGTCGGGCACGGCAGCCGACAAGGCACGCACGAGGCGCGCCAGTTCATCGGGCGCGGCGGGGACCACCTGGTCCGGCGCGAGGCCCGCCTCCAGCACCTGGCGAATCCAGCGCAAGCGCTGGACCTGGTCCGCCGGGTAGTGGCGCAGACCCGCCGCATCGCACCGGGGCGACGGAAATCCATAGCGACGTTCCCAGTCGAGCAGCGTGTGGCCGCTCAGCCCCGTATGCCGCTCGACCGCGGGCAGGCTCCAGCCCGCCGGCTCCGGGCCCGGGCCGATGGCAGCCCCGCTCAGCGTTTCCCCAGACATGATGGCCGTCGCCTTGCGCAATCTATACCGTATAGTATATTATTGAACTGATGAGTTCAAATCTGCCCGGGCCCGCGGCCTTGCCGACACATGCCGTTGCAACGCGCAGGGTGGAACTTCTCCACGAAGGCCCGGTCCATGTCAAGGTTCAGCTTTCATTGCTGCGCAGCCTTCCAGTTCATCTGGCTGCAATCCCAGAGCGCTTCTCCTCCTCCTCCCTCCCTCCCTCCTTCGCTCCGGGGCGCCGCGCGGCAGTCTTTACACCCAAGGGCATCGCTGTCGGCGATGCCCTTTTTCTTTGTGCGAGGGGCTGAGCGATGCGTCGCGTCGCCGTGGTCGGGTCGGGCATCGCGGGTCTGTCGGCGGCCCATGCGCTGAACGGCCTCGCCAAGGTCACCCTGTTCGAAGCCGCGCCTTGGTTCGGCGGCCATGCGCACACGGTCGACATCGAACTGGAGGGCGTGCGACACGGCGTCGACACGGGCTTCCTGGTCTTCAACGAGCGCACCTACCCGGGCCTGATTCGCCTGTTCGGCGAACTCGACGTCGCAACCGCGCCGTCGGACATGTCTTTCTCGGTCCAGTCGCCCAGCACCGGATGGGAGTGGTGCGGCAGCGACCTCGGCGGCCTCTTCGCGCAAAGGCGCAACCTCGTGTCGCCGCGTTTCTGGTCGATGCTGACGGACATCCTGCGCTTCAACCGGCTCGCGAATGCGCTGGCCCGGCATGAGGCCGAACTCGACGAGCCGATCGGCGATTTCCTCGACCGGCACCGCTTCGGCACCGCTTTCCGCGACGGGTACTTCCTGCCGATGATCGGCTGCATCTGGTCCTGCCCCACGGACCAGATGCTGCGCTTCCCGGTCGGCACGATGGTCCGCTTCTGCCACAACCACGGCCTGATCCAGCTCACCGACCGGCCGCAGTGGCACACCGTGCGCGGCGGCTCGGCGAGCTACGTGCGGCGCATCGTCGCGGGGCTCGCCGACGCCCGGCTCGCCACGCCCGTGCGCGCCTTGCGGCGCCTGCCGCCGGGCGTGGGCAGCGCCGGCGTGATGCTGCACACCGACCAGGGCGCCGAACGCTTCGACGAGGTGGTACTGGCCACTCACACCGACCAGTCGCTCGCGCTGCTGGTCGACGCCGATGCGGACGAACGCGCCGTGCTCGGCGCGATCCGCTACCAGCCCAACCGCGTGCTGCTGCACACCGATGCCTCGGTGCTGCCGAAGCGGCGTCGCGCCTGGGCCGCGTGGAACTACGAACGTGCGGCCGATCGCTCGCGCGAGGACGCGGCCGTTTGCCTGCACTACCTGATCAACCGCCTGCAGCCACTGCCCTGGCGCCAGCCGGTGATCGTGTCCATGAACCCGGCGCGGCCGTTGCGCGACGACGCGGTGCTCGGCGAGTGGACCTACGCCCACCCGGTGTTCGACCATGCCGCCGTGGCGGCGCAGCGTGAGCTGCCGCGCATCCAGGGCCGCTCGCATGTCTGGTTCTGCGGCGCGTGGACCCGCTACGGCTTCCACGAGGACGGGCTGATGTCGGGCCAGGGCGTCGCGGACGCACTCAAGGCGCGTTGGGCTGTCGAGTCCGCAGTGGGAGCGGCAGCGTGAGCGCGGTCTCGCAACTGGCGATCGGACGCGTGCATCACCTGCGCCTGAAGCCGGTGGCGCACGGCTTCGACTACGCGACCTACTTCCTGCTGCTCCCGCTGCGCTCGCTGCGCGAGCAGCCCGACCCCGCGCTCGCGCGCAACCGCTTCGGTCTGATCGCCTTCCACGACCGCGACCACGGCGACGGCCGCTCTGACTGCCTCGCCTGGCTCGACGAGCGCCTGAAGGCTGAAGGGGTGCACGACGCCGGCGGCGAGGTCTGGCTGCAGACCTACCCGCGCGTGCTTGGCTACGTCTTCAAGCCGGTGAGCTTCTGGTACTGCCATCGCCGCGACGGCTCGCTCGCGGCGGTCGTGGCCGAAGTCAACAACACCTTCGGCGAACGCCACTGCTACCTGCTCGCCGGGCCGGACCTGGCGTGGGGCCGCGACGTGCGCGCCGACAAGGTCTTCCACGTCTCGCCGTTCTGTCGCATCGAGGGCAGCTATCGCTTCCGCTTCGCCCGCACCGACAGCCGTGTCGTCGCGCGCGTGGAACTCGAGGATGCCCTGGGCCCGCTGCTGGTCACCAGCCTCAGCGGCGACCTTGCGGACGCCACCGCCGCACGCCAGCGCCGCGCCTTCTTCGGCCAGCCCTGGATGACGCTGGGCGTCATCGCACGCATCCACTGGCAAGCGCTGCGTCTGTGGCTCAAGCGCGTGCCCTTCGTGACCAAGCCACCTTCGCCGCCCCGGTCGATGACCCGGGACGCCCCGTCCACGCCCGACGCCCTCGCCCGATGAGTCTGCTCGCCCGCTCGCTGCGCTTCGGCGCACCCACTCCCGCCTCCGCGCCCGCGTCCGCCCGCGCCGCGCTCGGCCTGCTGTCGCGCCTGGCCGTCGGGCGGCTCGACCTGCAACTGCCTGACGGTTCGACGCGACGCTTCGGTCCCGCGGGCGCCGGGCAACCGCAGGCGGCGATCCGGCTGCTGAACTGGAACGTGTGCGCGGCCGCCCTCAGGTCCGGCGACATCGGCTTCGCCGAGAGCTACATCGCCGGCGAATGGCAAAGCCCCGACCTGACGTCGCTGCTGAAGCTCCTGGTCGCCAACCGCGAGGCGATCGAATCGGCGGTCTACGGCTCGTGGTGGGGGTCGCTGCTGCACCGGCTGCGCCACCTCGCGAACCGCAATTCGAAGCGCGGCAGCCGCAAGAACATCCATGCCCACTACGACCTCGGCAACCCCTTCTACCGCCTCTGGCTCGACGAGTCGATGTGCTACTCGTCGGCTTGGTTTGCGGGCGACCGCACGCAAAGCCTGGGCGAAGCGCAGCGCGCCAAGCTTCATCGTGCGCTGACCGAGTGCGCCCTGCAGCCGGGCGATCGGCTGCTCGAGATCGGCTGCGGCTGGGGCACGCTGGCGCGCAAGGCGGCCACGGCGTGCGGCGCCGAGGTCACGGGGGTGACCTTGTCCACCGAGCAGCTGGCATGGGCGCAGCAGGCGGTGGCGCGAGACGGCCTGGCCGAACGTGTCGACCTGCGCCTGCAGGACTACCGCGACATCGGCGATCCACCCTTCGACGCAGTCGTTTCGATCGAGATGTTCGAGGCCGTGGGCCGGGCGTACTGGCCCGGGTTCTTCGCCACCGTGCGCGACAAGCTCAAGCCCGGCGGCCGTGCGTGCATCCAGAGCATCACGATCCGCGACGACCTGTTCGAGCGCTACGTCGCGGGCACCGACTTCATCCAGCAGTACATCTTCCCGGGCGGCCTGCTGCCCAGCCCGAGCGAGTTCCGCAAGGCCGCCCGCGCGGCCGGCCTCGAGGTCGTCAACGAACTCGCGTTCGGCGCCGACTATGCCGAGACCCTGGTGCGCTGGCGCGAGCGCTTCCTGGCCGAAGAGCCGCGTGTGCGTGCGCTCGGCTTCGACACCCGGTTCATGCGCACCTGGGAGTTCTACCTCGCGTATTGCGAAGCCGCATTCGCTTGCGGCAACACCGATGTCATGCAGTTCACCCTGCGCCGCGCCTGAACGCCGGCGCTGGCTCGGCGCCGCGGCCCTGCTGGCAGCCTGGCCTGGCGCGTGGGGCCAGACGGCACTGCCACCCGAGGTGTCGCTCGAGCTGCCCGGCGCGCGCCTGCAGGGCCAGGGCACGCTGCGCTACTTCGGCCTGCGCGTCTACGACGCCGTGCTCTGGACCAACACGTCGCTGGCAGCCGCCGCCGCCAGCGCGACGCCGCTCGCGCTCGAGCTGCGCTACGCGCGCCGCCTGCGCGGGCCGCTGATCGCCGAGCGCTCAATCCAGGAAATGCGGCGCCAGACCGAGATCGACGACGCGCGCGCGCGCCGCTGGCTCGACGCCCTGTCGCGCCTGTTCCCCGATGTCGACGAGGGCGACCGCATCACCGGCGTGCATCGACCCGGCGAGGCAGCGCGTTTTCACGTCAACGGCCGCTTCGTCGGCGAGCTGCGCGATGCCGACTTCGCGCGCCTGTTCTTCGGCATCTGGTTGTCGCCGCAGACCTCCGAACCCCAGCTGCGCGCGGCGCTGCTGGGAGGCGCTCCGTGACCGAAGCGGCCCTGCGCCACGCGCCGCGCGCACAGCGGCTGCACGCCGGGCTGGCCTATGGCGCCCTCGGACTGCCGCTGGCCTTCGTCGCGCTGCCGCTGTACGTGCTGTTGCCCAGTCTCTACGCGACGCAATTCGGCGTGCCGCTCGCCGCCCTCGGCGCACTGCTGCTCGGCGCACGGCTGCTCGATGCAGTGGCCGACCCGTGGATCGGGCGCTGGGCCGATCGCTGGTTCGCGCACTCGCCGGGCCGCGCGCTGGCCGCCGCGGTGGGGGCGGCGTTGGTAGCGGCGGCCGGTTTCCACGCCCTGCTGTTCCCGCCCGTCGCCGCCGTGCCGGCCGTGCTCGTCTGGGGCGGCATGGGCCTCACACTGACCTACCTGGCCTACAGCGTGCTCGGCGTGGTGCACCAGTCCTGGGGCGCCCGGCTCGGCGGCGACGCGACACGGCGCGCCGGCATCGTGGCCTGGCGCGAAGGCTTCGCACTGGTCGGCGTGCTGGTGGCCAGCGTGCTGCCGTCGACCGCCGGGCTCGCGGCCACGAGCGCCGCCTTCGCCGCCGCGCTGGTGCTGGCGCTCGCTGCGCTGACGCAGGCGCCGCGGCCCGCGCCGAGCCGGCTGGCCGACCCCTTGCCGCCGCTCGGCCCGCTGCGCGACGCGGGCTTTCGCCGCCTGCTCGCCGTGTTCGTCGTCAACGGCATCGCGAGCGCCGTGCCGGCAACCCTGGTGCTGTTCTTCATCCGCGACCGGCTGCAACTCGCGGCCTGGGAGCCGCTGTTCCTTGCGAGCTACTTCGCGGCCGGCGCGCTGTCGATGCCCTTGTGGGTGCGCGCGGTGCCGCGCTTCGGGCTCGCGCGCCCCTGGCTGGCCGGCATGCTGCTGTCGGTGTTGGCCTTCGTCGGCGCCATCGCACTCGACGCAGGCCAGGCGGCCGGCTACCTGGCTGTGTGCGTGGCCAGTGGCCTGGCCTTGGGGGCGGATCTCGCGCTGCCGAGCGCATTGCTCGCCGGCGTCATCGTCCGCTCGGGCCAGGCCGGTCGCGCAGAAGGCAGTTACTTCGGCTGGTGGAACTTCGCGATCAAGCTCAACCTCGCGCTCGCCGCGGGGCTCGCACTGCCGCTGCTGGCGGCGCTGGGCTACACGCCCGGCGCGCGCGACGCCGCCGCGCTGTCCGCGTTGACCTGGGCCTATTGCCTGCTGCCCTGCGTGCTCAAGCTGACCGCCGCCGGCCTGTTGTGGCGCCTGTGGATGCGCTCCCCACACTCGGAGGATCGGCGATGAGACGACATCGGAAGCTGCGTTGGATCGCGCCCTGGCTGCTGGCCGCGGCGCTGGCGGCCGGCTGCGCCAGTGCACCGGCGCCCGCCGACTACGCGCGGGAGACGCCGCGCCTGGATCTGCGCCGCTACTTCGACGGGCCGCTGGTCGCGCACGGCCTGTTCACCGACCGGGGCGGCAAGGTACAGCGCCGCTTCACGGTGCAGCTGCGCGGCACCTGGAACGGCCGCGACGGCGTGCTGGAGGAGGACTTCCGGTACAGCGACGGCAAGGTCGAGCGCCGCGTCTGGCGCCTGCAAGACCTGGGCGATGGCCACTACCGTGGACGCGCCGACGACGTGGTCGGCGAGGCCGTGGGGGTGGCGTCCGGCAACGCGCTGAACTGGCGCTACACGCTCGCGCTGAACGTCGACGGCCGAACGGTCGAGGTGCAGTTCGACGACTGGATGTACCTGATGGACGAACGCGTGATGCTCAACAAGGCGGCGATGAGCAAGTTCGGCATCTTCCTCGGCGAAGTCACGCTCGCCTTCCACAAGCCATGAGCCCGCGATGAGCCTGAATCCGCGCATCAACGACTGGCGCGACCGTGTGGTCTGGATCGTCGGCGCGTCCACGGGCATCGGGCGCGCGACGGCCGAGCGCCTGCTCGACGCCGGCGCGCGGGTGGTCGTGTCGGCCCGAAGCGAGGCGGGCCTGCACGCGATCTTGGCCGGTCGGGCGAACGCGCTGGCGATCGTGCTCGACGCCACCGATCGCGCCGCCGTGCACGACGCCGCGTTGCAGGTGCTCGCGCGCTTCGGCCGCATCGATCTGGCGGTGTACTGCGCCGGTCACTACAAGGCGCTGCGCGCGACCGCGTTCGACCTCGACGAAATGCTGCGCCACCAGCAGGTCAACGTGACCGGCGCGTACCATCTGCTCGACGCCGTGCTGCCGCCGCTGCTGCGCCAGGCCGCGGCAGGGCAGCCGGCGCACCTGAGCCTGGTGGCCAGTGTGGCCGGCTACCGCGGCCTGCCGAACGCGCTGGCCTACGGGCCGACCAAGGCCGCGCTGATCCACCTGGCGGAAGTGCTCTACCTCGACCTGCAACCGAAGGGCATCGGCGTGTCCATCATCAACCCGGGCTTCGTCTCCACGTCGCTGACGGCGGGCAACCACTTCGAGATGCCGGCGCTCATCACCCCGGAGGAGGCGGCGCGCCAGATCGTGGCGGGCTGGGGCGCCGGCCGCTTCGAGATCCACTTTCCGAAACGCTTCACGCTCTGGCTGAAGGCGATGCGCCTGCTCGGCGACGGGCCTTACTTCGCGGCGATTCGCCGCGCGACCGGCCTGTGACCCGGCATGCCGACCCGCGCGTGGCGCGCGTGGTCACGTTCTTTGAGGCGCTGACACCGGCGGACGTGGCACGGCTCGGTGAGTTCTACGTCGGCGACGCGCGCTTCAAGGACCCCTTCAACGAGGTGCAGGGCCTGCCGGCGATCCAGCAGGTGTTCGCGCACATGTACCGCACGCTCGACGGCCCGCGTTTCGTCGTGCACGACAGGGTCGCCGAGGGCGATCAGGCCTTCCTGACCTGGGAGTTCCGCTTCCGCTTCCGGCGCTTCGATCAGCGCACCGAGCAGTGCGTGCGCGGCGGCTCGCATCTGGTGTTCGCCGCCGACGGCCGCATCGCGCTACACCGCGACTATTGGGACGCGGCCGAGGAGTTGTACGAGAAGCTGCCCGGTGTCGGCGCGCTGATGCGCTGGCTCAAGCGTCGGGCAAACGGCTGACGTCGGGCCCGCGCCGGGCCGCTCCCAAGCGGCCCGAGCTCCCCTCGGGGGGCGACGCCGAAGGCGTCTTGGGGCCGTTGGTTATCGCTGGCCTTCGGTCAGCGTGTCGAGCTGGAAGCGGCCGCTCTTGTCGACCAGCCAGATGTCGGTGTAGCGCACCGAGCCCATCTTGGCCGGCGCCGGGAACGGGCTGGCGGCCTTGATCATGGTCACGGCCCAGGGCTCGACTTCGGCGGCGGCGGGCTTGCGCACCACGCGCACGTTCTGCACATTGCCCTGCGCGTCGATCTCGGTCTCGATGATCGCGATGCCGTACAGCAGCGGCGGCATCTTGCCCTTGTGGATGTGCTTGGCGTACGCCGCGTAGATGTGACGGGCGCCGTCGCTGCGGTACTCGAGAGGCGTCTGCGCTTCCGAGGGCCGCTTGAACGCGCCGGCCACGGCCGGCGTGCTGGAGAACTTGTTGGACTGCGCCAGCGCGGCAGGGGCGGCGAGGGCCGCAGCCAGGGCCAGCGTGGCAACGAGGGGCAGGCGGGGGGTGTTCATGCGGCTCAGTCTAGGAACACGGTTCCCGCCCGTGGCGTGCGTTCCGCACACCGCCCCCGGCCTTGCGATTGGTTACTGCGACGCAGTTCTCAGCGCAGCCAGCCCTTGCGCCGGAAATAGATGAAGGGCGCCGCCACCGACGCGGCCATCAGCGCCAACGCGAACGGATAACCGAGCGGCCAGTCGAGCTCGGGCATGGCCTTGAAGTTCATGCCGTAGACGCTGGCGATCAAGGTCGGCGGCAGCAGCGCGACGCTGGCCACCGAGAAGATCTTGATGATCTTGTTCTGGTTGATGTTGACGAAGCCGATCGTCGCGTCGAGCAGGAAGTTGATCTTGTCGAACAGGAAGGCCGTGTGGCTGTCGAGCGAATCGATGTCGCGCAGGATCTGGCGCGCCTCCTCGAACTGCTCGGCATTGAGCATGCGGCTGCGCATCATGAAGCTGACCGCGCGCCGGGTGTCCATCACATTGCGCCGGATGCGGCCGTTCAGGTCCTCCTCACGCGCGATCGCGGCCAGTGCGGCGCCGGCGGCCTTGTCGTCCACGTCCTGCTTCAGCGTGCCGGCGCTGACCTTCTCGAGACTGTCGTAGATGCCCTCCAGCGCGTCGGCGCTGTACTCGGCGTCAGCGTCGTAGAGCTTGAGCAACACGTCCTTCGCGTCCTCGATCAGCGCCGGAATGCGGCGTGCGCGCAGGCGCAGCAGGCGAAACACCGGCAGGTCTTCCGCGTGGACGGAGAACAGGACCTGCTGGTGCAGGATGAAGGCCACACGCACGTTGCGCGGCGTCTGGTCGTCGTCGATCAGGAAGTCGGAGCGGATGTGCAGCTCGCCGTTGTCTTCCTCATAGAAGCGCGCCGACTCCTCGAGGTCGTCGTCGACGATGTCATCGGGCAGCGTGAGGCCGAAGCGGCCACGCAGCCAGCCCTTCTCTTCCGCCGACGGGGCTTCCAGGTCGACCCAGACCGGCTGCACGCCGGCCAGCGCCTGCGCGCTGTCGATCTCTTGCTGGACCAGCCGGCCATTGACCAGCGTGAAGACGTTGAGCATGGAACTCGGCTCCAGCGCCGCGCGCGGCGCGAGGGGCAGGCGATGGGGGAACCGGCAAACCGTCGCACCCCACCACAACGCTGGAGCGGACGGTCACCGAGGGTGACTCGGGTCCAAACGGGTCTCCGGACAAAGACGAAAGATTATGTCACCGCCATTCGATCGCGACGGTGCCATGATGGGCTCGCCGGGTTGCTGGATCGGCGCCTCTCGCCCGTCCGCCTGGGCACTGTCGTTCTCGAAAGGAAATCCTGATGAATCTGACGATCAGCGGACACCATCTCGAAGTCACCCCCGCGCTGCGCGAATACGTCGTCAACAAGCTGGACCGCGTGACGCGGCACTTCGATCAGGTGGTCGACATCACCGTCTTGCTGACCGTGGAGAAGCAAAAGGAGAAGGAGCGAAGGCAGAAGGCCGAAGTGAACCTGCACGTGAAGGGGCGCGACATCCACGTCGAACACGCCAACGAGGACCTGTACGCCGCGATCGACCAGTTGGTGGACAAGCTCGACCGCCAGGTGTGCCGCCACAAGGACCGCGTGCAGGAGCACCACCATGCAACCGCCAAGCGCATGGAAGCAAGTCCGTGACAACAGTTAGCGCACACAAACAAGCGGCCCGCGGGCCGCTTTTTCGTGGCCTGGGGCCGCGTCGGTGTCGCACCGCAGCAAATGCGCAACACCACCCCCTCTGGGCGGGGCGTGCCTCTATCTGCGCCACGACGCGGCTCCCATAATTCACCGTTCCGACATGTTTCCGCTGCGTCAGCCGAGCAAGCCACGGCGCGTTGAATGCAACGGAAGGACCCGCCCCGAATGAACCGACTCGCCGCCATCCTGCCCGCCACCAACGTGCTGACCGCCGTGGACGCCACGAGCAAGAAGCGGGCGTTCGAGCACGCCGGCGTGCTGTTCGAGAACCAGCATGCGATCGCGCGTGCCACGGTCTCCGACAACCTGTTTGCGCGCGAGCGGCTCGGCTCCACCGGACTCGGCCACGGTGTCGCGATTCCGCATGGCCGCATCAAGGGCCTGAAGAACCCGCTGGCCGCCGTCCTGCGGGCACAGCAGCCGATCGCCTTCGACGCGCCGGACGACGAGCCTGTGTCGCTGCTGATCTTCCTGCTCGTGCCCGAGGCGGCGACGCAGCGGCACCTCGAGATCCTGTCGGAGATCGCGGAGATGCTGTCCGACCGTGAGTTGCGCGAGCGCCTGAAGGCCGCGCCGGACGCGCCCGCGCTGCACAAGCTGATCGCCGATTGGGAACCGCTGAAGTCGGTGGCGTGAGCCACCAGCCCAGCCCGGCCCGCGCATGAAACCCACCTCGATCAGCGCCGAGGCGCTGTTCGAAGCGCACCGCGACGCGTTGCACTGGGAGTGGGTGGCCGGCCACGCCCACCCCGAGCGTCGCTTCGACGACGCCGCGATCCGCGACGCCCGCTCGGCGGCCGACCTGATCGGCTACCTCAACTACATCCACCCCTACCGGGTGCAGATCGTCGGCCGGCGCGAGGTGGCCTACCTGAGCCAGCCCGCGCCCGAGGTGATCGACAGCCGCATCGCGCGCATCGTCACGCTCGAGCCGCCGCTGATCATCGTCGCCGACGAGCAGGCCCCACCCGACCGCCTGGTCGCGATGTGCGATCGCGCCGAGATCCCGCTGTTCGTGACCGCGGAGTCGGCTGGCCACGTGATCGACGTGCTGCGCGCCTACCTGGGCCAGCGCTTTGCCGAGCGGACCACGCGCCATGGCGTCTTCATGGACATCCTCGGCCTGGGCGTGCTGCTGACGGGCGAGTCGGGCCTGGGCAAGAGCGAACTCGGGCTGGAACTCATCTCGCGCGGCCATGGCCTAGTGGCCGACGATGCGGTAGACATCTACCGCACCTCGCAGACGGCACTCGAAGGCCGCTGCCCGCCGCTGCTGGCGAACCTGCTCGAGGTGCGCGGCATCGGCCTGCTGGACATCAAGGCCATCTTCGGCGAGACCGCGGTGCGGCGGAAGATGCGCGTGCAGCTGCTGGTGCACCTGGTGCGCAAAGAGACGATGGAGCGCGAGTTCGAGCGGCTGCCCTATGAGCCGCTGAGCGAGGACATCCTGGGCGTGCAGGTGCGCAAGGTGGTCATCGCGGTGGACGCGGGACGCAACCTGGCGGTGCTGGTCGAGGCCGCGGTGCGCAACAGCATCCTGCAGCTGCGCGGCATCGACACCTACGGCGAGTTCGTGCGCCGCCACCAGCAGGCGATGGAAGGGCCAGCGGACAGCTGAGCCGCCCCGCTGTGGCCGTCACTTCGGCCGGTGCGGGCAGTCCGGCTTGGTGCAGACGGCGTACAGCGACAGCGCGTGCTCCTGCAGCGCAAAGCCGCGCTGCTCGGACACCAGGCGCTGGCGCGCCTCGATCTCGGCGTCGTAGAACTCCTCGACGCGGCCGCAGGTCAGGCACAGCAGGTGGTCGTGGTGCTTGCCCTCGTTGAGCTCGAACACCGACTTGCCGCTCTCGAAGTGGCTGCGCGACAGCAGGCCGGCCTGCTCGAACTGCATCAGCACCCGGTACACGGTGGCCAGGCCGATGTCCGCGTCCTCCGCCAGCAGCAGCTTGTAGACGTCCTCGGCCGTCATGTGGCGCTGCTGCGAGCGCTGGAAGACTTCGAGAATCTTCAGGCGCGGCAGGGTGGCCTTCAGGCCGCTGCTCTTGAGGTCGTCGGCGCGGGTCATGGCGGTCGTTAAAATCGTCCGCATCATAGCCAGCGCCGCACCGCGGCCCGGACCTTCCCCATGCGCCGCTCCCGCCCCGCCCTGACCGCATTCGCCTCGAGCGCGCTCGCCCTGGCCTTGCTGGCCGGCTGCTCGTCGATGCAACCCACCACCGACAAGCTGCTCGGTGTGATCACGCCCTACAAGATCGACATCATGCAGGGCAACGTGGTCACGACCGAACTTGCGGCCCTGGTCAAGCCCGGCATGAACCGCGAACAGGTGCGCGACCTGCTCGGCTCGCCGCTGCTCGCGAGCGCCTTCCACGCGGACCGCTGGGACTACGTGTTCACGTTCAGGCGCCAGGGCGCAGAGCCGCAGAAGCGCAGCGTCGTGGCCTGGTTCAAGGACGGCAAGCTCGACAAGCTCGACGCGCCGGCCGACCTGCCGTCCGAGCGCGAGTTCGTCACCTCGGTGCGCCCGCAGTTCAAGGGCGGCGCCGAGCCGGTCCTGGCGCTGACCGACGACCAGAAGAAGGCGCTGCCGCCCCCGGTGAAGACCGAGTCGCCGGCCACGGTGCAGCCGCAGGGCGCCGTGCGGACCTATCCGCCGCTCGAGCCGGCATGACGGCGCCGCTGCGCATCGCGGTGGCCGGCGCCTCCGGCCGCATGGGGCGCATGCTGATCGAGGCGGTGAACGCGGCCGCCGACTGCACGCTCGCCGGCACGCTGGACATCGGCTGCGACATCGCCGCCGGCCTGGCCGACGCGCAAGTGCTGATCGACTTCACGCGCCCCGAGGGCACCATGGCGCATCTGGCCGTGTGCCGGGAGCGCGGCGTCAAGGCGGTGATCGGGACCACCGGCTTCTCCGACGCGCAGAAGGCGGAGATCGCAGTCCACGCAAAGCAAGTCGCGCTGATGCTCTCGCCGAACATGAGCGTGGGTGTCAACGTGGTGCTGCGCCTGCTCGACACCGCCGCGCGCGCGCTGGCCGAGGGCTACGACATCGAGATCGTCGAGGCCCATCACCGCCACAAGGTCGACGCGCCCAGCGGCACCGCGTTGAAGATGGGCGAGGTGATCGCTGACGCCCTTGGGCGCGACCTGAAGCAATGCGCGGTCTACGGCCGCGAAGGCGTGACGGGCGAGCGCGACGCGCGCACGATCGGCTTCGCCACGGTGCGGGGCGGCGACATCGTCGGCGACCACACGGTGATGTTCTGCGGCACCGGTGAGCGCGTCGAGGTCGCTCACAAGAGCGCCAGCCGCGCCACCTACGCCCAGGGTGCGCTGCGCGCCGCACGCTTCCTGGCCGACAAGCCGAACGGCCTGTTCGACATGTTCGACGTGCTCGGCCTGCGCTGAGCGCCGTCATGAGCGGCTTCGCCACCTTCTGGAACGCCAGCGACGCGATCGGCCGTGCCGTGGCGCTGTTGCTGCTGGCGATGTCCGTCGCGAGCTGGGTCACGATCCTGTGGAAGCTGTGGGTGCTCAAGCGGGCGCGCCTGGACATCGAGCGCGCGGTGCCCGCGTTCTGGGCCGCGCCGGCGCTCGACCAGGGGCGCGAGCGCCTGGCGGCACTCGACCGCGAGCTGGTGCTGGTGCCGCTGATCGAGGCCGCCACCGCCACGGCGCCGGCGGGCACGCTCGAAGCCGGCGCGCACCTCGACTCGCAGCTGACGCGGCGCCTGCGCGACGCACTGCACCGTGGCCTCGCGCACCTGCAGTTCGGCCAGGTGCTGCTGGCGTCGATCGGCAGCACCGCGCCGTTCATCGGCCTGTTCGGCACGGTCTGGGGCATCTACCACGCGCTGATCGCGATCGCGGCCGCCGGCTCGATCACGATCGACAAGGTAGCCGGTCCGGTGGGCGAGGCGCTGGTGATGACGGCCGCGGGTCTGGCGGTGGCCATCCCCGCCGTGCTGGCCTACAACCTGTTCGGCAAGTGGGTCGGTGCGGCCGAGGCCGAGCTCGAGGGCTTTGCGCATGACCTGCGCGAGATGCGGCTCGACCACGGGCGGCCGGGCGGGCGCTGATGGCCTTCGGCCGCCTCGAACGCAGCGCCGGCCCGGCGCCGATGAGCGACATCAACATGACGCCGCTGATCGACGTGATGCTGGTGCTGCTCGTCATCTTCATCATCACTGCACCGCTGATGACCTCGAGCCTGAAGCTCGACCTGCCGAAGACCGACGCCGCGACGCCGAGCGCCGCACCGAGCTTCATCGCGGTGTCGATCGACGGCAGCGGCAAGCTCTTCTTCGGCGACGAGGCGCTGTCGCGCGAGCAGCTGGCGCAGCGCGTCATCACCGCCGCCAAGGCCAACCCGCAGCTCGAGGTGCAGCTGCGCGCCGACCAGAAGGTGCCTTACGGCCAGGTGGCCGACCTGATCGCTCTGGTGCAGCAGGCGGGGCTGACACGCATCGGCTTCGTCACCGAAGCGCCGCAGAAGTAGCGCACTTCTAGAATCGGCGGATGAACGAGAAATACGTCCCCGCCGAAGTCGAAGCCGCTGCCCAGGCGGCCTGGCAGGCCAGCGACGCCTACCGCGTCACCGAAGACAAGGGCAAGCCCAAGTACTACGCCTGCTCGATGCTGCCCTACCCGAGCGGCAAGCTGCACATGGGCCATGTGCGCAACTACACCATCAACGACATGCTCGCGCGCTACAAGCGCATGCAGGGCTTCAACGTGCTGATGCCGATGGGCTGGGACGCCTTCGGCCTGCCGGCCGAGAACGCGGCGATGAAGAGCAAGGTCGCGCCCGCGGCCTGGACCTACGAGAACATCCGCTCGATGAAGGCGCAGTGCCAGGCCCTAGGCCTGGCAATCGACTGGTCGCGCGAACTCGCCACCTGCTCGCCCGAGTACTACAAGTGGAACCAGTGGTTCTTCCTGAAGTGCCTGGAGCAGGGCATCGCCTACCGCAAGACGCAGGTCGTCAACTGGGACCCGGTGGACCAGACCGTGCTCGCCAACGAGCAGGTGATCGACGGCCACGGCTGGCGCTCCGGCGCGCCGGTCGAAAAGCGCGAGATTCCCGGCTACTACTTCAACATCACGAAGTACGCCGAGGAGCTGCTCGATTGCACGCTGCACAAGCTGCCGGGCTGGAGCGAGCGCCTGCGCCTGATCCAGGAGAACTGGATCGGCAAGAGCACGGGCGTCAACTTCGGCTTCCCGTACCGCATCGACGGCGAGGACAGGCTGCTGCGCGTGTACACCACGCGCGCCGACACGATCATGGGCGTGAGCTTCGTGGCCATCGCCGCCGAGCACCCGCTCGCCACACGCCTCGCACAAGACCAGCCCGCACTGAAGCCCTTCATCGACAAGTGCAAGCAGGGCTCGGTGATGGAAGCCGACATGGCGACGATGGACAAGGAGGGCGTGCCCACCGGCTTTCACGTCACGCACCCGCTGACCGGCACCCAGGTCGAGGTCTGGATCGGCAACTACGTGCTGATGGCCTACGGCGAGGGCGCGGTGATGGGCGTGCCGGCGCACGACGAGCGCGACTTCGCCTTCGCGAAGAAGTACGGCTTGCCGATCCCGCAGGTGATCGCCGTGCCCGGCAAGCCCTTCTCCACCGATGCATGGCAGGAGTGGTACGCCGACAAGCAGGCCGGCAGGTGCGTCAACTCCGGCAAGTACGACGGCCTGGCGCACGAGGCTGCCGTGAACGCGATCGCCGCCGACCTGAAGGCCAAGGGTCTGGGCGACACGCAGGTGCAGTTCCGCCTGCGCGACTGGGGCATCAGCCGACAGCGCTACTGGGGCACGCCGATCCCGATCATCCATTGCGACGCCTGCGGCGTGGTGCCGGTGCCCGAGCGCGACCTGCCGGTGGTGCTGCCCGAGGACCTGATCCCCGACGGCAGCGGCAACCCGCTGAACAAGTGCGCCTCGTTCCTGAACGTCGCCTGCCCGACCTGCGGCAAGCCGGCGCGGCGCGAGACCGACACGATGGACACCTTCGTCGACAGCGCCTGGTACTACATGCGCTACTGCACGCCCGGTGCGCCGACGATGGTGGACGCGCGCAACGACCACTGGATGCCGATGGACGTGTACATCGGCGGCATCGAGCATGCCGTGCTGCACCTGCTCTACGCGCGCTTCTGGACCAAGGTGATGCGCGACATGGGCCTGCTGCACTACGACGAACCGTTCGTGCGCATGGTCAACCACGGCATGCTGCTCAACCACATCTACTTCACGCGCAATGCCAAGGGCGGCAAGGACTACGTGCCGCCGCTGGAAGTGAAGCCCACGCTCGACGCACAAGGCCACATCGTCGGCGGCACCGCCGCGGACGGCTCGGCGGTCGAGTACGGCGGCGTCGGCAAGATGGGCAAGACCGAGCGCAACGGCGTCGACCCGCAGGAGCTGATCGACAAGTACGGCGCCGACACCGCGCGCCTGTTCGTGATGTTCGTCGGCGGCCCCGAGGACGCCTCGGTCTGGTCCGACACCGGCGTCGAGGGCTCGTCGCGCTTCCTGCGCCGCGTCTGGCAGTTCGCCGCGCGCCATGCCGCGACGCTGCGCGCAGCGGGCGATGGCCCGGCCGCGCTGCGCGACGAAGCCAAGGCACTGCGGCGCGAGGTCCACACGGTGCTCAAGCAGGTCGCCTACGACTACGAGCGCATGCAGTACAACACCGTGGTCTCGGGCGCGATGAAGCTGCTCAACGCGCTCGAAGGCTTTGCGCCCGACGGGACGGCCGCCGACGCCGCCGTGCTGCGCGAGGGCCTGTCGGTGCTGCTGCGCGTGCTGTACCCGGCCTGCCCGCACATCACGCAGGTGCTGTGGCAGCAGCTGGGGTTCGCCGGCAACCTGCTCGACGCGCCGATGCCCGCAGCCGACGAGTCGGCGCTGGTGCGCGACGAGATCGAACTGGTGTTGCAGGTGTCGGGCAAGACGCGCGGCGTGATCCGCGTGCCGGCCAGCGCCGACAGGGCAGTGATCGAGGCTGCCGCGACAGGCGCGCCCGAAGTGGCGAAGTTCGGCGAGGGCAAGGCCGTGCGCAAGGTCATCGTCGTACCCGGGCGCCTGGTCAACGTGGTCGTGGCCTGATGCCGAGCCGGCGCACCGTCGTCCTTACTGCGGGCCTCGCCGGCATCGCGCTGGCCGGCTGCGGCTTCGAGCTGCGCCGCACGCCGGCGCTGCCCTTCCGCTCGATGGCCCTGGTCGGCTTCGCCGATGGCTCGCCGCTGGCCGCCACGCTGCGGCGCGAGCTGACCCGCGCCGGTGTCGAGCTGCAGGCCAACCCGGCGCAGGCGCAGACCGTGTTCGACGCGCTGGCCGACGCGCGCGAGCGCACCGTGGCCGCGTCCACGGCCGTCGGCCAGGTGCGCGAGCTGCAGTTGCGCGTCAGGTTGCGCTTTCGCGTCGCCACGCCCAGCGGCAGGCTGCTGCTCGCGCCCTCGGACCTGCTGCTCACGCGCGACATGAGCTACAGCGAAACCGCCGCGCTGGCCAAGCAGCAGGAAGAGGCCGCGCTGTTCGCCGCGATGGACGAAGACATCGTCGGACAGGTGCTCAGGCGCCTGGCTTCGGTCACACTCTCGTAGCGATGCAGGTCAAACCGGAACAGCTCGAAGCCCACCTGGCCCGTGGCCTCAAGCCGCTGTACACGGTGCACGGCGACGAGCCGCTGCTGGCGCAGGAGGCGGGCGACGCGATCCGCACCGCCGCGCGCGCCGCCGGCTACAGCGAGCGCAAGGTCTACACCGTCGGCAATGCGGCGCACTTCGACTGGGACGGCTTCCTCGGCGCGTCGCAGGCGATGAGCCTGTTCGCCGAGCGCCAGTTGATCGAGCTGCGCATCCCCAACGGCAAGCCGGGCAAGGACGGCTCGGAGGCACTGCAGCGCTACTGCGACACGCTGTCGGACGACGTGGTCACGATCGTGCACCTGCCCAAGCTCGACTGGCAGCAGGCCAAGAGCGGCTGGTTCGGCGCGCTCGACCAGCATGGCGTGATGCTCAAGGTAGAGGCGGTCGAGCGCCGCGAGCTGCCGGCCTGGATCGCACGCCGCCTGGCCGCGCAGGGCCAGCGCGTGGCCGAAGGCGAGGAGGGGCAGCGCACCCTTGCGTTCTTCGCCGACCGTGTCGAAGGCAACCTGCTGGCCGCGCACCAGGAGCTGCAGAAGCTCGCGCTGCTGCACCCGCAGGGCGTGCTCTCGTTCGACCAGATCGAGGCCGCGGTGCTCAACGTGGCGCGCTACGACGTGTTCAAGCTCGGCGAGGCGGTGCTCGCCGGCCAGGTGGGGCGCGCGCTGCGCATGCTCGAAGGCCTGGAGGCCGAAGGCGAAGGCGCGGTGCTGGTGCACTGGACATTGGCCGAGGACATCCGCGCGCTCAAGCGTGTCAAGGACGCGGTGGCCGACGGCAAGCCGCTGCCGCTGGCGCTGAGGGAGGCGCGGGTCTGGGGCGTCAAGGAGCGCCTGTTCGAGCGCGTGGTACCGGCCCTGGCCGACCACCAGCTCGCGCACCTGGTGCAGGCCGCAAGCCTTTGCGACGGCGTCATCAAGGGCTTGAAGCACCCCGAGTGGCCGCTCGACCCCTGGGCCGCACTCAAGCGCCTGATGCTGCTGACGCTGCAGCAGGTGGCCTCGGCCCCGGCCCCGCAAGGCATGCGCGCGGCGCCGACCGCGCGCCTGCAGCTCGCGCTGCAGGCCTGAGGCTCGACGCGGGTATCAGGCGCCGATCACCTGGCAGTTGCCGCCGCCCGCCAGCAGTTGACGCACCTGCTGCGCCAGCGACCCGAACACCTTGCTGGCGAAGCTCGCCGCGGCGCCCTCGCGTCCAAGCACGACCCGGTCGCAACCCAGTTCGCGCGCCGTGCGCGCAATGGTCTCGGCGCAGCGGCCGATCCGCACGCTGCTGGTACAAGGGACGTTGCTGGTTCGCAGCAACGCCTCGGCGGCTGCGAGGTCCTCGGCACCGGCGGCTTGCTGCAGCTCGTGCAACTCGCGATCGCCGAAGAACATCGCCACATGCCCATTGACGGCGGGCTGCACGTTCAGCAGGTGCACCTCCACCGGCCCTTGGGCGTAGATCCGCACAGCCTCTGCAACCGCCGCGCTCATGCCGGCGGGGTCAGAAGCGTCCACGGCAACCAGGATCTTTCTCATGGTGTGGGCCTCCTGGAACTCAGCCGGCGGCCTGCTCGGCAGACGCCATGGCCAGCTGCTCGGACGAGCGACGCTGCAGCCAGTTGCCGGTAAGCACGACCAGCAACGCACCGGCCGCAGGGGCCAGCATGTGCATGGTGTCGTGCCCCGCCATCCAGCCCGTCAGCGCGGGGTCGGACACCGCCATCTCGCCGGCCACCCAGCCGAGCAAAGCGGCGCCGATCGTGATGATCACGGGGAAGCGCGTCATCAACTTGAGAATGATCGCGCTGCCGTAGATGATCAGCGGGATGCTGATCACCAGGCCGATCACCAGCAGCGGAACGTTGCCCTTGGCGGCAGCCGCCACGCCGATCACGTTGTCCAGGCTCATCACCAGGTCGGCGATGATGATGGTCTTGATGGCCGCGGCCAGGTTCGAGTGCGCCTTCAGATCACCGCTGTCGTCGCCCCCCTTGAGCAGGCCCACGCCGATCCACAGCAACAGCGCAGCACCCACCAGCTTGAGGTACGGCTGACTCAGGAGCATCACGGCAAAGAAGGTGAGCGCCAGGCGCATCACGATCGCGCCGACGCTGCCGAAGACGATGGCCTTCTTCTGCTGGCTCGGCGGCAACGAGCGGCTCGCCAGCGCGATCACCACCGCGTTGTCGCCACTGAGGACGATGTTGATCATGATGATCTGGAACAGCGCGATCCAGAACTCGGGGCTGGCGAAGGACATCGTGGCTCCTGTGCGACCGGGAGCCGCCCATCGGCTCCGACCCGATCGAGCTTAGGAATCCACGCTGACGCCTTCTTACCGCTTGCCTGTCGGCAAGTTGTCGCCAAGCTGTCTGCAGGCTGACGGCCCTGCGATCACCCCGCAACCTCGAGGTTCGCCGCGCTGGCCGGAAAGGTGACGCTGAAGGTGTTGCCAACCCCGTCGCGGTCTTCCTCCAGCGTGATGCTGGCGTCATGCAGCTTGGCGATCTCGCTCACGATGGCCAGCCCCAGGCCGCTGCCGTCGGTGTGGGTGCCCAGGAGGCGGTGAAAGCGCTCGAAGACACGCGCTCGTTCCTCGACCGGGATCGCCGGCCCGTCGTCGCTGATCGACAGCCGCCCGGCCCCGTGTTCGGTGGCGCCGACCGCCACCGTGACGCGGCCGCCACGCCGGCTGTAGCGCACCGCGTTGTCGATCAGGTTGTTGATCAACTCGCGCAGCCGGTCCGGCTCGGCGTCGATCAGCACCGGTCGCTGCGCGCCCTCGAAGCCGAGGTCGACGTCCTGCTTGATGGCCAGCGGCACCCACTCCATGCTGAGTTCAAGCGCGAACGCATCGAGGTCGAGGGGCTTGAGCTGCACTGTCTCGGTGGCGGCCGGCTCGTTGCGGGCCAGGGACAGCAGCTGCTGGACCAGCCGCGACATGCGGTCAGCCCCGACGTAGAGCTGGGCCAGCGAGTGGCGCACACGCTGCGGGTCGCCCTCGCGCAGCGCAAGTTCGATCTGCGCCTTCAACCCGGCCACCGGCGTCTTCAGCTGGTGCGCCGCGTCGGCGATGAAACGGCTCTGGAAGTCCAGCGTCTTGCCCAGGCGCTGCATCAGCTCGTTGACCTCCACCACCAGGGGGCGCACTTCGCCGGGTACGCCGCGCATTTCGATCGGCGTCAGGTCCCGGTGCGAACGGTCCGACACCGCGCGCCGCAGGTTCTGCAGCGGCACCAGGCTGCGCGAGACACCGAAGGTGACCGCCGCGGTGGCCATGATGATCAGCAGCAGCTGCGGCACGACCACGCTGGCCAGGATCTCCCAGGCCAGGCGGTTGCGCTTGTTCATGGTCTCGGCCACCTGCACCAGCACGAGCCCAGGCGCATGGTCGCGCGCTTCGATCGGCACCCAGGCGGCCGCCATGCGCACCGGCTCGCCATGATGAACGCCGCCGTAGAACAAGGGGTCGGCGCCCTTGCCCCAGGTGGTCGGCGGCCTGGCGATCTGCTCGTCGCCACCGATCAGGCTGCCGTCCTCCGAGCTCACGCGGTACGCCAGCCGATCATCCTCGTCGACCAGCAGCACGCGCTCGGCCGCGGGCGAAATCTCGAGTCGCGGGCCGGCGCCGTTGGCCTTGACGTGCAGGGCCACCTCGCGCGCGATCTCGAGCAGCGAGCGGTCGTGCGCCCGGTTCGAGAAGTTCAGTGCGCTCCAGTAGCTGACCGCGGTGTCGAGCACCAGCAGGGCCAACAGGGGACCGAGCAGCCAGACCAGCAGCCGGGACTGCAGCCGCGGCTCAGGCCGGCCCATCGATGCGTTCCATCAGGTAGCCCATGCCACGCACGGTGCGGATCTCGCAACCCAGCGGCTCCAGCTTGCGGCGGATGCGGTAGACGTAGACCTCGATCGCATTGGCCGCCACCTCGTCGCCCCAGCCGTAGAGGTGGTTCACGATCTGCTCCTTGCTGACCACGCGGCCCTCGCGCATCAGCAGCAGTTCGAGCACCGCCAGCTCGCGCATCGACAGCTCCACCGGCTGGTCGTCGTGGAAGACCCGCCGGCCCACGGTGTCGAAGCGCAACCGACCATGCTGCAGGACGGGCGTCGAGGCGTTGGCGCCGCGCCGCAGCAGCGCGCGCACCCGCGCCTCCAGCTCCGGCAGGTCGAAGGGCTTGGACAGGTAGTCGTCGGCACCGAGATCCAGGCCGCGCACGCGGTCGGCCAGGGTGTCTTGCGCCGTGAGCATCAACACCGGCACGTTCGACCGCCGGTTGCGCAGACGTCGCAGCACGTCGAGGCCATCCATGTCGGGCAGGCCGATGTCGAGGATCACGAGGTCGTAGTTCTGCGTCGCCAGCGCGCTGTCGGCCTGTCCGCCGGTGGCGGCGATGTCCACGGCGTGGGCGGACTGCACCAGCGCGCGGGACAGCGCGTCGGCCAGCAGCTCGTCGTCCTCGACGAGAAGTATGCGCATCGGATCGGGTGCAACGGCGGTCGGGGTGC
>DATLIE010000369.1:0-5465 GCA_035539635.1 Burkholderiaceae bacterium
GCCCGTACGGGCGCGCGTACGCGCGGGGCCGAATTTCCAGCGCGCGCGCCAGCGCCTAGCCTGCGCCTCGATGGAGGTGTCGGTGCATCGGGTCTGGCCCACGCTGTTGCCCGAGCTGCGGCAGTTCCCTGAGAGCGAGCGCAGCGCGGCGCTCCAGCGCGCGCGCGAAACACCGCTGGAGCTGGTCGAGATCGCCGGCATGGCGGTCGCGCTGGTGGCCGTGACGGCCTTGACCAAGTACACGTTGCCCGAGCCCTCGCTGGCCTCGCGCGTGGGCATGGCGCTGCTGAACTTTGCGGTTGCGCTGCCCTTGCTGGTGGCCGCGCTCGGCCCCTTCCACCTGCGGCGGCTGCGGCGCGGCCTGCGTGCACAACTCGAAGAACGGAATCGTCCATGAGCGCCGGCACGCTGCAGTGGATCGCCGCCGCGCTGTTCGCGGTCGCGCTGCTGCACACCTTCTCGACCAAGTTCTTCGAGCGCCTGGCGCATGAACGCCCGGCGCATGCCGGCATCTGGCACCTGCTCGGCGAGGTCGAGGTGGTGTTCGGGTTCTGGGCCATGGTGCTGATCGTCGCGATCGGACTGATGGCCGGCCGCGGCGAGGCCACCGAGTACCTCGACTCGCGCAACTTCACCGAGCCGATGTTCGTGTTCGTGATCATGGTCGTGGCCGGCAGCCGAGCGATCCTGCTTATGGCCAAGCGTCTGGTGCTCGCGGTGGCCACCTTCGTGCCGCTGCCCGGCGCACTCGGCTTCTACGCCGTGGCCCTGTCGCTGGTGCCGCTGCTGGGCTCGCTCATCACCGAACCCGCCGCGATGACGCTGGCCGCGCTGATGCTGCGCGACCGGGTGTTCGCGGCCGGCGTGTCGAACAGGCTCAAGTACGCGACGCTGGGCGTGCTGTTCGTCAACGTGTCCATCGGCGGCACGCTGACCGCCTTTGCCGCACCGCCGGTGCTCATGGTGGCGGCCAAGTGGCAGTGGGACGGGCTGTACATGCTCACGCACTTCGGCTGGAAGGCGGCGCTCGCAGTGCTGGTCAATGCGCTGGTCACGGCGATGCTTTTCCGCGCCGAGCTCGCCCGTCTGGCGCGCCGGACCGCCGAGGAGGAGACGATGCCGGCACCGGTGCTGGCGATCCACCTCGCGTTCCTGGCCGGCATCGTGGCCTTCGCCCACCACCCGCCGGTGTTCATGGGGTTGTTCCTGTTCTTCATGGGCTTCGCGACGGCCTATCCGCAGTACCAGGACCGGCTGATCCTGCGCGAGGGCCTGCTGGTGGCCTTCTTCCTCGCCGGCCTGGTGGTGCTGGGCGGGCAGCAGCAGTGGTGGCTAGAACCGCTGCTGCGCAGCATGAACGCCGACACCGTGTACTTCGGCGCCACCGCGCTGACGGCGATCACCGACAACGCGGCGCTGACCTACCTCGGCTCGCTGGTCGATGGGCTGTCCGAGGAGTTCAAGCGTGCGCTGGTGGCGGGTGCCGTCACCGGAGGCGGCCTGACCGTGATCGCCAACGCACCCAACCCGGCCGGCTTCGCGATCCTGCGCGGCCATTTCGACGACGAGGCGATCAACCCGCTCGGGCTGCTGGTGGCGGCGCTGCCGCCGACGCTGACGGCGGTGCTCGCCTTTCGCATGCTCTAGACATCAGCAAGGAGCCGACGATGCTGACGACCTTGTTCGACGATCTCGCGGCCTGGTGGTCGACCGTGAGCCCCGAGTTCGCCTTCCTGCTTGCGCTGCCGCTGCTGGTGGCCGCCTGCGGCGTGGCCGCCGAGTGCTGGCGCCGCCACCATCGACCGCCGCCCGCCTGAGTCTCAGACCTTGGCCGTGCGCCGGCCGGCCAGCGGCTTGGTCATGTCCTCGCGCCGCGGCGGCAGCATCGGCTGGTGCTCGCGCACCGCATTGAGCACGATCGCGGTCGAGGTCTCGGTCATCAGGCAGAAGCGGCTGACCACGTTGTCGAGGTGCGGCACGTCGACCACCGCAATCTCGAGGATCCAACTGTCCTCGCCGGTCACGTTGTAGGCATTGATCACCTCGGGCGTCTGCTGCACCACCTTGACCACGCGCGCGTACTCGGCGCGGCCCACGCGCACCATGGCGCGGATCGGGTAGCCCAGCGCCTGCAGGTTCACCGTGCAGCGGTAGCCGGTGATCACGCCCGCGGCCTCGAGCTTGCGCACGCGCTCGGTCACCGCCGGCTGCGACAGGTGCACGCGGCGCCCCAGCTCGGCCATCGACAGGCGCGCGTCGCGCTGCAACTCGGCCAGGATGCGGGTGTCGTAGGTGTCGAAGGGGCCTTCCATGTTCAAAGCCTAGCACCGGAACTTCCTTCGATTCAACGGCTGATCCAGCAGACGGCCTTGCATCGCGCATGGCTCGATCAGCGCCGCCTGCCTACGATGGCGCCATGAACTCGATCGTCCTGCCGCTCGTTTCGCGCGCCGGCCTGCCGCCGCTGGTGCTGGCCTGCCTCGCCGCCACCTGGGTCATCTGGGGCTCGACCTACCTCGCGATCAAGTTCGCGCTGGTGAGCTTTCCGCCCTTCCTGCAGATGGGCTCGCGCTTCCTCGTCGCGGGGCTGGCGCTCGCGCTGTGGATGCGTTTAGTGCGTCGAGCACCGTGGCCGACGCCGCGCCAATGGGCGCATGCCACGCTGGTGGGCGCGCTGATGCTTGGTGGCGGCATGGGCGGCGTCGCCGTCGCCGAGCAGAGTGTCGGCTCGGGCCTGGTGGTCGCGTTCATCGCGGTCGTGCCGCTGATCATCGTGCTGCTCAACCTGTTCTGGGGCCTGCGTCCGGGCCGGCTCGAACTGCTTGGCATCGGCGTCGGCCTCGTCGGGGTGCTGATGCTGACGCGCGGCCAGGGCTTCCAGGCTTCGCCGACCGGCCTGCTCGCGATCGCGCTGGCCTGCGTGACCTGGTCGATCGGCAGCGTGCTGAGCCAGCGCGCCACGCCGCTGGCGCCCGGCGCGATGGGATTCGCGAGCGAGATGCTGTGCGGTGGCGCGGTGCTGATGGCGCTGGCCGCGATCAGCGGCGAGTCGATGGCCTGGCCGCCGCAGTCCCTGGCCACCGCGGCCTGGGTCTACCTCGTCGTGTTCGGTTCGCTGATCGCGTTCAACGCCTACATGCTGCTGTTGGCGCGGGCCAGTTCCGGCCTCGCCGCGAGCTACACCTTCGTCAACCCGGTGATCGCGCTCGCGCTCGGCGTCACGCTCGGCGGCGAGACGGTGTCGGCCTTCGAGTGGGCTGCCGCCGGCGTCGTGCTGATGGGCGTGGTGCTGCTGCTGATCAAGCCCGCGGCCCGCTGAACCGGGCCGCGCGCGCCGCGTACCCGACAATGGCGCGTGCGGTGCCGGGCGGCGCCGCGGGAGGCGGATCGCATCATGAAGTTGGCCATCGTGGGCTCGCGCTATTTCGGCGCCACCGTGTTCGAGGCGCTGCGCAAGGAAGCCGGCGTGCAGATCGTGGGCGTCGTCGCGCCCGAGGCGGACGACCGCCTGGCCAAGGCCGCGCTGGCGGCCGGCGTGGCGCTGCACGTGCTCGCCAATCCGAAGATCGTGCCGGGCGAAGCGGTACCCGAGGTGGACCTGATCGTGGCCGCGCACACGCATGCGCGCGTCAGCCACGAGGCGCTCGCGCGCTCGCGCCTGGGCGGCGTGGGCTACCACCCCTCGCTGCTGCCGCGCCATCGCGGCATCGCGGCGGTGGAGTGGACCATCCTCGAAGGCGACCCGATCGCCGGTGGTTCTGTCTACCACCTGGCCGACGGCTGGGACGCCGGCGCGGTGGCGGCGCAGGACTGGTGCTTCGTCGGGCGCGGCGACACGGCGCGCGATCTGTGGGAGCGCGACCTGGCGCCGATGGGCCTGCGCCTGCTGGCCCAGGTGGTGCGCCACGCGCGCGAGCACGGCGTGCTGCCGGCCAAGGCGCAGGACCCGCGCTTCGCCACCAAGGCACCGATGCTGAAGAAGGCCGTGGTGCTGACCGAGGACGCCTCGCCCGCCACCACGTCGGTCGTCGCCACCGTGATGGGCCCGGACCGGCCCGGCATCGTGCGCGCGCTGTCGGACCGCGCGCAGCGCCAGGGCGCGAACTGGACCGTCAGTCACATGGCGCGCATTGCCGGCGAGTTTGCGGGCATGGTGCACTTCGAGGTGGCGCGCGAGAAGGCCGAGGCGCTGGCCGAGTCGCTGCGCGCCCTGGAACCCTCGGGGCTGAAGGTGGCGGTGGCCACCAGCGAGGGCATCGCCACCGCGCCGGCGGGTTGGCGCGGCTTCTACCTCGAGCTGGTCGGCGACGACCGGGTGGGCATCGTGGCCGACCTGACGCGTGTGCTGGCCGAGCGCGGCATCAGCATCGAGCGCCTGAACACCGAGACGCTGCGCACCGAGGCGTCGTCCAAGGCGCGCTTCAAGGTTGGCGCCCACCTGCTGGTGCCCGCGCGGCTCGACCTCGAGGTGCTGCGTGCCGAGCTCGGCGCGCTGGCGAGTTCGCTGATGGTCGACATCGCGCTCGGCGAGCAGGCGCCGCTCGCCCACAAGGTTCAGTAGCTGACGCGCGCGTAGTACGTCCGCTGCGCCGCCTCGCGCGCCTGGCCAAGGGTGTGGATGCCGCGCTCGGCCAGCAGCGGGATCAACTTCAGGAACACCTCGGCGGTGACGAGCGCATCGCCGAGCGCGGTGTGGCGGCCGAGCACCGTGACACCCAGCCGTTCGGCGATCGCCTCCAAGCCGTGCGAGGCCTGCTGCGGGTGCACCAGCGCGGACAGCAGCAGCGTGTCGAGCACCGGCTGGTCGAACACGACGCCGGTGGCGGACTCCTTGAGCTGCAGAAAGCGCATGTCGAAGGCCGCGTTGTGCGCCACCAGCACCGTGTCCTGCGCAAAGGCGTGGAAGGCGGGCAGCACGCGATCGATGGTCGGCGCGTCGGTCACCATCTCGGCGCGGATACCGTGGATCGGGATGCCGGCCGCGGGGATGTCGCGTTCCGGGTTCACCAGCTGCTCGAAGCTGTCCTCGCGGCGCAGCTTGCCGGCCACGATGCGCGCCGCGCCGATCTGCAGGATCTCGTCGCCCTGCGACGGTTCCAGCCCCGTGGTCTCGGTGTCGAACACGGTGTAGGTCAGCTCGGCCAGTCGCCGGTCGGCCAGCCCGCGCGCCTGTTCGCTGGTGCGGAAGAGGTCGAAGTCGTAGACCTCGGGCCGGCTCGCGCCACGCACGAACTGCGCCGCGTCGAGTTGCTCGCCGGCACCAGCCAGCGGCAGCAGCAGGCGGAACAGCGACTGGTGGCGCACGCGCTCGCGCTCGAACCAGAACGCGCCGTCGTGGCGCTCGACCACGTCGCGAATCGTGAGCGGCAGGCCCGCATCGCCGCTCTTGATCGGGTCGTTCTCCCAGCCGATCACGGTCTCGGTGCTCATCGCCGGGCCGCTCCACACCAGGTCCAGGCGCGCCC
>DATLIE010000370.1:0-7067 GCA_035539635.1 Burkholderiaceae bacterium
TCACCGAGAAGATCCAGGCCGCCTTCTTCGACATCGTCAACGGCCGCAACCCGAAGTACGCCGAATGGCTGGACCGCGTCTGATGCCCCTCGACACCGCCACCCCTCCCGCGACCGTCACCGTGCAGGCGAGCGAGCTGCACGGCCCCGGCGTGGTCTTCTGCCCGAACCCGAAGATGCCGCTGTGGAGCAACCACCCGCGCGTGTTCATCGACGTGGCTTCGAGTGGCGAAGGCCAGTGCCCGTACTGCGGCACCCGCTATCGCCTGGCCGGCGGCCCGGTGCGCGGCGCGCACTGAGCCAGCCCGCGCACTACAGCTGCAGCTTGCCGGCGTAGACAACCGGCCCGGTCGGTGCGCCCGTCGGTGAGCCCCCGGGCGGTTCGACACTCACCGCCAGCGCGGCCGTGCCGCCCTTGAGCAGCGAGGCCGGCAGACGCTCGCGCGCAATCACAGTCGCGCCCGACGCCGAGACCAGGCCGAGTGAGCGCGGCGCGCCTTCGGGCGGCACCGACCACAGCTCGAGCACGCGGTCGACTTCCACCGACACCGGCAGCAGCGGCCGCATCACGAGCGCCCGGCCATCGCCGCTGACGCTGGCCACGAAGGTGTTGACGCCCTGCGCCGCCCCGCCCGTGCCCTGCAGCACGACCACCACCGGCGGCTGCGCGCGCTCGGGCAGCGCGAGAACCAGCGCCATCGCCAACGCCGCGGTCGACGCCACGGCCGTCAGACCTCGCCAAGGCGCCAGCCGACGCCACCAGGGCACGGGCGCGCTCGGTGCCTCAGTCGGCCACAGACGCGCCACGACCCGCTGCCACACCTGCGGCGACGGTGTCTCCGGCGGCAGCGCCGCGGTCAGCGGCATCAGGCGCTCCTGCCAACGCTGGTGAGCGGCGCGCAATGCAGGGTGACTCGGCAGCAGCGCCTCGTAGCGCCGCCGCGCGCCGCCGCGCAAGGTACCGGCCGCGTACTGCGCCGCCAGGGCATCGACCCGCTCGGGCCGGGCGTAGTCCATCGCTCAGCCTCCCTGCGCCGCGGTGTCGCGCGCCACCGCCGCATCCAGGCAGCCGCGCAGCGCGAGCAGCGCGCGGCGCAGCCACGATTTCACGGTGCCGAGCGGCTGCTCCAGGTGCGCGGCCACTTCGGCATGCGACAGCCCGTCGTAGAACGCCAGGGCCACGCTCTGCCGCTGCGCCGGCGCCAGCCCATCCATGCAGCGGTGCAGGTCGCGCGCGTCGCCGGCGCGCTGCAGCAGGTCGAGCGGACCCGGTGCGTCGTCGGCGTGGCGCTCGACCGCGTCCGGACCGTCGCCGTCGTCATCGGTGTCGGGCGTGGCCGACAGCAGCATCGGCTGCGTCTGCCGGCGGCGCAGGCTGTCGATCGCCCGGTTGCGCGCGATGCTGGTCAGCCAGGTCAGCGGCTGGCTGCGCGAGGCATCGAAGCTCGACGCCGCGCGCCAGACGTTGACGTAGATCTCCTGCAGCAGGTCCTCGGCCAGCGCACGGTCGCGCTGGATGCGCAGCACGACCGCGAACAGGTGGCCGCTGGTGCGCTCGTACAGGCGTTCGAACGCGGCGCGGTCGCCGAGCGCGGTGCGTGCGAGCAGCGCCGCCGCCTCGCGGCTGCGATCGCTCCAGTCTTCGGTCATCGAGTGGGTCGCGTTCATGTCGTCGTCGAGGCTAGCGCCTGCCCCCGGTACCTACAATCCTTGCATGCCACAAGCCAAAGCCCGCGCCGCCGCCCTGCTCGCCTCGGCCGATGACGTCGAGGCGCAGTTCTACGAGGCCCTGGCCAGCGCCGACCTCGAGCGCCTCATGGCGCTGTGGTCCGAGGACGACGAGATCGCCTGCGTGCACCCGGGCGGGCCCCGGCTGATCGGCCATGCGGCGGTGCGTGCGGGCTTCGAGGCGATCTTCGCCAACGGCGCGATCCCGGTGCGCCCGCAGCAAGTGCAGCGTGTCGAGTCGGGCAGCAGCTCGGTGCACCATGTGCTCGAGCGTGTGGACATCACCCGGGCCGAAGGCCCGCAGACGGCGTGGGTGATCGCGACCAACGTGTTCTTCAAGACCGCGCAGGGCTGGCGCCTCGTGCTGCACCACGGCAGCCCCGGCTCGATGCGCGAGTCCCACGAACTGGCCGTCGATACGACGTCGTCCACCCTGCACTGATGCCGGGACTGGCGCAGTACCGCGCGCCGGCGTGGCTGCCGGGCGGCCACGCGCAGACCATCTGGCCGGCACTCGGCTCATACCGTTTCTCCGGCGCGGCGCCGCGCTACCAGCGCGAGCGCTGGACCACGCCCGACGGCGACTTCATCGACGTCGACATCCAGCGCGCACCGCAACCCGACGCGAGCTGGCTCGTGATGTTCCATGGGCTCGAAGGCTCGTCGAGCAGTCAGTACGCGCAGGCCTTCGCTCGCGAGGCCGCGGCCGCCGGCCTGCACTTCGCAGTGCCGCACTTCCGCGGCTGCTCGGGCGAGCTGAACATGGCGCCGCGCGCCTACCACTCGGGCGACTACGAGGAGGTGGGCTGGATCCTTGATCGCGTGCGCGAACGCGCCGCCGCGCCGCTGCTGGTCACCGGCATCTCGCTCGGCGGCAACGCGCTGCTGCGCTGGGCCGAGGAGGCGGGCGACAGCGCGGCGCGCGTGGCGGCCTCGGTGGCGGCGGTCTGCGCACCGGTCGACCTGGCCGCCGGCGGCCACGCGATCGGCCGCGGCATCAACCGCCTCATCTACACCCGCATGTTCCTGGCGTCGATGAAGCCGCGTGCGCTGGCACGCCTGCAGCAGCATCCGGGGCTGTTCGACGCCGAGCGCATGCGCGCGGTGCGCAACCTGTACGAGTTCGACAACCTGTTCACCGCCCCACTGCACGGCTTTCGCGACACCGAGGACTACTGGGCCCGTGCGTCGGCCAAGCCGCACCTGCACCGCATCCGCATTCCTGCACTGGTGCTCAACGCACGCAACGACCCCTTCGTGCCGGCCTGGAGCCTGCCCGCCGCGCACGAGGTGGGTTCGCAGGTCACGCTGTGGCAACCGCCGCACGGCGGGCACGTGGGCTTCCCCGGCGGCGCACCACCCGGCCATGTGCAGACCATGCCGGCGGCGGTGCTCGGCTGGTTGCGCGAGCGCGCCTGACGCGCGACAGTGCGGCCGATGGACCCGATCGTCGAGGCAGCCCTGAAGAAGTGGCCGAATGTGCC
This sequence comes from Burkholderiaceae bacterium, assembly GCA_035539635.1. Taxonomy (GTDB): domain Bacteria; phylum Pseudomonadota; class Gammaproteobacteria; order Burkholderiales; family Burkholderiaceae_C; genus CADEEN01. Next base: position 3,212 of record DATLIE010000370.1, read on the forward strand.
GGCCTGCCGCGGCTGGCTCGGACTGGACGCGCGCGGCGACTGGTACATGCGCGATGACCGCGTCCAGGCCGCGGGGCCGTTCCCCCGCGCCAAGGGCAGCCGCATCGTGCACGACAAGCTGCGCGCCTTCATCGAACGCAATTACGCCCGCGCGGACGACGGCGCCTGGTTCTTCCAGAACGGGCCGCAGCGCGTCTACGTCGAGCTCGAGGCCGCGCCGCATGTCTGGCGCATCGCGCCAGCCGACCTCTCGGTGGCCAGCCACGCCGGCGCGGCGGCGCAGGTGCGCAGCGCCTGGGTCGACGAGCAGGGACGCCTGTTCCTCGACAGCGACATCGGCCTGGGGATCGTGCACACGCAGGACATGCACGACGCGGCACGCGCTGTCGAGTCCGGCCTGTGGCAGCCCCAGCCGCTGCCCTTCGCCGACATGGCCGCGCGCTTCGGCCATGTGCTCAGCCCCGCCGCGGCCCGCTGACGCGCCGACGGGCAAGACACGGGCATGGGGCACGGAGCGGCTCATGCCCCCTGTACGCGCCGGCGCCCTTGCCGGATGCACCGCCGCCGCGGCCCGCGCATGAAAAAGCCGGCCCAGAAGCCGGCTTCAGAGGGGTCGCGGCGCCTTACTTGACCGAACCGACCATGTAGCTGACAACGGCCTTGATGTCGGCGTCGGCAGCGGCCATGGCACCGCCCTTGGGTGGCATCGCACCCTTGCCCTTGATCACGCTCGCCGTCAGGCCATCGACGCCGGCGGCCAGGCGCGGGGCCCAGGCGGCCTTGTCGCCGAGCTTGGGGGCGTTGGCCACGCCCGCGGCGTGGCACACGGCGCAGGCCTGCGTGTACAGCGCCGGCACGGCATCGGCCTTCGCGGCCGGCGCTGCAGCGGTGACCACCGCCGCCGGGGCAGGGGCCGCTGCGGCTGCCGGTGCGGCGCTCGGGGTCGCCGCCGCGGCTGCGGCGGGCGCGGCCGGCAGCTTCGGCTCTTCGAACTTGGCGCCGCCCTGGTTGGCCAGATAGACCACCGCGCGGCCGATCTCGAGGTCGCTGAAGTCACCGCCACCCTGGGCCCCCATCGCGCCCTTGCCCTTGAGCGCCGCGGCCAGCAGCGCGTCGTAGCCGCTCTTCAGGCGCGGCGCCCAGGCCGCCGCGTCGCCGATCTTCGGCGCCCCGGCCGCGCCACTGCCATGGCAGGCCACGCACTGCGCGGCATACACCTGCTCGCCAGTCTTCATCGACGCCGGGTCGGACACGTCCTTGATCTCGATGCGGCCCACCGGCTCGATGCGCCGCGCCACCGCCTCGGCACTCATGCCGTCGCTGCCGGCGGCCGGCTGCTTTGCGGCCGTCACGTAATTGACCAGCAGGATGATCGCGATGATCGGCACCACGAAGGCCAGCACCACGGCCCAGATGAGCTGCTTGGGCGTCTTGATCGGGCCTTCGTGCGGCAAGTCGTGGTCGTCGTGAGCTTGGCTCATGGGCGTCTCTTGTCGGGCGCGTGATGCGCAAAAAACAAAGCGTGCCAGGGCACGCGAAAGGCGCCGGATTATAGCGAGCGCACTTCACCGCCCCGACGGGCGCCGAAGGCGCGGCAGCTAGAATCGGCCCCCTCGCGCCCGTAGCTCAGTGGATAGAGTATTGGCCTCCGAAGCCAAGGGCCGCTGGTTCGATTCCAGCCGGGCGCGCCAGCCTGGGTTGCACACCCATCCCCCCCATCCTCCGCCGCCTTGAAGCTGCTGACGATCAAGGTCAAGCCCGGTGCGCGCACGAGCGTGCTCGTGGCGCAGGACGACGGCAGCTGGCTTGCGCAGGTGGCGGCGCCTCCGGTCGACGGCGCGGCGAACGAGGCGCTGATCCGCCTCGTGGCCGCGCACTTCGGGCTGCGCCGGGCGCAGGTGCGCCTCAAGAGCGGTGCCACCTCGCGCACCAAGCGCATCGAGATCGACGACTGACGCTCGCTCAGCCGAGCGGCTCGGCGAAATAGAACCACTCGTGCCCCGGCCGCGCCGATCCGTCGGGGAACACGATGCGGCCATCGCGAGGCGCGCGCCACAAAGAGCCGTCGGCGCGTTCGGCCACCGCGTCGCCGGCGCGCAGCGCATCGAAGCTGGCCCAGGGCCGCACGAAGCGGTCACGCGCATGCTCGCGGTCGACCACCGTCGCCAGCCGCAGGCGCTCGAAGGTTCGCGCCGGCGGTGTGGGCTCGAAGTCCGGCAGCGCGGCCAGACCAAGCAGCGCCACCGTCTGGCGAATGGCGCGATAGGCCACGGCGGGTGCCGCCGGGTCCTCGTGCTGGCCGCACTCCAGCGTGACCGCGTAGCCCCCGCGGCTGCGCATGTACTCGGTGGTGCCGATGCCGTAGCGCACGTCGGCGTCGTCGCGCAGGCCGCGTGCACGCCGGCGCGCTGCGCCTTCGGCGTACACCGTCATCCAGCCCTCGACGATGCGCGTCGGCCCCAGGTGCTCGGCCAGCCGCCCCTCGGCTGCCGCGTGCGCGAAGGGTTCGAGCGGCCCGTCGTTGTCGGCGGGACCCCGCAGCACGAAGGGCTCGCCCGGGCCGCGGAACGAATGCAGGTCGAGCAGCACGTCGTGCGCGGCCAGCCAGGGGCAGAGCCGATTGGCCAGGTGGTCCTCGTAAGCCTGCGGCGCGTCCGTCGGCAGCAGGCGACGGTTGAGATTGCGCTCGCCGTTGCGCGTGCCGTTCGCATACGCCAGCGGGTTGGCGATCGGGACCAGGCTCAAGGCGCCGCGCTGCACCTGCCACTGACCGGCCTCGAGCTCGGCGAGCACGCGCTCGATCGCCAGCGTGCCGCAGACCTCGTTGCCGTGCACCGCGCCGAGCACGATCAGGCGCGGGCCGGGCGCCAGGCCCGCGAAGTGGTGCGCGCGAAGCATCGAGGGCACGGGCGGTTCGGGCTTCTTCTTCATGCGAGCAGATCTTCCTCCAGCGTCAGCGTGCCGGCGGCGGCGTCGAGCGTGACACGCAGGCCCAGCGGCAAGGGCCGGTTCGGCCGCCCGTGGCCGGCCGGCCAGCCCGCCAGCACCGGCTTGCCCCGCCCCGTCAGGTGTTCCTGCAGCACCGAGGTCGGGGCCTCGGCCTCGGTGAAGCTGCCGAGCACGAAGCCACCGGCCGCGTCGAGCACGCCGGCCAGGCTCAGTTGCGTCAGCAGCCGATCGATCCGGTACGGCGCCTCGCCCACCTCCTCGAGGAACAGGACCGCGCCCTCGACCGGCCAGGCCCAGCGTGTGCCGAGCAGTGCGGCGACGAGGCTCAGGTTGCCGCCGACCAGCCGGCCGCTGGCGTGCCCGGGCACATGCCACGTCGCCTCCTGCAACACCGGTGCGAGCACCGCGCCGCGCGCCACGGTCTGCGTCAACATCTCGAACAAGGCCCGGGCGTCGCCCTCGGCGCCTTCGAGCCGCAGGTCCGATGCCGGCATCGGTGCGTGCAGCCCCACCAGGCCCTCGTGGGCACGCAACGCATGCAGCGCGGTGATGTCGCTGTAGCCGACAAACGGCTTGTGCGCATTCGCGCGCATCGACGTCGGGTCGATGCGGTCGAGCAGGCGCAGGCTGCCGTGGCCGCCACGCAGGCAGCACACGGCGTGCACCTCGGGGTCGGCAAAGGCGGCCTGCAGGTCGGCCGCGCGCACCGCATCGTCGCCGGCCAGGAAGTCGTGCCGCGGGTGACGCGTCTGGCAGCTCGGATACAGGCGCGTGCGCATGCCGAAGCGCGCGAAGAGCGGCTCGACCGACGCCACGGCAGCGGGGGTCGCCGGGCCGGCCGGCGCGACCACACCGACGAGGTCGCCTTCGCGCAGCCGGCGCCAGCTCATCGGGCCGCGGCCAGCGC
>DATLIE010000371.1:0-6112 GCA_035539635.1 Burkholderiaceae bacterium
CCCCGACCAGGAAGCCGGCATCAAGATCGTGCTGCGCGCGATCGAGCAGCCGCTGCGCGAGATCGTCTACAACGCCGGCGGTGAGCCGAGCGTGGTGGTCAACGCGGTGCTGGCCGGCAAGGGCAACTACGGCTTCAATGCTGCCAACGACACCTACGGCGACATGATCGAGATGGGCATCCTGGACCCGACCAAGGTGACCCGCATGGCGCTGCAGAACGCCGCCTCGGTGGCCAGCCTGATGCTGACGACCGAAGCCATGGTCGCCGAAGCCCCCAAGGAAGACGCCCCGGCCATGCCCGGCGGCGGCATGGGTGGCATGGGCGGCATGGGCATGGACATGTAATGTCCGCCTGAGCCCACACGCTCTGACACGAAGCCCGCGGCGCAAGCCGCGGGCTTTTCTGTTTGGGCACGCGAGAATGCCCGCCATGAACCGGCTGTTGCTCTGCCTTCTGCTGTGCGCACTCGGCGTCGCGGCATCGGCCCAGGAGGCCCGCCCCAAGATCGGCCTCGTGCTCTCCGGCGGCGGCGCGCGCGGCCTGTCGCATGTGGGCGTGCTCAAGGTGCTCGAGGCCGAGCGCATTCCGGTCGATGCCATCGCCGGCACCTCGATGGGCGCCATCGTCGGCGGCCTGTACGCCACCGGCATGAGCGCCGCCGACATCGAGGTCGCCGTGCGCGCGATCGACTGGGAGAACGTCTTCGCGCGCCGCGTCGACCGCCAGCACCTGTCGCAGCGGCGCAAGGAGGAGGACTTCGAGATCTCCCCGGTGATCGAGTTCGGCATGCGCGACGGCGAGTTGCGCGCGCCAGTCGGCGCTGCCTCCAGCCGCGGGCTCGAGTCCCTGCTGCGCCGCTACACCCTGCCGGTGCGCCAGGTGCGCGAGTTCGACCGCCTGCCGATCCCCTTCCGCGCCGTCGCCACCGACCTCGAGAGCGGCGCTGCCGTCGTGCTCGACCGCGGCGACCTCGCGCTGGCGCTGCGCTCGTCGATGAGCGTGCCGGGCGTGTTCCCCCCCACCGAGGTGGACGGCCGCATCCTCGGCGACGGCGGCCTGGTCAACAACGTGCCGATCGACGTCGCCCGTGCGATGGGCGTGGACGTGGTCATCGTCGTCAACATCGGCACGCCGCTGGCCGGCCGCGACTCGCTCAGTTCGGTGGTCGGCATCACAGCGCAGATGATCAACATCCTGACCGAGCAGAACGTCCAGCGCAGCCTGGCGTCGATGGGCGCGCGCGACATCCTCGTCGCGCCGCCGTTGGGCACGTTCAGCTCGGCCGACTTCGCCAGGGCCGCCGAGGCCATCGCGATCGGCGAGCGCGGCGCGCGGGCGGTGGCCGAGCGCCTGCGCACGCTGGCCGTCAGCCCGCAGGCCTACGCGCGCTGGCGCGAGGAGCATCCGCGCCGCCGCCGCCCGGAGGCCCAGCTCGACTTCGTGGCCTTCGAAGGCACCACGCTCACCAACCCCGGCCGCTTCGCCGCGCAACTCGAGTCGCAGCCCGACAAGCCCTTCGACGTCGAGCGCGCCGAACGCGACGCGCGCGCGCTGTCCGCCAGCGGCGACTACCTGCATGTCGACTACCGCCTGGTGTCGCACGGCGACAGCGATGGCCTGGTGTTCAACCTCGAGGACAAGCCCTGGGGCCCGAACTACCTGCGCCTGGGCATCGACCTGTCGACCGACTTCAACGGACGCGGCATCTTCAACCTCAAGCTCAGCCACAACCGTCACTGGCTCACCGACGCCGGCACCGAATGGCGCAACCGGCTGCAGATCGGCGCCGTGCCCTCGGTCTACACCGAGCTGTACCACCCGCTGAGGTGGACGATCGGCCTGTCCAACGACTGGTTCGTCGCGGCGTATGCCGGCGCCGAACGCAAGCTGGGCACGCTTTACGACCCGGTCGACGGCGCCGAGCTGGCGCGCTACCGGCGCACCGCCACGATAGTAGGCATCGACCTGGGCCAGCCCTGGGGCCGCTTCGGTGAGCTGCGCTTGGGCGTGGCCACGCAGCGCCTGCGCGCGCGCCCCACGCTGGTGGCCGCGCCGCTCGAGGACGTGGCCAGCTCGGTCACCGAGCGCCAGTCGGGGCTGCGCGTGGGCGCGGTGATCGACCAGCTCGACTTCGCCAACTTCCCGACGCGCGGCTACCGCATGGTCGCGGACATGCGCCTGGGCGAAGGCAGCGACGAAGGGCGCTTCCGCAGCCTCGACGCGTCGGCCCTGGCGGTCACCACCTTCGGCAAGCACAGCCTCAGCCTGTTCGGCCTGGCGCGCGGCGCGAGCGCACAACAGCGCAATGCGATCGGTCGCTACGAGCTCGGCGGCTTCCACCAGCTGTCCGGCTACCGCGACGGGCAGCTGCTGGGCAACTACGTGCTGTTCGCGCGCCTGGGGTGGTACCTGCGCTTGCCCTACGCGCCGGTGGTCGCCCGCGCCTTCTTCGTCGGCGCCACCGCCGAGGTCGGCAACGCCTGGGCGTCGCGCGAGGCCGCCAAGCTGGGGGACGTGCGCACCGGCATGAGCCTGTACTTCGGCGCCGACACCGGCTTCGGGCCGCTCTACCTCGCGCTGACCCATGCGCCGCGCGGCTCGTCGGGCGTGATGCTCTTCCTCGGCCGGCCCTAGCGGCCCTGCCGATCCACCAGCAGGCGCGCGATGGTGTCGGCCACCAGCGCCGGCCGCTCGTGGATCAGCCAGTGCGTCGCGCCCGGCACGCGTCGCAGGTCCAGATCCGGCACCCAGGCCTCCAGGCCGTCGAGCAACGCGAGCGGCAACGCCGTGTCGCCCTCGCCCCAGAGCACCGTGGTCGGCACCCGCACCGTCACGGCCTCGGCCGGCAGCACCAGCGTGTGGATCGGGTCGTCGGCCACCAGCGGCGGGCGCAGCGGCGACGCGCGGTAGTAGTTCAGCGCGCCTTCGAGGCCCTGCCGCCACAGCGCGCGGTAGCGCTCGCGCATCGGCGCGTCGAGCCAGGCGGCATCGCCCATGCCCGTCAGGAAGGGCCACAGGCGGGCGAAGTCGTCTTGCGCCAGCAGGGCCGCCGCGTCGGGCCGGCACAGGAAGTTCATGTAGGCGCTGGCCTCGCGCTGCGCCGCGCTCTCGCGCAGCTCGCGCAGGAAGGTCGCCGGGTGCGGCGAGTTGATCATCAGCAGCCGCTTCAACAGACCCGGCCGCTGTGCCGCCAGGTTCCAGGCCACCGCGCCGCCCCAGTCGTGAGCCACCAGCAGGTCGATGGGAGCGCCGAGCTGCTCGATCAGCGCCGCAATGTCGGCCACCAGGTGGCGGGCGCGATAGGCCTCCACCGCGGCTGGCGCACTCGAGCGCTCGAAGCCGCGCAGGTTCGGCGCCACGCACCGCGCCCGCGGCGCGAGGCGCCGCATCACCTCGTCCCAGATGAAGGCCGCCTCGGGAAAGCCGTGCAGCAGCAGCACGGTCGGCCGGCCTTCGTCGCCGAGCGCGCGGCACGACAGGGTGATGCCATGCGGCAAAGCCGCGTCGAAGGTCTCGACGCCGGTCAAGGATGGGCCCAGCCGTGCAGTGTGAGCAACGCGTCGTCGACGCCGGTCTTCTTCAGGGCCGAGAACAGGCACACACCAATGTCCGACGCCTCACCCGAGTAGGCGCCGAGCGCCTCGGTCGTCGCGCGCAGCGACGCATCGGCCTCGCGCCGCGACAGCTTGTCGGCCTTGGTCAGCAGCACCAGCAGCTTGACCATGCCGCTGCGCACGCGCGGCTCGATCCACTGCAGCAGTCGGTGATCGAGCTCGGTCAGGCCCAGGCGCGAATCGGCCAGCAGCACCACGCCGGTGAGATCGCGCCGCTGCGCCAGGTAGTCGGCCATCACCTGCTGCCAGCGCACCTTCGCCTCGCGCTCGACCGCCGCGTAGCCGTAGCCCGGCAGGTCGGCGAACAGCGCGTCGGGAGCGTCCGCGGGCCCGAGCTCGAAGAGGTTGATGTGCTGGGTGCGGCCCGGCGTCTTGGACGCGAAGGCCAGGCGCTTGTGCTGCGCCAGTGTGTTGATCGCGGTCGACTTGCCGGCGTTGGAGCGGCCGACGAAGGCGATCTCCGGCAGCTCCGGCAGCGGCATCTGGTCGAGCCGCGCGGCGGTGGTCAGGAAGCGCGCGCTGCGCGCCCAGGCCAGGGCTTGTTTGGCGGCAGCGTCGCGTTCCGGGGGTGTGTTCATGCGGCATTGTAAAATTCGCGGGTTTTTGCGCCCCGGCGCCTTCCAACAACTCCTGCCCGCGACCCATGATGGCTCGAACCCTGCTGCTCGGCGCCCTGACCTTCGTCTCCAGCCTGACGATGGCCGCCACCCCAGCCCCCGCCGCGAAGCCCGACTTGGCCAAGGGCCAGGCGATCTCGACCCAGGTCTGCGCGGCCTGCCACACCGCGGACGGCTCGCGCGGCAGCCCGGCCAACCCGATCCTCGCAGGCCAGCACCCCGAATACCTGGTCAAGCAGTTGCAGGAGTTCAAGTCCGGCAAGCGCAACAACGCGGTGATGAAGGGTTTCGCCACCACGCTGTCCGACGAGGACATGAAGAACGTGGCCGCGTTCTACGCCGGCAAGACGGCCAAGCCCGGTTTTGCGAAGGACAAGGAGCTGGTCAAGCTCGGCGAGAAGATCTACCGCGGCGGCATCGCCGACAAGGCCGTGCCCGCCTGCGCCGGCTGCCACAGCCCCAACGGCGCGGGAATCCCGTCGCAGTACCCGCGCATCGGCAGCCAGCACGGCGACTACACCGAGGCGCAACTGGTGGCCTTCCGCGGCGGCGCGCGCGCGAACAACGCCCAAATGACGGCGATCGCGGCCAAGATGAGCGACCGCGAGATCAAGGCCGTGTCCGACTACATCGCCGGTCTGCGCTGAGAACAGCGCAGCCCTGCACGACAAGGCCGGTCATTGACCGGCCTTCGTGTTTGGACGCCCCCCCACGCGGATAATCGCCCGATGACCTCGGACAGCGCTCCCGCCGCACCCTCGCACGTCGGTCGCGACGCGCTCGAGTTGCTGTCGTCGATGCGCTTCGCGATCTCGCTGCTGACGCTGATCTGCATCGCGTCGGTGATCGGCACGGTGGTCAAGCAGGCCGAGCCGGCCAACAACTACGTCAACCAGTTCGGTCCGTTCTGGGCCGAGGTCTTCGGCGCGGTCAATCTGTACTCCGTCTACAGCGCGCCCTGGTTCCTGATGATCCTGGCCTTTCTCGTCGTGTCGACGAGCCTGTGCATCGCCCGCAACGCGCCCAAGATCCTGGCCGACCTGCGTTCGATGAAGGAGCAGGTGCGCGAGCAGGCGCTGACATCCTTCCACCACAAGGCCAGCGGCGTGCGCGCCGCCGAGGCGCCCGACGCGGCGCTCGCACGCGTGTCCGCGCTGCTCGTGGCCGCGGGCTGGAAGGCCAAGGCCCAGGTGCGGCCGAACGGCACCATGGTCGCGGCGCGCAAGGGTGCGGCCAACAAGATCGGCTACCTGGCGGCGCATTCGGCCATCGTGCTGGTCTGCCTGGGCGGCCTGCTCGACGGCGACCTCGTGGTGCGCATGCAGATGGCGTTGCTCGGCAAGAGCGTCTACGCGGGCGGCGGGCTGATCAGCGACGTGAAGCCCGAGCACCGCCTGTCCGAGCGCAACCCCACCTTCCGCGGCAACCTGATGGTGCCCGAGGGCCAGCGTGCCGGCACCGCCATCCTGTCGATGCCGCAGGGCGTGGTGCTGCAGGACCTGCCGTTCGACGTCGAGCTGAAGAAGTTCATCGTCGAGTACTACAGCACCGGCATGCCCAAGCTGTTCGCCAGCGAGATCGTGATCCACGACCACGAGACCCGCAAAGCGATCCCGGCCACCGTCAAGGTCAACGAGCCGGCCTTCCACCGCGGCATCGCGATCTACCAGTCGAGCTTCGACGACGGCGGCTCGGCGGTGAAGCTGCGTGCGCAGCCGCTGGGCGCCGCCGGCACCCCATTCGACATCGAGGGCGTGATCGGCGGCAAGAGCGAGCTGACGAGCGCCAACGACAAGCTCACGCTCGAGTACACCGGCCTGCGGGTCATCAACGTCGAGAACCTGGTCGGCGGCGCCAATGCCGCGGCCGACGTGCGGCG
>DATLIE010000372.1:0-4005 GCA_035539635.1 Burkholderiaceae bacterium
ACGCCGAGCGGCTGCGGGATGACGCGGTTGCGGGCGCCGAAGAAGTTGCGCCAGTCGACCGCGCGGCGCTGCGGGCGGCTCCAGGCGCGCAGGTGCTTCAGGGCGTGGTCGATGCCGTCGAGCACCGGGAACACCTCAGCCAGCAGCGTCTCGTGGCGCGAGCGGTGGCCGTAGTCGGCGCTGATCGCGTCGCAGATCGCCTGCTTGTGCTCGCGCACGAAGCGCTGCAGCGTGCGCAGGTCTTCGCGGCGCTGCGCCAGGCTCGGCACCGGGTCCGCGAGGTAGGCCGCACGCTGGGTGTCGAGCGCGGCGCGCAGCGCGGCTTCGATGGCGGGGCCGGCGGTCATGTCCATGCGCGGATGATCGTTCAGGGCGCGGGCCGTGGGTCGAGCGGCCCTTCGGCTAGGGAGCCCAGTCGAGCCAGGCGCTCGGGCAGCAGCGCCCACACCGCGCGCTTGTCGTCGTCGTCGAGCACCGACCAGAGCGCGACCTCGTCGAGCGTGCGGCCGCAGCCCACGCACAGGCCGCTGGGCTCGTCGATGCGACAGATGTTCCTGCAGGGGCTCGCGACCATGGCGGGTTCAGCCGAGCGCCTGCACCACGTCGGCCACCGGCGCGCCGCCGGTCAACGCCTCGAGTTGCGCGGGCGCGAGTGGGAACACCCCGTTGGGGTGGCCGGCCGCGGCCCAGACCACGTCGAAGCGGAACAGCTCGCGGTCGATCAGCGTCACCAGTGGCTCGGCATGCGCGAGCGGCGCCACGCCGCCGATCGAGAAGCCGGTGCGGGCCTTGACGAAGTCGGCGTCGGCGCGGCCGAGCGCGCCACCCGCGAGTTGAGCCACCTTCTTCTCGTCGACGCGCCGGTCGCCCGAGGTGATGACCAGCACCGCGCGCTCGTCGGCCTTGCGCCGGAAGATCACGCTCTTGGCGATCTGGCCGAGCGCGATGCCCAGCGCGTCGGCCGCTTCCTGCGAGGTGCGCGCCGGCACCTCGAGCCAGACCGGGGCATGCGGGTGGCCGTGCTCGGCGAGCGCGGCGCTGACGCGCCGAAATCCCTCCGGCCGATCCTCTGGCTCGCTCACGCCGCGGCCTTCTCGCGCTTGGTCAGCAAGGCCTTTCCGGCGCGCGACACCGGCGGGCGCCCCAGCACGCCGGAGATGAAGGCGCCGGCGTCGACCAGCGCGTCGAGGTCCAGGCCGGTCTCGATGCCCAGGCCGTGCAGCATGAAGACCACGTCCTCGGTGGCCACGTTGCCGGTGGCGCCCTTGGCATAGGGGCAGCCGCCGAGGCCGGCGATGCTGGTGTCGAAGGTGAACACGCCGAGCTCGAGGCAGGCGTAGATGTTGGCCAGCGCCTGGCCGTAGGTGTCGTGGAAATGGCCGCTCACCTCGGCCAGCGGATAGTGCTTGAGCGCGCGTTCGAGCGCGGCCTGCGCGCGGCGCGGCGTGCCCACGCCGATGGTGTCGGCAATGCCCACATGCTGCACGCCGATGCCCTTCATCAGCGTCACGACGCGCTCGACGTCGTCCAGGCTCACCTCGCCCTGGTAGGGGCAGCCGAGCGCGCAACTGACCGCACCGCGCACCTTGATGCCGGCCGCGCGCGCGCCCTCCACCACCGGGCGGAAGCGCTCGATGCTCTCGTCGATGCCGCAGTTGATGTTGCGCTGGCTGAAGGCCTCGCTGGCGGCGCCGAAGACGACGATCTCGTCGGGCCGCGTCGGCAGCGCCGCTTCCAGGCCCTTCAGGTTGGGCACCAGCACGCTGTAGCGCACGCCAGGCTTGCGTTGCACGCCGGCCATCACCGCGGCGTTGTCGCCCATCTGCGGCACCCATTTCGGCGAGACGAAGCTGGTGACCTCGATCTCGTGCAGGCCCGCGGCCTGCAGGCGGTGCACCAGCTCGACCTTGTGCTCGGTGGCGACGTGTGCCTTCTCGTTCTGCAGCCCGTCGCGCGGGCCGACATCGACGATCGTGACGCGGGGGGGCAGGCGGCTCATCGACAGGGACTCCTCGACGGATACAGGGCGGTTGCCCCGCGCCCACTGTAATGGAGGGGGCCTTGCCCGCAAGCCGGGGGTGGTCTCGCCCGGCACGAGGGCCAACACTGGCACCGACACAGGGAGTAGCAGCCCATGGACCCGCGCGCCGTGATCGCCCAACGCATCGACCTGAAGCTCCGCCACGAGCTCGGCGAGGGCGTGGATGCGCAGCGCACGATGACCGACGCGCGCTACGCGCGCGACGTGCTGCTGGTGTGCGATGCAATGAAGGACACCGACCTGCCGCTGCTGGCGCGCCAGTTCCGCGCCGCGGGCGAACACATGGCCGCCGAGCGGCACACGCTGCTGCGCACCGGGCAGCACGCCGGCCCGGCCCAGGACTGGGCGGCGGACACCTCGGGTTTTGGCGTCTCGCAGCCGCCCAGGCCCGTCGCGCCCGTGGCGCGCACGGGCAAGCCGTCGTGGTTCTCGCCGAGCCGCTGGCTCGGCTGACCCGTCAGGCCGCCGGCGCCGTCAGCCGCAGCAGCTCCGCCCCTTCGGCGACCTGGTCGCCGATGCCGTACAGCAACTCGGCCACGGTGCCGTCGCGCGGCGCGGCGATGGTGTGCTCCATCTTCATCGCCTCCATCACCGCCAGCGGCTGGCCGGCCTTGACCGTGTCGCCCGCCTTCGCGAGGAAGGCCACCACCTTGCCCGGCATCGGCGCGGTCAGGCGCCCGCCTTCGACCGCACCCTCGCCGGCGTGGGCGATCGGGTCCAGCTCCTGCAGCGCGAGCGTGCCTTCGGGCGCGAACACCGTGATGCGCTCGCCCTCGGCGTACACCGCCAGCGTCCAGCGCCGGTCACCGAGGGACACGTCGTGGCGGTCGTGGCCCAGCGCGCGGGCGGCGAACGGCCAGCGCTGGCCGCCGACCGCCAGCGTCAGCGCGCCGTCGTGCAGGCGGTGCAGCGTGACGGCGTGGTGGGCGCCGCCGACGTCGAGGTCGAAGCGCCGCGTGGCGCCGCCGTGCAGGCGCCAGCCGTCGCGCCGCGACCAGGGGTCGTGGTCCTGCTGCGTGGCCTCGAGCGCCAGCTCGCGCGCCACCACGCCGGCCGCGGCGCACTCGAGCGGCAGCACGGCATAGTCGAACAGCGCCGCGCGCTCGCGCTCGATCAGCGCGGTGTCGAGGTCGGCGGTGGCGAAGGCCGGGGTGTTGACGACACGGCGCAGGAACGCCACGTTGGTGGCCAGGCCGACGATGTGCGTCTGCCGCAGCGCCGCGTCCAGCCGCGCCAGCGCCTGCGCGCGGTTCTCGCCCCAGACGATCAGCTTGGCGATCATCGAGTCGTAGTGCGGGCTGATCGCATCGCCCTCGTCGAAGCCGCGGTCGATGCGCGGCTGGTCGTCGCTGCGCTCGAAGCTCACGTGCGCCGGCCAGCGCGCCACGTGCAGCGTGCCGGTGGCAGGCAGGAAGTTCGCGTCCGGGTTCTCGGCGCAGATGCGCGCCTCGATCGCGTGGCCGCGCATCGCGAGTTCATCCTGCGTCGCCGGCAGCGGCTGGCCGGCCGCCACGCGCAGCTGCCACTCGACGAGGTCGTGCCCGGTGATCGCCTCGGTGACCGGGTGCTCGACCTGCAGCCGCGTGTTCATCTCCATGAAGTAGGCGCGGATGTCGCCGTCGTCGAGTTCCTCGGCGACGAACTCGACCGTGCCGGCACCGACGTACCCCACCGCCTTGGCCGCCGCCACAGCGGCCTCGCCCATCTGCTGGCGCCGCGCGGCGCTCATGCCGGGCGCGGGCGCTTCTTCCAGCACCTTCTGGTGCCGACGCTGCACCGAGCAGTCGCGCTCGAAGAGGTAGACGCAATTGCCCTGCGTGTCGGCGAAAACCTGGATCTCGATATGGCGGGGACGTTCGACGTACTTCTCGACCAGTACGTGTGCGTTGCCGAACGCAGACTGGGCCTCGCGCTGGCAGCTGGCCAGCGCGGCTTCAAAGTCGGCGCTGGCCTCGACCTTGCGC
>DATLIE010000373.1:0-2364 GCA_035539635.1 Burkholderiaceae bacterium
GCCGGCTCGTGGCACTTCATCCACGCGCTGATGTAGGCCAGCAGCGCAAAGCTGTAGGCGTGGCTCTCGGGGAAGCCGTATTCGCCGAAGCCGCAGATCTGCTTGAAGATGCTGTCGGCGAACGCGGCCTCGTAGCCGCGCGCGGCCATGCCTTCCTTGATGCGCTGCTCGAACTTGTGCACGTGGCCGTCGCGCCGCCAGGCGGCCATCGCGCGGCGCAGGCCGTCGGCCTCGCCGGGGGTGAAGCCGGCAGCGATGACGCAGATCTGCATCACCTGCTCCTGGAACAGCGGCACGCCGAGCGTGCGCTCGAGCGCGGCGGCGAGCGCCGGCTGCGGCGGCACCCAGGGCTGGCCCGCCGCCCTCGCCTCGCGCTGTTTCAGGTAGGGGTGCACCATGCCGCCCTGGATGGGGCCGGGGCGCACGATTGCCACCTCGACCACCAGGTCGTAGAAGGTGCTCGGCTTCAGGCGCGGCAGCATGCTCATCTGCGCGCGGCTCTCGATCTGGAACACGCCCACGGTGTCGGCGCGGCAGCACATGTCGTAGGTGGCGCGGTCCTCGCGCGGAATGTCCTGCATGCGCCACGCGCCGCCTTGATGCGGCCCGTGCCACAGGGTCATGAAGGTGAGCGCGCGGCGGATGCAGGAAAGCATGCCGAGCGCGAGCACGTCCACCTTCAGCAGGCGCAGCGATTCGAGGTCGTCCTTGTCCCACTGGATCACGCGGCGGTCGATCATCGCGGCGTTCTCGATCGGCACCAGGCGCGAGAGCTTGCCGCGCGAAATGACGAAGCCGCCGACATGCTGCGACAGGTGGCGCGGAAAACCCTGCAGCGTGTACACCAGGTCCATCCACTGCTGCACGACGGCGGAGTGCGGGTCGAGCCCGGCTTCGACCAGGCCGCGTTGCAGGCGCTCGGCGTCATCGAACCAGTGCACCGAGCGCGCGAGCGTGTCGATGGGGCCGCCCGGGTTGTCGTCCAGGCCGAGCGCCTTGCCCACGTCGCGCACCGCGCCGCGGCTGCGGTAGGTGGACAGCGCCGCGGCCAGCGCGGTGCGCTCGGTGCCGTACTTGCCGTAGATGTACTGCATGACCTCTTCGCGCCGCTCGTGTTCGAAGTCGACGTCGATGTCCGGCGGCTCGTGGCGCTCGCGGCTGATGAAACGCTCGAACAGCAGCGTGGTCTGCGTCGGGTCCACCTCGGTGATGCCCAGGCAGTAGCACACCGCCGAGTTGGCGGCCGAGCCGCGGCCCTGGCACAGGATGCCCTTGCTGCGCGCGAAGCGCACCACGTCGTGCACGGTGAGAAAGAAGGCCTCGTAGCGCAGCTCCTCGATCAGCGCGAGCTCGCGTTCGATCTGCACCTGCACCGCCGGCGGCACGCCCTGCGGGTAGCGCTCGCCGCGCGCGCCGCGCTCGGTGAGCACGCGCAGCCAGCCGATCGGCGTGTGGCCGTCGGGCACCAGCTCGGCCGGGTACTCGTAGGCCAGCTCGTCGAGGTTGAAGTGGCAGCGCGCCGCGATCTCGACGCTCGCGCGCAGCCATTCGGGCCGTGCCAGCTGCGCGAGGCGCAGTCGCGAGCGCAGGTGTTGTTCGGCGTTGCGTGCGAGGGCGTAGCCGCATTCGGCCACCGGCGTCTTCAGGCGGATCGCGGTCAGCGTGTCCTGCACCGCCTTGCGCGAACGCAGGTGCATCAGCACGTCGCCGGCGGCCACCAGCGGCAGGCCAGTGGCCGCCGCCACGTCGTCGAGGCGTTCGACCAGCAGCGAGTCGTCGGCATGCATCAGCAGCTCGACGGCGATGGCCGCGCGCTTGCCGAAGGTGGCGGCGAGCCAGCGCGCCTGCGCGTGCAGCGTCTCGGGCGGGTCGTCGCGGCGCGGGATCAGCAGCGCGCTGCAGTTGGGCATGCCGGCGAGCGCGCCGGCATCGACGTCGCGCAGCGTCGCGTGGTAGCTGCCCTTCTCGCTGCGCAGCCGCGCGCGCGTGATCAGCTCGCACAGGTTGCCGTAGCCCTCGCGGTCGTGCGCGATCAGCACGAGGCGGCCACCGGGTTCATCGCCCTCGCCTTGCAGCGTGAGTTCGCTGCCGATGATCAGTTGCAGCGGATTGCCGGCCTCGGCCTGGCGCTTGGCTTCCTCGTGCGCGCGCACGACGCCGGCGACCGAACATTCGTCGGTGATCGCGAGCGCGCGGTAGCCGAGTTGCGCCGCACGCGCGACCAGCTCCTGCGGGTGCGAGGCGCCGGTGAGGAAGCTGAAGTTGGAGCGGCAGTGCAGTTCGGCGTAGGCCGGCAGCGGGTCGTTCGCGGCGGCGGGAACAGCCAGCGGCGGCGTCGGACGTGGCGCCTTGGGGTGGGTGGGC
>DATLIE010000374.1:0-3075 GCA_035539635.1 Burkholderiaceae bacterium
AGTACCCGGTCGAGACGGTCGAGGCCATGGCGCAGATCTGCCTCGAGGCCGAAGGTGCCGACGAGGTACGGCTGGACACCGACTTCAGCAACAAGCAGTTCGGCCGCATCGACCAGAGCATCGCGATGGGCGCGCTGTTCACCGCCTACCACCTGGGCTGCAAGGCCATCCTTGCGCTGACCGAGAGCGGCTCGACCGCGCTGTGGATGAGCCGCTACAACAGCCACACCCCGATCTTCGGCCTGACCTCGCAGGTGCTGACGCAGCGCCGCATGGCGCTGTTCCGCAATGTGAGCCCGATCCTGATGCCCAACTTCGGCGACCGCGACTCCGCACTCGCGGCGGCCGAGAAGATCCTGGTCGAACGCGGCGCGCTGCGACCCGGCGACACCTACGCGATCACCTGCGGCGAGCCGATGGGCTACCCCGGCGGCACCAACATGCTGAAGGTCTGCCGGGTGGCCTGACGCGGCGTCCGCCGCAGCGTCGGCGGCCCCCAAGTTTGCAGTCGCCAGCGGCCTTGCGCCGGCCGGCCGCGGGCGCAGAATCCGCGCGCCAGGGAGGACCGTGGCGCCGCGCGGCGGCGCCGTTTGGGATGCGCAGTCCCAGGAGCCTGCCCATGAAGCGAGTACCCCGACCGTCCCGTTTCGCAGCCGCGCTGGCGCTTGCTTTCGCGTCCCACGCCCCGTTCGCCACCGCCGACTCGGTGGTCGATTGGAACGTGAAGGCCAACGAGATCGTGCTCGACGCCCGCATCGGGCCGCCGATCGCCAACCGCATGATGGCCATGCTCTACACGGCGGCCTTCGAGGCCACCAATGCCATCAGCAAGCGCTACCCCGCCGGCACGCTGTCTCTCGACGCGCCGCCGGGCACGTCGGCCGACGCTGCGGTGGCCGCCGTGCACCGCGTGGTGCTCGGCAAGACGATGCCGCAGCAGCAGGCAGCGATCGATGCCGCCTACCAGGCCGCGCTGGCCAGGATCCCCGACGGCGCCGGCAAGGCGGCCGGCCTGGCGCTGGGCGAGAAGGCGGCGCAGGCCGTGATGGACGCCTGCGCCGACGATGGCTACAACTCGCCGGAGAGCTACCGGCCGCACGCCGCGGCCGGTCAGTACGTGCCCACGGCGATGGTGGCCGTCCCGAACTGGCCACAGCGTCGGCCCTGGGCCATGACGAGCGCGGCGCAACTGCGGCCGACCGCCGCGCCGCCCAGCCTGAAGAGCGAGCAGTGGGCCCGCGACTACAACGAGATCAAGGCCCTGGGGGCCCGCACCGGCTCGCGCCGCACGGCCGAGCAGACGGAGATCGCCCGCTTCTGGGAGGCCACGCTGCCTGCGATCTACCACGGCGCGGTGCGCTCGGTGGCCAGCCAGCCCGGGCGCGACGTGACGCAGAACGCGCGCCTGTTCGCCGCCGTCGGACAGGCCGCCGACGATGCGCTGGTGGCGGTGTTCGACGCCAAGTACCACTACAACTTCTGGCGCCCGGTGACCGCGATCCGCAACGGCGATGCGGACGGCAACGACGCCACCGAACGCGACGCCTCGTGGCTGCCGTTCATCGAGACGCCGATGCACCCCGAGTACCCGTGCGCCCACTGCACGGTGGCCGGTGCGGTCGGCGCCGTGCTGCGGGCCGACGTCGGCAACGCGCCGATGCCCAGGTTGACGACGACCAGCTACACCTTGCGCGGGGTCACCCGCAGCTGGAACAGCGTCGACGACTTCGTTTCCGAGGTGGCGCTGGCGCGCATCTACGACGGCGTCCACTATCGAACCTCGACCGAGGTGGGGACGGCTCTGGGCCGGCGCGTGGGCGAGCTGGTGGCGAGCAAGGTGCTGCGCCCGCAGCGCTGACGGGGCCTGTTGCATCTGGACGGACGGCCGGGCCCTGGCGGGCGCCTAGAATTTGTGCGGTTTCATCCCGGTTACGTCTGCCCTCGCGAGGTTCCTCCATGCCACTCGTTTCCATGCGCCAGCTGCTCGACCATGCCGCCGAGAACGGCTACGGCATCCCCGCCTACAACGTCAACAACCTGGAGCAGGTGCAGGCCGTGATGACGGCCGCCGCCGAGGTCGGCGCGCCGGTGATCCTGCAGGCCAGCGCCGGGGCGCGCAAGTACGCCGGCGAGGCCTTCATCAAGCACCTGATCCTGGCCGCGGTCGAGCAGTACCCCAACGTGCCGCTGGTGATGCACCAGGACCATGGGCAGAGCCCCGACGTGTGTGCCGGGGCCATCAAGCTCGGCTTCTCGTCGGTGATGATGGACGGCAGCCTGGAGGCCGACGGCAAGACCATCGCCAGCTACGACTACAACGTCGACGTCACGCGCAAGGTGGTCGACATGGCGCACCAGCAGGGCATCACGGTCGAGGGCGAGCTCGGCTGCCTGGGTTCGCTCGAAACGATGAAGGGCGACAAGGAAGACGGCCACGGCACCGAGGCGACGATGACGCGCGAGCAGCTGCTGACCGACCCCGAGCAGGCGGCCGACTTCGTCAAGCGGACCCAGCTCGACGCGCTGGCGATCGCCATCGGCACCAGCCACGGCGCCTACAAGTTCACCCGCAAGCCCACCGGCGACATCCTGGCGATCGACCGCATCAAGGAGATCCACCGCCGCATCCCGAACACCCACCTGGTGATGCACGGCAGCTCGAGCGTGCCGCAGGACCTGCTGGAGCAGATCCGCCAATACGGCGGCAAGATGAAGGAAACCTACGGCGTGCCGGTCGAGGAGATCCAGGAAGCGATCAAGCATGGCGTGCGCAAGATCAACATCGACACCGACATCCGCCTGGCGATGACCGGCGCGGTGCGCAAGTTCCTGGTCGAGAACCCCGAGAAGTTCGACGCTCGCGAGTGGCTCAAGCCGGCGCGCGAGGCGGCCTACAAGGTGTGCAAGGAGCGCTACCTGCAGTTCGGCTGCGAAGGCCAGGCGGGCAAGATCAAGCCGCTGGCGCTGGCCGAGGTGGCGCAGCGCTACGCGAGCGGCAAGCTGGCGCAGACGGTCGTTTGAACCGGCCGGCTCGGGGGCGCTGACTAGAATCGGCGCCATGCCCGAGGCCCTGCT
>DATLIE010000375.1:0-2273 GCA_035539635.1 Burkholderiaceae bacterium
GGCCCGACGCCCTCGGCCTGGGGCTGTTCAGCGCCGCCGGCACGCAGATCGCCCTGGACAACGGCTCGCCGGCCCTGGTGGCGGTGCTGATGGGCGTGGTCACCGCGGTGTTCGGCGGCGTGCTGCGCGACATCGTGTGCAACGAGATCCCGCGCGCGTTCAGCGACCACCGGCCCTATGCGGTGTGCGCGTTCGCCGGCGGCTGGCTGCTGGTGGGCGCGCAGTGGGCCGGCCTGTCGGCCGACGCTGCGCTCGTGGTCGGCGCCGGCGCGGCGACGCTGCTGCGCGGCGTGGCGCTCGTCAGCGGCTGGACGCTACCGGCCTGGCAGGTCGGCGAGAAGAAGGACTGAGCCCGCGCGCTATACGCGCTCGATGATCAGCGCGATGCCCTGGCCGACGCCGATGCACATGGTGCACAGCGCGTAGCGGCCCTGGATGCGGTGCAGCTGGTTCACGGCAGTCGTCACGAGCCGAGCGCCACTCGCACCCAAAGGATGCCCCAGGGCAATCGCGCCACCGTTGGGATTCACGCGCGCATCGTCGTCGGCCAGGCCCAGGTCGCGCAGCACCGCGAGGCCTTGCGCGGCGAAGGCCTCGTTGAGTTCGATCACGTCCATCTGCGCGAGCGTCAGGCCGGTGAGTTCGAGCACACGGCGCGTCGCCGGCGCCGGGCCGATGCCCATGATGCGCGGCGCCACGCCGGCGGTGGCCATGCCGAGCACACGCGCGCGCGGCGTCAGGCCGTGCTTGCGCGCGGCGCCCTCGCTGGCCAGCAGCAGTGCACACGACCCGTCGTTGACGCCGCTGGCATTGCCGGCGGTCACGCTGCCGTCGGGTTTGACGACGCCCTTCAACTTGGCGAGCGCCTCGAGCGAGGTGTCGCGCGGGTGCTCGTCCTTGGGGACGATCAGCGGGTCGCCCTTCTTCTGCGCAATCGTCACCGGCGTGATCTCGGAGTCGAAGAAGCCGGCTTGTTGCGCGGCCACGGCCTTGCGCTGCGACGCGAGCGCCATGCGGTCCTGCGCCTCGCGCTCGATCTTCCAGTCGGTAGCCACGTTCTCGGCCGTCTCGGGCATCGAGTCGACGCCGTACTGCTCCTTCATCAGCTTGTTGACGAAGCGCCAGCCGATCGTCGTGTCGTAGACCGCGTTGGCGCGCGAGAACGCGCTCTCTGCCTTGGGCATCACGAAGGGCGCACGGCTCATGCTCTCCACGCCGCCCGCGACCATCAGTTCGGCCTCGCCGGCCTTGATCGCGCGTGCCGCGCTGCCCACCGCGTCCATGCCAGAACCGCACAGGCGGTTGATCGTGGCGCCCGGCACCTCCTTTGGCATGCCGGCCAGCAGCAGCGCCATGCGCGCGACGTTGCGGTTGTCCTCGCCGGCCTGGTTGGCGCAGCCGTAGAGCACATCGCCCACCGCGGCCCAGTCCACCTTGAGGTTGCGCGCCATCAGCGCGCGGATCGGGACCGCGCCCAGGTCGTCGGTGCGCACCGACGAGAGCGCACCGCCGTAGCGGCCGATGGGGGTGCGGATCGCGTCGCAGATGAAGGCGTGGTTCATGAGAAGAGTCTTGTCTGGTTCAGGTGCGCCGCGTGGCGCAGAGCCTCAGGACAGCCGCGCGCTGTGGCGCAGCCAGGGGCTCGCACGATACCGCTCGCCGCGGTAGTGCGCGTCGAGCGCGTCGAGCAGGGCCACCACCTCGTGCGCGCTCCAGCGCGCGAGCCACTCGAAGGGGCCGGCGGGGTAATTGACGCCGAGCTTCATCGCCGAGTCGGCAGCTTCGGGGCTGCACACGCCCTGCTGCACTGCGTCGGCGGCCTCGTTGATCAGCATCGCGACGGTGCGTGCGACCACGAGGCCGGGCGCGTCGGCCAGCGGCAGCGGCGCGAAGCCCAGTGCCGCGAGCCAGGCCGGGGCCTGCGCGCGCCAGGGGCTGCTGGCTTGCGCGGCCAGCGCGTAGGCGAGCGCGTGCCCGGCTGGCCAGGAGGAAGTGAACGGACGGTCGAACACCGCCACGTCGGGCGGGCCGAGTTCGGCGGCCATCTCGCTCGCCGTGCGGCCATCGGTCAGCACCAGACGCGCGCCGTCGATCGCCAGGCCGGTCCAGGTCGACCCGAGCTCGCGCGCCGGGCCCCAACCCTGCGCCTCGAGTGCCTTGGCCGCCGCCTGCTCGAGCGCGTCGGCGATCGGGCCGCGCCCGTGCACGACCACCGAACGCGCCACGTCGGGCGCGTTGTGCAGCGCCACCGGCAACGTCGCGCCATTCGCATC
>DATLIE010000376.1:0-2721 GCA_035539635.1 Burkholderiaceae bacterium
GCGATGCGGTTGACGATGAAGCCGGGCGTGGACTTGGTGTGCACCGGCGTCTTGCCCCAGGCCTTGGCCAGGTCGAACACGGCGTCGGCCACGGCGGGGTCGGTGTGCAGCCCCGACACCACCTCCACCAGCTTCATCAGCGGTACCGGGTTGAAGAAGTGCATGCCGACCAGGCGCTCGGGGTGCTCGAGGCCGTTGGCGATGGCGGTGACCGAGATCGACGAGGTGTTGGTGGCGAGCACGCAGTGCGGCGGCACCAACGCCTCGAGCTGCTGGAACAGGCCGCGCTTGAAGTCCAGCTTCTCGACGATGGCCTCGACGACGATCTTGGCGCTGGTGGCGAGTTCCAGCGCCGCGATCGGCTCGATGCGCGACAGCAGGGTCTGCGCCGCGTCGTCGCTCATGCGGCCCTTGGCGACCAGGCCTTCGAGCGCCTTCTCGATGCGCGCCTTGGCGTCCTGGGCGGCGCCCTCGCGCGCGTCGTACAACAGCACCACGTGCCCGGCCTGCGCGGCCACTTGCGCGATGCCCGCGCCCATGATGCCGGCGCCCACCACCAGGAGCTGCGCCTCGTGCAGACGGATCGTCATGACGGTGGATTCCACCGCGGCGGCCGCTTGGCGAGGAAGGCGGCAAACCCTTCCTTCGCCTCGTCGCTGCCGCGCACGCGGGCGATGGTCTGTGCGGTGAGTTCGCGCACCTCGGGCGTGATCGGACCGACCTCGAGCTGCGAGAAGAGCTGCTTGATCTCGCGCTGCGCGTTCGGCCCGCCGGCCAGCAGCTCCTTGACCACCGCGTCGACCGCGGCGTCGAGTCCGTCGGCCGTCACCACCTGCTGCACGAGCCCGATCGCCAGCGCCTCGGCGGCACCGATGCGCGTGGTGGTCAGCGCCAGCCGTTTTGCCTGCCGTTTGCCGACCGCGTTGGTGACATAGGGGCCGATGACCGAGGGCAGGATGCCGAATTTCGCCTCGCTGACCGAGAAGCTCGCGTTGTCGGCGGCGATCGCGAGGTCGCAGGCGCAGGCCAGGCCCACGCCACCGCCCAACGCCGCGCCCTGCACGCGCGCGACGGTCGGCTTGGGGCAGGCCTCGATGCGCGCCAGCATCGCCGCGAAGCGGCGCGCGTCGGCCAGGTTCCACTCGAAGCTCGCCTCGGACGCGCGCTGCATCCATTGCAGGTCGGCACCGGCCGAGAAATGCTTGCCCTCGCCGGCGAGCACGATCACGCGCACGTCAGGTGCGTCGCTCAACTCCGCGAACGCCGCATCGAGCTCGCCGATCATCGCCTCGTCGAAGGCGTTGAACACCGCGGCGCGGCTCATCGTCACCTGCGCGACGCCGGGTGCGCGGCGCGTGATGGCCAGCGATGCCGCCATCAATAAGTCTCCAGGTGCAGCCGGCCTTCCTTCTTCAGCGCCGCGCCCACCGTGTCCCACGCCAGGCCGGCCTGCGCGGCCACGTCGCGCAGCGCCAGCACCACGCCTTCTTCCATGCTCTTCAGGCCACAGACGTAGAAGCAGGTGTTCGCATCCTTCAGCAGCAAGGCCAGGTCGGCCGCGCGCTCGCGCATCGCGTCCTGCACGTACTTGCGCGGCTGCCCCGGCGTGCGGCTGAAGGCGAAGTTGATGTCGATGAAGTCCTTCGGCAAATTCATCAGCGGGCCGAAGTAGGGCAACTCCTCCTTCGTGCGCGCGCCGAAGAACAGCATCAGCTTGCCGCCTTCGAACTTGCCGCTGGCGCGCAGGCGCCGCCGCCACTCGGTCATCGCGCGCATTGGCGCGCTGCCGGTGCCGGTGCAGATCATCACGATGTTAGAGCGCGGGTGGTTGGGCATCAGGAAGCTGGTGCCGAACGGCCCGATCACCTGCACCTTGTCGCCGACCTGCAGGTCGCACATGTAGTTGCTGGCCACGCCGCGCACCGGCTGGCCCTGGTGGTCGGCGAGCACGCGCTTGATGGTCAGCGACAGGTTGTTGTAGCCGGGCCGCTCGCCGTTGCGCGGGCTGGCGATCGAGTACTGGCGCGCGTGGTGCGGCTTGCCGCTCGCGTCCACGCCCGGCGGGATCACCGCGATCGACTGGCCTTCGAGCACCGGGAAGGGCATCGAGCCCATGTCGAGCACGATGTGGTGCGTCTCGTTTTCGGTGCCGGCTTCGTTGACCTTGAAGTTGCCGACCACGCTCGCCGTGGTCGGGCCGCTCTTCGGGCCGTAGAGGTTGGTGTACGGGTGCGCGGCCGACCAGGGCGGCACGGTCGCGCCCCAGGCGCTGGCGACGAAGGGCTCCTCGCCGCTCGCCGCCGCCTGCAGCGGTGGCGTGGCCGGTGCTGCGGCGGCTTCGGCCACCGCCTTCGCATCCACGCCCTCGGCCGCGAGCTCATCGCTCGTCAGCTCGGCCGGCAGCACGTCCCAGCCGAGCTGCTCCTCCACCGTGTACGCCCGCACCTTGGGCATCGTGCGCCAGTTGTCGATGCTGCCGGTGGGGCAGGGCGGCACGCAGGCCATGCACAGATTGCACTTGGCCGCGTCGACCACGTAGTTGCGCGAGTCGTGCGTGATCGCCTGCACCGGGCAGGTGGCCTCGCAGGTGTTGCAGCGGATGCAGATCTCGGGGTCGATCAGGTGCTGCTGGATGACCGAGGCGAGTTCGGCAGGGGCGTTCATGGTGGTTGTCTCCGAAGCGAGCTTACTGCGCGCGCCTGTCCGCGTGGCCGCCGCGGA
>DATLIE010000377.1:0-17866 GCA_035539635.1 Burkholderiaceae bacterium
ACATGGACGAGGCCGAGCGCTGCCATGAGCTGGCCTACATCGCCTACGGCAAGCTGCTCGCGCGCGGCACGCAGGCTGAGATCGTGCGCGACGCGCAGCGACACGCCGTCGACGACCGCGCGGCCGTCGTAGCGCTTGGTCAGGCCGCGCACATCGATGGCGGGCCCTGGGTCCGTGTTCACTTCGACGCCCCGGCGAGCGGCCGCACGTCGATCGGCTGCCCCGGCTTCAGGCGCACCGCGTCCTCCTTGCTGTCGGGCCGCGCCTCGACCATGAAGACCAGGCGCGCGCGCTGTTCGTTCGAGTAGATGACCGGCGGCGTGTACTCGGCGCGGCTGGCGATGAAGTCGATGCGCGCGGCCACCGGCGCCGCGCAGCCGTCGCAGCGCAGCTCGACCGCCTGGCCGAGCGCGAGGGCGCCCAGTTCGGCCTCGGGCACGAAGAAGCGTGCCCGCACCGCGCCCGGCGGCAGCAGCGCCACCACGGGCTGGCCAGCGTTGACCCACTCGCCTGGCTCGAAGTAGGTGTCCGCCACCAGCGCGGCGACCGGCGCGCGCTGCTGCTTCTGCCGTTCGCGCCACTGCGTCTGCGCCAGCGCCGAACGCGCGGCGTCGGACAACGCGCCGGCGGCGGCGCGCTCGTCGCTGCGCCCCGGCAGGCGCGCGACGCGCAGGGCCGCGCTCAGCTCGGCCACCCGCGCCTGGGACTGCTGCGCCGCCGCGCGCGCGTCGTCGAGCCGCGACGGCGACAGGAAGCCCTGCGCGACGAGTTGCTGCACACGCGCCAGCTCGCTCGCCGCCAGCGCGGCTTGCGCGCGCGCCTGCGCGAGCTGGCTCTCGGTGACCGCGATCTCCTCGGCGCGCCGGCCCTTGCCGGTGTTGTCGGCCTGGGCCCGCGCGCTCGTCGCGCGCGCCGCCGCCTCCTCGCGCGCCGCCGTTTCGCTCGCGCTGTCGAGCGCGAACAGCAGCGCATCGGGCGCCACCAGCTGCCCGCGCCGCACCGACAGCGCGGTCAGGGCGCCGCCGATCGGGGCCGCCACGTGCACGTAGTCGCCTTCGACGTAGCCGGCCCAGGCCCGCTCGGCCGGTCGGCCGCAGCCGGTCAGCGCCAGGGCGGCCAACAGGCTCAGCAGGCAGGCCCGGACGCTGCGTGTCATCGCGTGCTG
The DNA here is from genome assembly GCA_035539635.1 of Burkholderiaceae bacterium. Classification (GTDB taxonomy): domain Bacteria; phylum Pseudomonadota; class Gammaproteobacteria; order Burkholderiales; family Burkholderiaceae_C; genus CADEEN01. Next base: position 1,166 of record DATLIE010000377.1, read on the forward strand.
CTCCTCTTGCGCTCGACGTGGCGCCGGCGATGGTAAGCGCGCCGCCGTCGCTATACTGCGCGCCACAGCGCCGATTTGCTCCGGCTTGCGGGCGCTCAACAAATGCCGCTAAACAGGTGCCACCGACCCGGTGGCCGTGCGCAGCGGCCCCGGGTCGAACTGTTTCTGGCATGCCTTCCGTCGGTCTGATCACGCCGCAGTCGATGCACTTCGCCGAGCCGCTGCCGCTGGCCAGCGGCGCGCGCCTGGCCGACTACCAGCTCGCCTTCGAGACCTACGGCACGCTCAACGCCGACAAAAGCAACGCAGTGCTGGTGTGCCACGCGCTGAACGCGTCGCACCATGTGGCCGGCCTGGATGCAGCCGGGCGCGAGGGTTGGTGGGACAACCTGGTCGGCCCGGGCAAGCCGCTGGACACCGAGCGCTTCTTCGTCATCGGCGTCAACAACCCGGGCTCGTGCTTCGGCTCGACGGGGCCGATGCATCCGAACCCGGATCCGGCGGCGCAGGGCCGGCCCTACGGCGCGGACTTCCCGGTGGTGACGGTCGAGGACTGGGTCGACGCGCAGGCGCGCCTGATCGACCGCCTGGGCATCGGCCAGCTGGCTGCGGTGCTGGGCGGCAGCCTGGGCGGCATGCAGGCGCTGTCGTGGACGCTGCGCTACCCCGAGCGCGTGCGCCACTGCGTCGGCGTGGCCACGGCGCCCAACCTGTCGGCCGAGAACATCGCCTTCAACGAGATCGCGCGCCGCGCCATCATCACCGACCCCGACTTCCACGGCGGCCACTTCTACGCGCAGGGCGTGGTGCCGCGGCGCGGCCTGACCATCGCACGCATGATCGGCCACGTCACCTACCTGTCGGACGACGTGATGGCGAGCAAGTTCGGGCGCAAGCTGCGCAGCGGCGAGCTGAGCTTCGGCTACGACATCGACTTCGAGATCGAGAGCTACCTGCGCTACCAAGGCGACAAGTTCAGCGACTACTTCGACGCCAACACCTACCTGCTGATCACGCGCGCGCTCGACTACTTCGACCCCGCCACCAGGCATGGCGGCGACCTCGTGCAGACCTTCGCCAGCGCGCGCGCGAAGTACCTGCTGGTCAGCTTCACGACCGACTGGCGCTTCTCGCCGGCGCGGTCGCGCGAGATCGTCAAGGCGCTGGTCACGAACCGCCAGCACCTCAGCTACGCCGAAATCGATGCGCCGCACGGCCACGACGCCTTCCTGCTCGACGACCCGCGCTACCACGGCGTGCTGCGCACCTACTTCGACCGCATCGCCCAGGAGTTCGCATGAAGACGATCGCCGCTGCCGTCCTGCTCGCCGCCGCGCTCGGCGGCTGCGCCTCCTCGTCCGACAAGGCGGGTCAGGCCGTCGGCCAGGCCGCGACGCAGCCGCTGCAGGACCTGAACGTGGTGCGCGCCGAGATCCCGCCGGTGCTGGCCGCCGCGCAGAAGGCGCCTTATGCGCTGCCGGCCGAGCGCCACTGCGCGGCAATCGCCGACGAGGTGCGCGCGCTCGATGCGGTGCTCGGCGCCGATCTCGACACGCGCTCCACCGAGCGCAACCCGGGCCTGGTCGAGCGGGGCGCGGGCGATGCCTTGCGCAACGCGGCCGAAGGCGTGATCCCGTTCCGCGGCTGGGTGCGTCGCCTGACCGGTGCCGAACGCTACTCGCGTGAGGTCGCCGCCGCGATCGCCGCCGGCACCATCCGCCGCGCTTACCTCAAGGGCTTGGGCCAATCGGCCGGCTGCGCCGCGCCGGCCGCGCCCGCGCCGGCCCCTGCGGGCTGAACCCGGCGATGAGCGAGCGGCGCGACCTCGACGTGATCGCCAGCCTGGTGCCGGTGGGCAGCCGCGTGCTCGACCTGGGTTGCGGCCGCGGCGAACTGCTGGCGCATCTGGTGCAGCACAAGGGCTGCACCGGCTACGGCATCGAGATCGACGACGCCAACCTGCAGGCGAGCCTGGCGCGCGGCATCGACGTGGTGCAGCTCAACCTCGAAGAGGGCCTGGCGATGTTCGGCGACGCCAGCTTCGACGTGGTGCTGCAACTCGACACGCTGCAGCACCTGCGCAACGCCGAGAAGATGCTGCAGGAGACGGCGCGCGTGGGCCGCACCGGCATCGTCAGCTTTCCGAACTTCGCGCACTGGCCCAACCGTCTGGCGGTGGCGCGCGGGCGCATGCCGGTGACCAAGACCCTGCCCTACCAGTGGTACGACACGCCCAACATCCGCGTTGGCACCCATGCCGACTTCGAGGTGCTGGCCCGCAAGAACGGCCTGACCATCCTCGACAGCTTCGGCCTGCGCGACGGGCGTCCGATCCGCTTCTGGCCCAACGCGCGGGCCAGCGTGGCGGTGTTCAAGTTCGAACGGCGCTGAGCGGCTACAGCGGCCGTCGCGCCACGGCGGCCGCAGCCTCGATGCGGCGCAGCTTGGCGCCGTAGACCGCCTGGTCGCGCTGCGTCACGCTGTACTTGCGCGCCAGCTCGAGGTGCTGGCGCGCCCGCTCGACGTCGCCCAGCCCGTGCAAGGCCACCGCGAGCCAGAAGTGAAACTCGTGATAGTCCGGGTCGCGCTTCATTTCGAGCAGCAACTCGTCGCGCGCGGTCGCATAGTCGCCGGCCTCTGCGGCGGCCACGCCGCGATCGAAGTGCGCGAAAGGCGGGTCGCGCTCCAGCTTGGCCAGGCGCGCTTCGAAATAGGCCGCGGCACCGCGGTAGCCCTGCTGGTCGAGCAGGCGCGCGACGTTGTAGAGCGCCGCGCGGTGATTCTCATCACGCTCCAGGGCCGCACGGAACGCGCGCTCGGCCGCAACCCGCATGGCCTTGCGCTGGTAGATCACCCCCAGTGTGTTGTAGGCCGCCACGTAGCCCGGGTCCTGCCGGATGGCCTCGCGCACATGCGCGTAGGCATCGTCGATTCGACTCTGCACCAGCAGTTCGGCGGCACGGTTGTTCATGAACATCGCCACGATCGTGGCCTCGCCGACAGACTGCACCAGCTGGCCGCGGCCACGCGGAATGGTGCCGAAGCTGATGCGCAAGCGCTCGCTGCCGTCGATCTGCGCGAACTGGTCGATCAGGCGCCGGGCCACCGTGATGTTGACGTGGCCATTGACGAAGTAATAGCCGCCGCTGCGGCTCCATGTCTCCTGGCCGATCAGCGCCTGGTAGGTGATCGGCAGGTCCAGCTGCTTGGCGAATGCGGCGACCAGGACCACGAGCGACAGGCAATTGCCGGTTCGGGCGTCGAATGCCTCGGCGGCCGTGCGTGTGCGCTCGGCGTCGTATTCGAGACGCAACTGGGCCTTGGTGTGGATCGCTTCGACCAGCCCGCGCTGCGGCCCGAGGGTGTGGATCAACCGTCCGATGTCGGCGTCGAGATACGCGCGCATCGCCGGGCTGAGCGCGAACACCGCGCTCACATCGGGGGCCATCGACGGCGCGCCGAAGGCCTGATCCTCGAACAGGGTCGCAGACGCCGGCGGCACTGCCGCGGGCGGCGGCGAGGCGCAGGCCCCCAGCATCAGCGCGAGGCCAAGCGCGGCGAGGCGGAGGTGGGGCGTTGCGGGCATGCGGCCTCCCTGCGTCGAGGATCCGGCAAGATGGTAGGCCGATGCCGCGCCGAATCCAAGCCGCGCGCGACGGACGACGGGCCGGTCCTAAACTGCGCAACTTCCGCACCCCGCCCGCGCCATGAGCCTCGACGCCACCCTCCTGTCCACCTTCACCGACCGCCTGTGGGACGACGAGATCGTGCCCGCGCTCAAGCGTTACATCGAAGTGCCCGCCAAGAGCCCGATGTTCGACGCCCAATGGGCCGAGAACGGCTATGTGGACCGCGTGGTGCACGATGCGGCGCACTGGGTCGAGGGCAAGAAGCTGCCGGGCCTGAAGCTCGAGGTGATCCGCCTCGAAGGCCGCACGCCGGTGATCCTGTTCGAGGTGCCGGCCACCAAGCCGGGCTCGACCGACACCGTGCTGCTTTACGGCCACCTCGACAAGCAGCCCGAATTCAATGGCTGGCGCAACGACCTGGGCCCGTGGACGCCCAAGTACGAGGACGGCAAGCTGTACGGTCGCGGCGGTGCCGACGATGGCTACGCGGTGTACGCGTCGCTGGCGGCGATCATGGCGCTGGACGCGCAGCAGATCCCGCGCCCGCGTTGCGTCGGCCTGATCGAGAGCTGCGAGGAGAGCGGTTCGTTCGACCTGCCGCATTACCTCGAAGCGCTCAAGGGGCGCCTGGGCAACGTCGGCCTCGTCGTCTGCCTCGACTCGGGCGCCGGCAACTACGAGCAGCTCTGGCTCACGACCAGCCTGCGCGGCATGGTCAGCGGCGTGCTCAAGGTCGAGGTGCTGACCGAGGGCGTGCACTCGGGCGACGCCAGCGGCCTGGTGCCGTCGAGCTTTCGCATCATGCGCCAGGTGCTCGACCGCCTGGAGGACAGCAGGACCGGCGAGCTGCTGCCGGCCAGCTTCCACTGCGAGGTGCCGGCCAACCGCGTGAAGGAAGCGCAGGCCAGCGCCGCGATCCTGAAGGACGAGGTCTACAAGCGCTTCCCATGGGCCTGCGGCGCCGACGGCGCGCTGGCGCTGCCCACCACCACCGACCCGGCGCAGGCGCTGCTCAACCGCACCTGGAAACCCACGCTGTCCGTCACCGGTGTCGAAGGCTTTCCCGAGCTGTCGAGTGCCGGCAACGTGCTGCGCCCCTACACAGCGTTCAAGCTGAGCTTGCGCCTGCCGCCGCTCGTGGATGGCCACGAGGCTTCGATGAAGCTCAAGCAGTTGCTCGAGGACAACGCACCCTACAACGCCAAGGTCACCTTCCACCCCGACGGCCGCGCCGGCCAGCTCGGCGCCACCGGCTGGAGCGCCCCCGAGGTCGCGCCCTGGCTGCACGACGCGCTGAACGCCGCGTCGAACACGCAGTTCGGCGCGCCGGTCGGCTTCATCGGCCAGGGCGGCACGATCCCGCTGATGAGCATGCTGGCCAAGGGCTTCCCGAAGGCGCAGATGATGGTCTGCGGCGTGCTGGGCCCGAAGAGCAACGCGCATGGGCCGAACGAGTTCCTGCATGTGCCGTACGGCAAGAAGCTCACGACGAGCGTGGCGCAGGTGATGGCGGCTTGTCCCTGACTGCGCTCACTCGACGCGCGGCAGCTCGCGCCGGATCCACTGCGGATCGCCGAAGTTGAAGTGCCACCACTCGGTCGGAATGCCCTGGAAGCCGCCGGCCGTCATCGCCCCGCGCAGGATCTCGCGTGCCGCGACGTGCGCGCGCGAGATCGCACCGGCCACGAGCTGCTCGGCTTCGAGCGCTGGGTGCGAAGCCAGGACCATCTCGTCGAAGTCGCTGCCCATATCCAGCTCGCGGCCCTCGGCGTCGATCAAGGTCACGTCCACCGCCATGCCGTAGCTGTGGATCGAGCCGCGCGCCGGGTCGGCGAAGTACAGCGCCGCCGGCGTGCCCGCGACGTCGCGCCAGATCGCCTCCTGCACGCGCTGCGGGCGCAGCGCGTCGAGCACGACGAGGCGCAGCGCGGGGTGTTCGTGCGCGAGCCACGCCACCGCGGCTTCGAGCCCGGCGCAGGCCTCGCTGCGTAACCAGGCGCAATCGATGTCGCGGTACAGCACGCGGCGGTCGAAGTTGTTGTCGCTGGCGTAGCGCAGGTCCACCACCAGCCCGCGGACCGTCTCGAGACGCCGGAACGGCAGTGACGGATGTCGCGCGATGTCCTCGACCCGCATGGTGCGGCGATCTTAGCCACGCTACCCTTGGAGCCCATGAGCTGGCGGCGCAGTGGTTTGGCGGTCTGTCTGGTGGCGACGATGGCCGGCTGCGCCACGCGGGCCCCGGAGCCGCGCTCCGGCACCGACGGCCCCGGGGCCCGCCCGCCGCCCGACCTGATGCAGGTGCCCAGCGCGCTGCCAAAAATCGAGCCGATCCGCGAAGGCGGGCCGAACAAGCCCTACGCGGTGCTCGGCCAGAGCTATGCACCGCTGCGCGCCGACGCGCTCTACCACGAGGACGGCCTCGCATCGTGGTACGGCCGCAAGTTCCACGGGCGCAAGACCGCGAGCGGCGAGGTCTACAACATGTACGCGATGACCGCCGCGCACAAGACGCTGCCGATCCCCAGCTACGCGCGGGTCACCAACCCGGCCAACGGGCGTTCGGTGGTCGTGCGCGTCAACGACCGCGGGCCTTTCGTGCGCGGCCGCATCATCGACCTGTCCTACACCGCCGCGCTGCAGCTCGACACCTTGCACGGTGTCGCGCGCGTGGTGGTCGAACGCATCACGCCGGAGCAGATTGCCAGCGGCGCATGGCGCGGCGCGGCGGCCGCAGCCAATGGCGACGATGGCCCTCCCGAGGTGCCTGCCAGCGCGGTGCTGCCCGCGCCCGCGTTGACGCCCCCGCCCGGCGCCAGCAGCGACGCCGCCGCCAGCGAGCCGACGCGCGCACCCACCGCCGCGGGCCGCGGCTTCTGGGTCCAGCTCGGCGCCTACCGCGAGCGCAATGGCGCGATGCAGCTGCAGCAGCAGGCGAGCGAACGCATCGACGGCCTGGGCCTGCTGCTCGCCGTGTTCAGCGACAGCGCGTTGCACCGCGTGCAGGCCGGGCCGTTCGCGACGCGCGACGAAGCGCAACGCATCGCCGAGCGCGTGCGTCAGCAGATGTTGCTGACGCCGCTGGTGCTCGAGCGCCGCTGATCCCCCTCGAATCGAGCCCCAAGTCTTAGGGCTGCCGGTCGCACGGCGCGCGCGCCTAAAGTGACCCACGTCGCACTGCACGTGCGGCCGCGCTGCAACGGAAGGGCAGGCCATGGCATCCAGCAAGACCAGCGCGCGCGCAAAGGCCCAGGCGATGTCGCTGCACATCGGCCTCAACCTGGTCGACCCGAAGCACTACGGCGGCTGGAGCGGCCCGCTCGCGGCCTGCGAGTTCGACGCCAACGACATGGCCGCACTCGCCGGCGCGGCAGGCATGCGCGCGCGCACGCTGCTGACCAAGGCCGCCACGCGCAAGGCCGTGCTCGGCGCGCTGCGCAAGGCGGCCCAGGCGCTGGGCCGGGGCGACTTCTTCTTCCTCAGCTACTCGGGCCATGGCGGCCAGGTGGCCGACGCATCGGGCGACGAGCCCGACAAGCAGGACGAGACCTGGTGCCTGTACGACGCGCAGCTGATCGACGACGAGCTGTATTTCGAGCTGTCGAAGTTCGCCGCCGGCGTGCGTGTCCTCGTGCTGTCGGACAGCTGCCACTCGGGCACCGTCACGCGCGCGCGCCCCGAGCCGCCCCCGTCGGGCATGCGCGCCAAGCTCATGCCTGCCGACGTGGGCCTGCGCGTCTACGAGCAGCACCGCGTCTTCTACGACGGCCTGCAGACAGCGATGGCGAAGGCCGCCGGCAAGGCCGCGCTGGCCGACCCCGACGCGGTGCTGGCCACGCTGGCGGTGCAGGGGGGTCGCGTGCAATCGATCGCCCGGCAACTGAAGGCGGCCGTGATCCTGATCTCCGGCTGCCAGGACAACCAGGTCGCGCTCGACGGCGACCACAACGGTGCCTTCACCGGCCAGTTGCGCCGCGTGTGGAACAGCGGCCGCTTCGAAGGCCACCACGCGCAGTTCCATGCCCACATCGTTGCCGGCATGCCAGCGTCGCAGACGCCCAACCTGTTCCTGCTCGGGCCCGCAGCGACCTTCGTCGCGCAGCGGCCGTTCACCGTGTGAGCACGGCGCGCATCTTCGTCAGCTACCGCACCGCCGACGGTGTGGACAAGGCCACAGCCCTGGCGCGCGACCTCAATGCCGTGTTCGGTCGCGAACAGGTCTTCCTCGACAAGGAGGACCTGCCCGCCGGCCTGCCGTGGCGCGACGCCGTCGGCGACACGCTGGACGAGAAGCCGGTACTGCTGCTCCTGGTCACGCCGCAGACCTTCGGAGCGCGCATCGCCGACCCGCAGGACCCGGTGCGGCGCGAGATCGAAACGGCGCTCGGCTTCCAGGCCCATGTGATCCCGCTGCTGGCCGACGGCGTCGAGCAGCTGCCTGAGGCCTCGACGCTGCCCGAGTCGCTGCGCAGCCTCGGCGAACGCACGTGGCGGCGCCTGCGTGCCTACGACTGGGCCGACGACCTGGAGCGCCTGGTCGACGACCTGCGGGCCTTCGGTCTGCGGCCGGTGGCGCGCGGGCGCCGGCGCTGGCTCGAGGTCGGCGCGGCGTTCGCGGCCGGCGCGTTGCTCGGCATCGGCGGCCTCGCGCTGTGGGGCCGCCCCGGCTTGCCCACTGTCGCGGGACTCAACGGCCCGTGGCGCCTGACCGCCGCGCCGCCGACCAACGACGCCGGCTCGCGCTACGAGGATCTGCGCCTGCACCTCACGCACGACGGCGAGGAGCTGAAGCTCTACAGCGAGCCGATCGCCACCGCCGCCGACCCGGTGTGGAAGGCCTATGCCGAGCAATGGAAGCAGCGCTTCGACCAGCCGCTGGAGCACATCGTGTGGCGCGGCGCCGGCCGCGTGCGCATGGAGCAGGGTTCGGCGCTGGCCTTCGACGCGGACCTGCGCGTCGAACTGCCGCTGGGCAGCGAGCGCCCGATCGAAGGCGGCCGCCTGGCGGTCGAGCTGGCACCCGGTGGCCAGCGCCTGGCCGGCACGCTGTGGATGAACGGCGAGCAGGCCGAGCGCGCAGTGGAACTGCGGCGCGAGCGCTGACGCGGGCCCGGCGATGCTGACGATCCGCCATCACCGTCTCGCGGGCGACCAGGTGCGCTTCCGGGCCACGCCCAACATCGGCGGCGCGCTGGCGCCGCGCTTCCTGGTCTTCCACTACACCGCGGGCAGCTCGGCGGCCAGCGCCATCGCGACGCTGTGCATGCACAAGGCCCAGGGCAACACCTCCGCACACATCGTGCTCGGGCGCGACGGGGCGAGCTGCGTGATCGCCCCGTTCGACCGCGTCACCTGGCACGCCGGCACGAGCCAGTGGATGGATGTGGTGGGCCTGAACCAGGCCTCGATCGGCGTCGAGATCGACAACGCCGGGCCGATGAACGTCGTGGGCGAACGCTTCGTGGCCTGGTTCGGCCGCGAGTACCCGGCCAGCGAGGTGATGCTGGCCGCGCACAAGCATGGCGGGCCGGTGCGGCCCTGGCATGCGTACACGGCGCTGCAGATCGAACGCTGCCTCGAGCTGGCCGAGCACCGCGCTGAGCCCGTAGTGCGCCACCAGCAGCTCGGCCACGACGACATCGCGCGCGGGCGCAAGCTCGACCCCGGCCCGGCCTTCCCGCTCGGCTCGATCGCCGCCCGCGCGCTCGGCCGCGGCGACGATGCGCCGCCGCGCTACCGCGTCACGTCCGCCACGCTGAACGTGCGCAAAGGCCCCGACGCCAGCTGCGACCCGGTGGCGCCGCCGCTCAAGCGCGGCACCGTGGTGTCGTTGCTCGAGCCCGGCCACCGCTGGAGCCGCGTCGAGGTGGTCGCGGCGACGGACATCGAGGGCTACGTTAACAACCTGTTCATCGAACCCGTGGTCGACGCGCCGCCACGCCGTGCCGTGGCGCGCCGCTCGTCGGGCGCCCGTCCGAAGTCCGCGCGCAAGAAGCCGCGCGCCAAGTCCTAGTTCCCGGAGACGCTCGATGGCCACCCGATCGAAGAAGACCTCACGCCCGGCGTCGCCCGGCGCGCCGATCACGTTCGCGCTGCAAGGCGTGCTCGACACGCCGGCGGCCGAGCGGGGCGCGGCGGGCGCGGGCGCGCTGACGCCGACACCGGCGGCCGAACTGCCGGGCGGCCTCGCGCGCGGCACGCTGCAACACTCGGTGCGCGTGCAGGCGCAGCGCTCGGGCAGCGGCGGCGCGGTGCGCGTGCAGGCCGAGCCGGGACGCGATGTGGTCGTGCTGCGCCTGGCCAGCGGCCCGGCGCTGGTGCTGCACCCCGAGACCGCGCGCGCGCTGATGCTGGCGCAACAAGGCACGCGCCCGACCAGCCGCGGCCTGCCCGGCAGCAACGACGACGACGCGGCGATCGAGGTGCCGGCGCAGCTGCGCTGGCGCGGCCTCGAAGCCGCCGCATCGGCCCCCGCGGCCACGCGGGGGGGCGCGGGGGCGGCGCTCGGCGAGGTGCTGTTGTCGGGCTTCGACATCGTGCGCGGCGCCGCCGGCGACGCGCTGGCGGGCGTGGCCGCGGCCAAGCTGGCCGAGCGCATCGACGACCAGGTGGTCCCGGGCCTGTACCCCTTGCCGCGCCAGGGGCGCCTTGCCCGGTTCAAGGGCAACGGCGTAGCGCCGCTGGCCGCACTGCCCGCCAGTGCCAAGCCTCTGCTGGTATTCGTGCACGGCACCTTCAGCCACAGCGCCGCCGCCTTCGGTGACCTGTGGTCGCAGCATCCGCAACGCGTGGCCGCGCTGTTCGAGCGTTACGAGGGCCAGGTGTTCGCGCTCGACCATGCCACGCTGACCGTGAGCCCGGTGGTCAACGCGCTGGCCCTCGCGCAGGCGCTGCCGCAGGATGCGCAACTGCACCTCGTGACGCACTCGCGCGGCGGCCTCGTGGCCGAGGTGCTCGCGCGCACGGCCGGCAACCCGACGCTCTTGGGCGAGGACCTGTCGGCCTTCGCCGAAAGCGACCGCAAGGCGCTGAAGAAGCTGGGCGACACGTTGAGGGCGCGCAACGTGCGCGTCGCGCGCGTGGTTCGCGTCGCCTGCCCGGCGCGCGGCACGCTGCTGGCGAGCGGGCGCCTCGACGCTTACCTCTCGGTGTTCCGCTGGACGCTGCAGCTCGCCGGCGTGCCCGTGCTGCCCGAGCTGGTGGACCTGCTGGCCGCGGTGGCCGAGCGGCGCGAGGACATCGACACGATGCCCGGCCTGGCGGCGCAGATCCCCGACAGCGCACTGATCCGCTGGCTGCACGCCGGCGACGAGCCGGTGCCCGGCGAGCTGCGCGTGGTGGCCGGCGACGTGCAGCCCGACTCGCCGACCGCGTGGCTCAAGACCCTGCTGGCCGACGGCTTCTACTGGACCGACAACGACTTCGTCGTGCAGACGAGCTCGATGTACGGCGGCGCGCCGCGCGCCGGCGGCGCGAGCTTCCTGCTCGACCGCGGCGGCAAGGTCTCGCACGGCCGCTACTTCCACCACCCGCGCAGCGCCGAGGGCGTGTGCAACGCGCTGCTGCACGACGCGCCCGAGGGCTTCCTGCCGATCGGCCCGCTGTCGTGGCAGGGGCTGGACGCGTCGGGCGTGCGCGGCCGCACGCGTGCGGCTGCCCGCCAGCGCGGCGGCGAAGAAGACAACCGCCCGGCGAGCGACAAGCCGGCCGTGATCCTGCTGCCCGGCATCCTGGGCAGTCACATCGCGGTCGACGGCAAGCGCATCTGGCTCGGCCTGCGCATGGTCGGGGGGCTCAAGCGCCTGGCCTACCCGGACGGCGACCGCGTGGTCACGCCCGACGGCCCGATCGGGCTGATCTACGACGACCTGGCCGAACACCTTGCGGCCACGCACGAAGTGATCGAGTTCTCGTTCGACTGGCGGCGACCGATCGAGCAGGAGGCGCAGCGCCTGGCCAACGTGGCCGCCGCGGCACTGGCCGACCGTCAGGCCAGCGGCCAGCCGGTGCGCTTCGTCGCGCACTCGATGGGGGGCGTGGTGGTGCGCACGATGCAGATCGTCGCACCCGACACCTGGAAGGCGCTGATGGCGCGCGAGGGCGCGCGCGTGCTGATGCTGGGCACGCCCAACGGCGGCTCGTGGGCACCGATGCAGGTGCTGTCGGGTGACGACACCTTCGGCAACACGCTGGTGGCGTTCGGCGCGCCCTTCGGCGACCACGAGGCGCGCCAGATGATGGCGCAGTTCCCCGGCTTCCTCCAGCTGCAGACGGCGCTGGTGGACGACCCGCGCGCGCTTGACCGGCAGGCCACCTGGCAGAAGCTCGCCGACGACGACCTGGCCGCGGTGCGCGAACACAACTGGTGGCACAGCGAGGAGCTGCAGCTCAATGCCTACCGCTGGGGCGTGCCCTCGCAGGCGGTGCTCGACCAGGCCTCCACCCTGCGGCGCAAGCTCGACGCGCAACGCGACCGCGAACTGCCCGGCTTCGCCGACAAGCTGCTGCTGGTGGTCGGCAAGGCGCGCTTCACGCCCGACGGCTACGAGATCGGGCAGCAGGGCCTCGAGTACCTCGACGCGCAGGACGACGGCGACGGCCGCGTGACGCGTCCGAGCGCGCGCCTGCCCGGCGTGCGCACCTGGGAGCTCGACTGCGAGCACGGCAAGCTGCCCGACCACGAGGACGCGTTCGCCGCCTACACCGAACTGCTCGTTGACGGCAGCACGGCGCGCCTGAAGGCCCTGCCCGACACCGCGCCGCCGCAACGCGGCGCGCCGCGCGCGGCCGCGCCGGCCGTGGTCGCGTCGGCGGCGCCGCATGTGCGCAGCCGGCCGTCGCGCCAACCCCGGGCGCTGCGGCCGCCTGCCTTCGAGGCCGAGGTCGCCCGCCTCGGCGCCGACGAGGCCGTGAGCGCGCCACCGCCCAGCGCACTGCCGGCGCTGGCGGTGGAGGTGCTCAACGCCAACCTGATGTTCACGCGCCAGCCGCTGCTGGTGGGGCACTACGCCTCGACGCGGTTGACCGGAGCCGAGTGGGTGGTGGACGACCTGCTCGATGGCGCGATGCGCACCGCGCTGAAGGCCGGCATCTACCCGGACCGCGTCGGCGAGCATCGCGTGTTCCGCAATGCGAGCAAGGGCGACAACCCGCTGCAGCTGCCGCGTCCCGAGTGGGCGATCGTGATCGGTCTGGGCGCCGAGTCGGAGCTCAAGGGCTCGATGTTGCTGGACAGCGTGCGCTGCGGGCTGCTCGGTTGGGCGCAGGCGCTGGCCGAGCGGCCCGGCGGCGCGCCGCCGAACTTCGAGCTCGCGGCCACGCTGGTGGGCAGCGGCGGCACCGGCATCACGCCCGGCCAGGCGGCGCAGATGATCGCCCGCGCGGCCTACGAGGCGAACCAGACGCTCGCCGAGTGCGGCTGGCCGCTGATCGCGAGCCTGACCCTGGTGGAGCTGTACCTCGATCGCGCCAGCGAGGCCTGGCGCGCGCTGCAGGTGCAGGCCAGCGCGGCGCCCGAGCGCTGGCGCATTGGCGAGCAGGTGCGGCGCGGCGCAGGCGCCTTGCGGCGCACGCTCGACGCCAGCTACCGCGGCGCCGACTACGACCTGATCAGCGCCGTGGTGCACGGCAGCGGCATCGGCGCGCAGATCGCCTACACGCTGGACACGCGGCGCGCGCGCAGCGAGGTGCGCGCACAGAAGACGCAGCCGCGCCTGCTGCGCGAGATGGTGCGGCGCAACTCCAACGCGCGCCAGCAGGACCCGGCCATCGGCCACACGCTGTACCAGCTGCTGGTGCCGGTGGAGATGGACGCCTTCTTCGGCGGCACCACCGAGATGCGGCTCGAGCTCGACCGCGGCACGGCCGGCATCCCCTGGGAGCTGCTGCGCCACCCGAGCGATGACGACAGTGCCGAGGGGCCGTGGGCCGTGCGCACGAAGCTGCTGCGCAAGCTGCGTACCACCGACTTCCGGCCGCAGGTGCGCGATGCGGGCACCGACGCCGGCGTGCTGATCATCGGCGAGCCGGCCACGCCGCTGATCCAGAACTATGCGCGCCTGCCTGGCGCGCGGCGCGAGGCGCTGACGGTGCAGGACAGCCTGGCCGAGCGCCTGCCCGGCGGGCCGGACGCGATCCGCGCGCTGATCGCCGCCGACGATCCGGCGACGCAGCCCGACGCGCACCGCATCGTCGGCGAACTGCTCGCGCGCGACTGGCGCGTGGTGCACATCGCCGGCCATGGCGAACCGCCGCTGCTGGTCGGCGCCGAGCCGCAGCACGAAGGCGACCCGCCGCAGCGCGTGGCCGACCCGCGCGGCGTGGTGCTGTCGCACGGCTACCTCGGGCCGTGCGAGATCCGCAGCATGCGCACCGTGCCCGAGCTGGTGTTCGTCAACTGCTGCCACCTGGCCGAACGCGACGCGGGCCAGCTGCTCAGCGACGACCTGTCCAGCCGCGCCGACTTCGCCAGCACGGTGGCCGACGAACTGATCAAGATCGGCGTGCGCTGCGTGGTCGCGGCCGGCTGGGCGGTGGAGGATGGGCCGGCGTGCGAGTTCGCGCACGAGTTCTACCGTGCCCTGCTCGACGGCGAGCGCTTCCTCGACGCGACCGCGCGCGCGCGCGCCGCCGCCTGGCGCGTGCGCGGCAGCGGCAACACCTGGGCCGCCTATCAGTGCTACGGCGACCCCGACTGGCGCCTCGTCACGCGCGGCGCCAGCACGAGCGGACACACGCTGCGCGAGCGCTACGCCGGCATCTCGTCGGCGGTGGCGCTCGAGCTGGCGCTCGAGACGGTGGCGGTGGAAGCGCGCCACATCCGCAGCGGCGCCGGCAGCGAGGAGACCGAGGCGCGCCGTCGCCGCGCCGAGCGTGACCGCGACGCGCAGCTGCAGCGCCTGATCTGGCTCGAGTCGCGCTTCGCCGAGCGCTGGGGCCACATGGGGCTGGTGGCCGACCACTTCGGCCAGGCCTGGAAGGCGCTCGGCGACCCGGCCAAGGCGATCGAGTGGTTCGAGCGCGCGATTGCCGCCGAGGACGGCGGGGCGTCGCACAAGGCTGCCGAGCAGCTCGCCAACCTGCGCGTGCGCCAGGCCGAGGCGGCCGTGAGCCAGGCGGCCGCGGCGCTGCGCGAGGCGCGCGGGCGCGCGCAGGTGCGCGGCGAGGCCGCGGCGTCACGCAGCCGCCCGGCGAGGGGCACGCGCGACAAGGCCGTCGTCGAGGCGCAGGCCGCGCTGGCGCACGCCGTCGACAAGGGGCGCCGGGCCGTGGTGGCGGCGCTGGCGGCGTTCGACAACCTGACCGAACAGCACCCGACGATCGAGCGCCACAACCTCGCTGGCTCGGCCTGGAAGCGGCTGGCGATGATCGAGAGCGACCTCGGCCGCGAGCGCGATGCGCGCAACGCGATCGCGCACATGGGCGCGCACTACGCGCGCGCCGCGGAAGCCGCGCGCATGAGCGGCTCGGACGCCCTGTTCTACCCGGGCCTGAACCTGATCGTGGCCGACCTGGCCGCGCATGCCGGCCAGGCGCGCTGGGCCGGGCCCGACCCCGCGCTGCTGGCCGAAGTGCAGGCCAGCCTCGAGGCCAAGGCGCGCAGCGACCCGGACTTCTGGTCCGTCGTCGGCCGCACCGAGCTGCAGGTGCTGCAGGCGGTGGCCACGGGGCGCCTGGCCGGCGCGCAATCGCGCCTCGCGGCCGAGTTCGCCGACCTGCAGCGCCGCGTCAGCGCGCCCACCGAGTGGCGTTCGGTGTACGACACCGAGCGCTTCGTGCTCGAACGCTACGCTCGCCATGCCGCTGCCGCGGAACAGCGAGCGTGCAGCGAGCTGCTGGCGCAGCTGGCCGGCTACGGCTGGCCGGACGGCGCCTGACGCGCCCTTGCGGTCACTCCGAACTGGCGGGCGCCTTGCCGAACTGCCACATCAGGAAGCTGTAGATGTCGGCGCGGCGCGTGGCGCCCTGTTCGGCCGTGCTGCCCATGCCGTGACCGGCCTGGCTGTCCAGGCGCATCAGCACCGGTCGCCCGCCCGGATTGGCCTGCTGCAGCCGCGCAGCCGCCTTGGCGCTGTGCCACACGTCCACGCGCGGATCGTTCATGCCGTGGATCAGCAGCACCCCGGGGTAGGCCTGGCCATCGCGGATCTGGTGGTAGGTGCTCATGTCGAGCAGGGCCTTGAACTCGGCCGGGTTCTTCGCCGACCCGAACTCGGAGGTGTTGGTGATGCCGTTGGCAGACTCTTCCGCACGGACGGCGTCCATCACGCCGACGTCGAACACCGCGGCGGCGAACAGGTCCGGCGCACTGGTGACCGCGCGGCCAGCGAAGATGCCGCCGGCGCTGGTGCCCTGGATCCCGAGCGTGGCCGGCGATGCGTAGCGTTGTGCGATCAGCCAGCGCGCACAGGCCACGCCGTCCTTCCAGGTGTTCGACTTGGTGGCCTTGAAGCCGGCCTGGTACCAGTCGTGGCCGAACGCGCCGCCGCCGCGCACGTTGGCATAGGCGATCACGCCGCCGCGCTCGAACCACGCGATGTCGCGCATGTCGATGCCGGCGTTGAACGAGAAGCCGTAGGCGCCATAGCCGATGAGCAGCGTCGGGTTGTTGCCGTCGCGCACCAGCCCCTTGCGGTGCACCACGGCCAGCGGCACCTGCACGCCGTCGTGGCTGGGCACCATCACCTCGCTGACCTCCAGCTCGGCCGCGACACGCTGTACGTGCATGTGCGGGCGGGTTTCAACACGCGGGTGGTGCGCCATGCCCTCGGTCCGCGCGCGCAGGCCGGTCCGGGGCGCGACGCAGCGCCCGGCGTCGCAGGGTCGACCTTCATGGTGCGCGATGCCGCGAGCGCCCATCGCGACCCGTGGGTGTCCACGAGCAACTGGACCCGCCCGTCGCGCGTGCTCGCTGTGGCTGCCGATGGCACCACGCGAGACACCGGCTTGCGCCGCAACGCGCTGCCGCCCGGTGCGCCCGAGCTGGAGGTCAGCGAGGTGATGGTGCCCAGCCACGACGGCGTGCAGGTGCCGCTGGCCGTGGTGCACCGCAAGGGGCTGGTGCGCGACGGCA
>DATLIE010000378.1:0-5041 GCA_035539635.1 Burkholderiaceae bacterium
GCCGAAGTTGCCGGACTTCAGTGCCAGGTGCAGATCGCGCTCGCTCGCATGGCACCAGGGCACGCCCGGGTCGATCTGCGGCCCGATGCGCAGGCGCGTCAGGCCCAGCGCCTGCACGCAGGCACCCGAGGTTTCGCCGCCGGCCACCAGCAACTGGCCGACGCCGGCGTCGACCAGACCGGTCGCGACGCGCGCGAGCGTGGCCTCGACCAGTGCACCGGCACGTTCCACCCCCAGCTGTTGCTGCACCGCGCGCACCGCGTCGGCGTCCGCGGTGGCGTGCACGAGCACGGCGCCGTCATGCAGGCGCGGGCGCGCGAACGCCAGCGCTTCGGCCGCGACGTCGTGCCCGGCTGCGATGCGCAACGGGTCGACTGCGAACGCGGCGCCGCCCTGCGCCTTGAAGTGCGCGACCTGGGCGTTGGTCGCCGCCGAGCAGCTGCCCGAGACGATCGCGCGCTGGCCCCGGGCCGGCGGCAATGCGGCAGCCGCCACGCTCGGCGCCAGGCCGTGCTGCGCCGGGATGCCGATGGCCAGGCCCGAGCCGGCCACCACCAGCGGCAGGCTGCGCGATGCCGTGGCGAGGGTGCGCAGGTCGGCATCGCCGGTCGCATCGACGATGGCCAGCCGCACGCCTTGCGCGGCCAGCGCGTCGAGCCGCTGCGCGATCGCCGCAACGCCGGACGACACCTCGCGCTGCGGCACCAGGCCGACACGCTCGCGTGCGCATTGCGCCTGCAGCACGCGCACCAGGTTGGCGTCGGTCATCGGCGTCAGCGGATGCTGCCGCATCGGGCTGTCCGACAGCAGCTGCTCGCCGACGAACAGGTGGCCCAGGTAGACCGTGCGCCCGGTGGCCGGAAAGGCCGGCGTCACCGGCACGACGCGCGCGCCGCTGAACTCGATCAGCGCCTCGGCCACCGGGCCGATGTTGCCCTGGGGTGTCGAGTCGAAGGTCGAGCAGACCTTGAAATAGAGCTGGGGCGCGCCCTGCGCCTGCAGCCAGCGCGCCGCGGCCAGCGACTGCGCCACCGCCTCGGCCACGGGTGCGGTACGCGACTTTAGGGCCACGACGACCGCATCGACGCCGTCGATCGGCGTGTGCGTCGCCTCGGGCACGCCGATCGCCTGCACGACGCGCATGCCCTCGCGCACGAGGTTGTTCGCGAGGTCGGTCGCTCCGGTGAAGTCGTCGGCAATGCAGCCGAGCAGAAGGGCCATGTCAGGCGATTGTCACCCGTCGAACGGCAGCCCCACGTAATTCTCGGCGATCACCGTGGTGGCGGCATGCGAACTCACGAGGTAGTCGAGTTCGGCGCGCTGCAGCTTGGCGCCGATGGCGCCGGTGTCCGGGAACTTGTGCGTCAGCGAGGTGAACCACCACGAGAAGCGCTCGGCCTTCCACACGCGCGCCAGGCAGCGCTCGGAGTAGCGTTCCAGCCCCTCGTCGCTGTGGTCGCGGTAGTGCTCGACCAGCGCGCGAGCGAGGAAGCGCACGTCCGACGCGGCCAGGTTCAGCCCCTTGGCGCCGGTGGGCGGCACGATGTGGGCCGCGTCGCCGGCCAGGAACATCGAGCCGAAGCGCATCGGCTCGGCGACGAAGCTGCGCAGCGGGGCGATGCTCTTCTCGATCGACGGCCCGGTGACCATGCTTGCCGCGGCCTGCGGGTCGAGGCGCCGCCGCAACTCGTCCCAGAACGCGTCGTCGCTCCAGTCCTCCACCTTGTCGTGCAGCGAGCATTGCACGTAGTAGCGCGTGCGTGTCGGCGAGCGCATCGAGCACAACGCGAAGCCGCGCTCGTGGTTCGAGTAGATCAGCTCGTGCGACACCGGCGGCGTGTCCGCCAGGATGCCGAGCCAGCCGAAGGGGTAGACCTTCTCGAAGATCGACAGCGCCGCGGGCGGCACCGCCGCACGGCAGGCGCCGTGGTAGCCGTCGCAGCCGGCAATGAAGTCGGCACGCAGTTCCTGCGGCTGGCCGTCGTGCGTGTAGGTGAGGTAGGGCGAATCGCCGTCGAAGTCGTGCGGCGCCACGTCCTTGGCCTCATACACGGTGGGCAGGCCGGCGGCGGCGCGCGCGGCCATCAGGTCGCGCGTGACTTCGGTCTGCCCGTAGACGATGACATGCTTGCCGCCGGTGTGGCCGGCCAGGTCGATGCGGTGCCGCGTACCGCCGAAGCACAGCTCGAAACCGTCATGCACCAGGCCCTCGGCATGCATGCGCGCGCCGACGCCGGCCTCGTCGAGCAGGTCAGCGGTGGTCTGCTCGAGCACGCCGGCGCGGATGCGGCCGAGCACGTAGTCGCCGCTCTGCCGCTCGACGATCACGTTGTCGACGCCGGCGCGCGCGAGGAGCTGGCCGAGCAGCAGGCCCGACGGGCCGGCGCCGACGATCGCGACCTGCGTGCGCCGAGCCATGTCCCGCGCGTCCCGGTCAGGCTTCCTCTTCCTGGAACGCCTCGGCGCGCTTCTTCTTGATCGACGGCAGCATCACGATGATCACCATGATGAGGGCTGCCAGCAGCAACCCGGCCGACAGCGGGCGGGTCGCGAAGGTGGTCCAGTCGCCGCGCGACAGCAGCAGCGCCCGACGCAGGTTCTCCTCCATCATCGGGCCGAGGATGAAGCCCAGCAGCAGCGGCGCCGGCTCGCAGTGCAGCTTGTAGAACACGTAGCCGATGACGCCGAACATGGTGGCCATGTAGACGTCGAAGTTGTTGTTGTTCAGCGTGTACAGGCCGATGCAGCAGAAGGACAGGATCGCGGGGTAGAGCACGCGATACGGCACGGTCAGCAGCTTGATCCACATGCCGATCAGCGGCAGGTTCAGGATCACGAGCATCGCGTTGCCGACCCACATGCTGGCGATCAGGCCCCAGAACAGCTCCGGGTTGCTGGTCATCACCTGCGGCCCGGGCTGGATGCCCTTGATCGTCATCGCGCCGACCATCAGCGCCATCACCGCGTTGGGCGGGATGCCCAGCGTGAGCATCGGGATGAACGAGGTCTGCGCACCGGCGTTGTTGGCACTCTCCGGGCCCGCGACGCCACGGATGTTGCCCTGGCCGAACGGCACCTCGCCGACGCGCCCGCGCGACTTCTTCTCCAGCGTGTAGGCCGCAAAGGCAGCCAGCAGCGCGCCGCCGCCCGGCAGCACGCCGAGGATCGAGCCCAGCGCCGTGCCGCGCATGACGGCCGGCCAGGCGTCGTGGAAGTCCTGCTTGGTCGGCCACAGGCCCTTCACGTCCTTGGTGAAGACTTCACGGTGCTCGGCCGGACGCCCCAGATTGGCGATGATCTCGCCGAAGCCGAAGATGCCCATCGCGATGGTGACGAAGCCAATGCCGTCGGTGAGCTCCGGGATGTCGAAGCTGTAGCGCGGCACGCCGGAGATCACGTCGGTGTTGATCTGGCCGAGCAGCAGGCCCAGCAGGATCATCGAGATCGCCTTGACCAGCGAACCCGAGGCCAGCACCACCGCGCCGATCAGGCCCAGCACCATCAGCGAGAAGTACTCGGCCGGGCCGAACTTGAAGGCCAGCTCGGTCAGCGGCGGAGCGAAGGCGGCGATCACGATCGTGCCCACGCAGCCGGCAAAGAACGAACCCAGGCCTGCCGCCGCCAGTGCGGCACCGGCGCGGCCCTTGCGCGCCATCGCGTAGCCGTCGATGGCCGTCACCACCGAGCTCGACTCGCCCGGCACGTTGATCAGGATCGCGGTGGTGGAGCCGCCGTACTGCGCGCCGTAGTAGATGCCGGCCAGCATGATCAGCGCCGGCGTCGCGTCCAGCGCGTAGATGCTGGGCAGCAGCATCGCGATCGTCGCCACCGGCCCGAGGCCCGGCAGCACGCCGATCAGCGTGCCGAGGACCGCGCCGCCGAGCGCGTACAGCAGGTTGATCCAGGTGAAGGCGACGCCGAAACCGAGTGCGAGGTTGTTGAGCAGGTCCATGGTGTGCCTTCAAGTGCCGATGAACGTCGGCAGAACCGGGATCGTCAGGCTCAGGCCCTTGACGAAGATCACCCACGACATCGCGGTCAGCACCACGGCGTTGATCACCGTGGCCTTCCAGCTGAACTCGTCACTGGCCCAGCTCGAGATGGCGACCAGCAGGGGCAGCGAGATCAGCAGGCCCAGGCGAGGCAGGATGGCGCCGAAGATGCCCACCGCCACCAGGATCACGATCAGCGGCTTCCACGCGAAGGAGCCCACCTTCTCGCCATCCTCGGTTTCGATGGTCAGTGCCTTGAACAGGACCATCGCGCCCAGCACGGCGAGCAGGACGCCCAGGCCGAAAGGAAAGTAGCCGGGTCCGGGTCGCGCCGAGTTGCCGAAGCTGTAGCTCGTGGCACCCCACGCGAAGCCGATCCCCACCACCAGGAACATCAGGCCCGACCAGAAGTCGCGCTCGCTTTTGATTTTCATAATGCCTGTCTCCTCCGGCGCGGGCCGGTTCGAGGCATTCTAGGCAGCGGCCCCTCGCGGGTGCCTGTGGTTTCCACGTAACGATGGGCGGCTTGTTGAAGCGCCGCCACGCGCGCGCTCACGCGCTCGCGTGGCCCTCCCACGCCGGCGTGGTGCGCAGCACCTCCTCGAGCGTGGTCACGCCTTCGGCCACCTTCATCACCCCAGCCGCACGCAAAGGGTGCATGCCTTCGGCCAGCGCCTGGCGGCGCAAGGCGTCGATGTCGAGCGCGGGGTGCACGTGCAGACGCGCCGCCTCGCTCATCGTCAGCAGTTCGTAGAAGCCGACGCGCCCGCGGAAACCCGTGTTGCGGCACTCGAGGCAACCCACCGGCTTGTACACCTTCGGCTGGCCCTTGAGCTTCCACGGCGCGATCGCCGCGTCGAGCAGCGCACGGTCTGCATGATCGTCGGGCTGCTTGCACGCGGGGCACAGCGTGCGTGCCAGGCGTTGCGCCAGCACGCCGATCACGGTGGCCGAGATCAGATACGGCGGCACCCCCAGGTCGGTCAGGCGCGTGATCGCGCTGGCCGCGTCGTTGGTGTGCAGCGTGCTGAACACCAGGTGGCCGGTCA
>DATLIE010000379.1:0-1931 GCA_035539635.1 Burkholderiaceae bacterium
CGCTGGTACCGGGCGCGAACACGAACTGGCCGCAGTGCTTGAACTGGAAGCTCACCGAGCCGTCGGTGCCGAGGTTGCCGCCGTACTTGCTGAAGGCGTGCCGCACCTCGGCCACTGTGCGCACGCGGTTGTCGGTCATCGTGTCGACGATGATCGCCGCGCCGCCGATGCCGTAGCCCTCGTAGCGGATTTCCTCGTAGCTGACGCCCTCCAGGGCGCCGGTGGCCTTGTCGACATTCTTCTTGATCGTGTCGGCCGGCATGTTGGCCGCCTTGCCCTTGTCGATGGCCAGCCGCAGGCGCGGGTTCATGGCCGGGTCGCCGCCGCCCTGGCGGGCCGCGACCACGATCTCGCGGATGATGCGGGTCCAGACGCGGCCCCGCTTTTCATCCTGGCGGCCCTTGCGGTGCTGGATGTTGGCCCACTTGGAATGACCGGCCATTTTTCTTTCTGGGAGCTTAGGATTGCGGCGATTTTAGTGGACGCACTCCCCTCCATCCCGCCGGAGACACCATGGCCGAACCGCTCCTGCTCGCCCAGCACGGCGAGATCCGCTGCGAACTGCTGCCCGCGCTGGCCAACCGCCACGGCCTGATCACCGGCGCCACCGGCACCGGCAAGACGATCACGCTGCAGGCGATCGCCGAGCGGCTGTCGGGCATCGGCGTGCCGGTCTTCATGGCGGACGTGAAGGGCGACCTGACCGGCATCTCTCAGGCCGGCACGGTGGTCGACAAGCTCGCCAAGGTCCTGCAGGAGCGCGGGCTGCAGGCCCCGGCTCCGCGCGCCTGCCCCACCACCGTCTGGGACGTGTTCGGCGAGCAGGGCCACCCGGTCCGCGCCACGGTGGCCGACATGGGCCCGCTGCTGCTCGGGCGCATGCTGAACCTCAACGAGATCCAGCAGGGCGTGCTGAGCCTGGTGTTCAAGATCGCCGACGACGCCGGCCTGCCGCTGCTGGACCTGAAGGACCTGCGGGCGATGCTGCAGCACGTGGGCGAGAGCGCCAAGCAGTACACCACCGCGTACGGCAACATCAGCGCGGCCTCGGTCGGCGCGATCCAGCGCGGGCTGATGCAGATCGAGGAACAGGGCGGCGACAGCTTCTTCGGCGAGCCGATGCTCGACATCGGCGACTTCATGCAGACGGTCGACGGCCAGGGCGTGGTCAACGTCCTTGCCGCCGACAAGCTGATGAACTCGCCTCGCCTGTACGCCACCTTCCTGCTGTGGCTGCTGTCGGAGCTGTTCGAGACGCTGCCCGAGGTCGGCGACCTGGACAAGCCGAAGCTGGTGTTCTTCTTCGACGAGGCCCACCTGCTGTTCACCGACGCGCCCAAGGCGCTGGTCGAGCGCATCGAGCTCGTCGTGCGGCTGGTGCGCTCCAAGGGCGTGGGCGTGTTCTTCGTGACGCAGAACCCGCTCGACGTGCCGGACAGCGTGCTCGGCCAGCTCGGCAACCGCGTGCAGCACGCGCTGCGCGCCTTCACGCCGCGTGACCAGAAGGCCGTCAAGTCGGCCGCCCAGACGATGCGCGCCAACCCGGGGCTCGACATCGAGAAGGCGATCACCGAGCTGGCGGTCGGCGAGGCGCTGGTGAGCCTGCTCGACGAGAAGGGCCGCCCCGGCGTCACGCAGCGCGTGTTCGTGATCCCGCCCGGCAGCCAGATCGGCCCGATCACGCCGCCGCAGCGCCAGGCGCTGAGGCAGGGCTCGCTGGTGGCGGGCGTCTACGAGAAGCAGGTCGACCGCGAGTCGGCCTTCGAGAAGCTCAAGGGGCGCGCCGCCGCCACCACGGACGCCGCCGAGGACCTCAAGGCGCGCGGCAAGGACGCGCCGGCCGAGGAAGGCGGCGGCCTGCTCGGCAGCCTGGGCGGCATCCTGTTCGGCACCACCGGCCCGCGCGGCGGCAAGCACGAGGGCCTGGCCGA
>DATLIE010000380.1:0-8854 GCA_035539635.1 Burkholderiaceae bacterium
CATGACGTGACGCCCGACCAGGCGGTGGCGCATCCCAACTGGGTGATGGGGCGCAAGATCAGCGTCGACTCCGCGACGATGATGAACAAGGCGCTCGAGGTGATCGAGGCGCGCTGGCTGTTCGACCTGGCCCCCGAGCAGGTGCGGGTGGTGATCCATCCGCAGAGCGTGATCCACTCCATGGTCGTGTGCCGCGACCATTCGGTCCTGGCGCAGCTCGGCACGCCGGACATGCGGGTGCCGATCGCCTACGGGCTGGCCTATCCGGAGCGCGTCGCTTCGGGCGCCGCCGCGCTCGACTTCGATTCGATGCAGGCGCTGAGCTTCGAGCCGGCGGACCGGGTGCGCTTCCCTGGCCTGTACCTGTCCTGGCAGGCGCTGGCCGGCCCAGAAGGCAGCACGGCAGTACTCAACGCAGCCAACGAGGAGGCGGTCGCGGCCTTCCTGGACGGTGCGATCCGCTTCACGGACATCCATCGCATCAACGATGGCACCGTCGCGTCCGTGCAGCCAGGTGCGGCCGACTGTGCGTCGATGGAAGACCTGCTCGCGCTCGACGCGCGGGCCAGGCAGCAGGCGCGGCAGCTCATCCAGGGCCTGAAGCGATGAGCGCGTTGACGACGCTGGTGGCTTTCCTTGTCACGCTGGGCGTGCTGATCGTCGTGCACGAGTGGGGGCACTACCGGATGGCCCGGGCCTGCGGCGTGAAGGTGCTGCGCTTCTCGGTCGGCTTCGGGCGCACCCTCTGGCGCCATCAGCGTTCGCCCGGGGACACCGAGTTCGTGGTGGCAGTGCTGCCGCTGGGCGGCTACGTGAAGATGCTCGACGAGCGCGAAGAGCCCGTCGCGCCGCACGAACGCGACCAGGCCTTCAACCGCAAGCCGCTGCGCCAGCGCGCCGCCATCGTGGCGGCCGGGCCGCTGGCCAACCTGGTGCTGGCGGTGCTGCTGTACGCGGTGCAGAACTGGATCGGCGTCGAGGAGCCCAAGGCCGTGCTGTCGATGCCGGCCACCGGCACCCTGGCCGACCGCGCCGGCTTGCGCTCGGGCGACTGGGTGCGCGCCTGGTCGGCGGGGGGCGTGGACAGCCCGGTGCAGGAAGTCCGGTCGATGACCGACCTGCGCTGGCAGATCATGCAGGCCGCGCTGGATGGCGAGCGCCTGGTGCTCGAGGTCAGCGACGCGGCGGGGCGCGCCCCGCGTCGGGTGACGCTCGAACTGGATCGCGTCGAGCGGCGCGAGGTCGACGGCAGCTTCCTCGGCAAGGTGGTCGGCCTGCCGCCGCCCTATGCACCCGCCGTGATGGGCGATCCCGTGGCGGGTGGGCCGGCGGAGCGTGCAGGGCTGAAGCCCGGCGACCGCGTGCTGCGTGTCGACGGCGTGCCGATCGTCGACGCGCATCAATTGCGCACGCGCATCCGCCAACTCGATGCCGAAGGCCGGGCCGCGCCGATGACCTGGTCTGTCGAGCGCGACGGCAGCGTGCGCGAGATCGCGGTGGCCCCGCGCGTCATGACCGACGGCAACAACCGGCTCGGTCGCATCGACGCGGTGGTCGGCAAGCTGCCGGAGATGGTGACCGTGCGGCTGGGGCCGCTGGACGGCGTGATGCGCGGCCTGTCGCTGACCTGGGAGCAGTCTCTGCTGACGGTGAAGATGTTCGGCCGCATGCTGATTGGCGACGCGTCGCTGAAGAACCTGTCGGGCCCGATCACGATCGCCGACTACGCCGGCCAGTCGGCCGAGCGCGGCATGGCCTACTACATCGGCTTCCTGGCGCTGGTCAGTGTGGGGCTGGGCGTGCTCAACCTGCTGCCGGTCCCGCTGCTCGATGGCGGGCACCTCATGTATTATCTTTTCGAGGGCTTGACGGGCCGTCCGGTGTCGGAGCTGTGGCTCCGGTGGCTGCAGCGTGGCGGCGCGCTGGCGCTGTTGCTGTTGATGACCCTCGCCCTGTCCAACGACATCGCCCGCCTGCTGGGCCTGCATTGACGCGAAGCGCTCCGCCCCGCGTCCGATCCTGATGCTGCCACTCAACGCCCTCCATTCGCTGCGCCCCGTCGCGGCCTGCATCGTGGCCGCGGCCGCCCTGACGGCGCCCGCGGCGCGGGCCGCGGAGCCGTTCGCGATCGTCGACATCCGCGTCGAGGGGCTGCAGCGGACCGACCCCGGCACCGTGTTCGCCTCCCTGCCGTTCCGCAACGGCGACACCTACACCGACGAGAAGGGTGCTGCCGCGCTGCGCGCGTTGTTCGCCACCGGCTTGTTCAAGGACGTGCGCATCGAGATCGACGGCAAGGTCGTGATCGTGATCGTCGAGGAGCGCTCGATCGTCGCCAACGTCAGCTTCGTCGGCCTGAAGGAGTTCGACAACGACACGCTGCTGAAGGCGCTGAAGGACTCCGGCATCGGCGAAGGCCTGCCCTTCGACCGTGCGCTGATCGACCGCGCGGAGCAGGAGATCAAGCGCCAGTACCTGACCAAGAGCCTGTACGGTGCCGAGGTCACGACGACGGTGACACCGTTGGAGCGCAACCGCGTCAACGTGGTGTTCACGATGAGCGAGGGCGAGGCGGCCAAGATCCGGGAGATCCGGATCGTCGGCAACAAGGCGTTCTCGGAAGGTACCTTGCTCGCCCTGATGGGGCGCACCACCACCGGCTGGCTGACCTGGTACACGAAGACCGATCGCTACTCCCGCAGCGAACTGAATGCGGACCTCGAGACCATCCGGGCCCACTACACCACCCGCGGCTACCTCGAGTTCGACATCGAGTCGACGCAGGTCACCATCTCGCCGGACAAGCAGGAGATCAGCATCACGATCTCCGTGCGCGAAGGTCAACCCTACACGGTCACCGCGGTGCGACTGGAAGGCGACTACGTTGGCCGCGAGGACGACTTCAAGCGTCTGGTGTTCATCAAACCCGGTGACCCCTACAACAGCGCCGCCGTCGCGGCGACGGCCAAGGCGTTCGGCGATCTGTTCGCCCGCTTCGGGTACGCCTTCGCCCGCACGGAGTCGCGGCCCGAGATCGATCGCACGAACGGCCAGGTGGTCGTGGTGCTGAACGCCGACCCGCAGCGTCGCGTCTACGTGCGCCGCATCAACATTGCCGGCAACGACCGCACGCGCGACGAAGTGATCCGGCGCGAGTTCCGGCAACTGGAGTCGGCTTGGTACGACGGCGAACGGATCAAGCTATCCAAGGAGCGGGTGCAGCGCCTGGGGTACTTCAAGGAAGACGTCAACGTCGAGACCGAAGAAGTGCCGGGCAGTCCGGACCAGGTGGATCTGACGGTCAAGGTGACCGAGCGGCCGACCGGCAATCTGCTGATCGGTGCCGGCTATTCGAGCAGCGACAAGATCTCCTTCACGGCGTCCATCAAGCAGGAGAACGTGTTTGGCTCGGGCAACTACCTGGGCCTCGAGTTCAACACCAGCAAGTCGAACCGCAGCCTGGTGCTGTCGACCGTGGACCCGTACTGGACCATCGACGGCATCTCGCGCTCGATCGATGTGTTCTACCGCACGACCAAGCCGATCAACAGCCAGGGCGAAGAGTACGAACTCGTGACGCCGGGTGCGGCGATCCGCTTCGGCGTGCCGTTCTCCGACTTCGACACCGTGTTCTTCGGCGTCGGGGTGGAGCAGACCCGCATCAACGGGAATGTGACCAATAAGAGCTATCGCGACTACCGCGAGCTCTATGGCGCCAACAGCACGGCCGTGCCGCTGACGCTGGGCTGGGCGCGGGATCAGCGCGACAGCATCATCTCGCCGACGATCGGTCGCTACCAGCGAGTCAACCTCGAGTGGTCCGTCGCCGGCGACGTCCGCTACCTGCGCACCAACCTGCAGTACCAGCAGTACTTCCCGATCACCACCAACTTCACCTTCGGCCTGAACGCCGAACTCGGCTGGGGCAAGGGCTTTGGGGGCAAACCCTACCCGATCTTCAAGAACTTCTACGGCGGCGGTCTGGGCTCGGTGCGCGTGTTCGAGCAGGGTTCGCTCGGCGTGGTGGACGTCACCAACAACTACATCGGCGGCAACCGGCGCCTGAATGTCAACGGCGAGCTCTACGTGCCCGTTCCGGGCAGCGGCAATGACAAGAGTCTGCGCATCTTCGGATTCGTCGATGCCGGCAACGTGTGGGGCGAGAACGAGAAGATCACCGGTGACAGCATCCGGGCCTCGGCCGGTGTCGGCTTGTCCTGGATCTCACCGGTCGGACCCCTCAAGTTGAGCTGGGGCACGCCAGTGAAGAAGCAGCCCAACGATAGAATCGAAAAGTTCCAATTCCAGATCGGCACCGCATTCTGATGAACATGTGGAAATCCCTCGGCGCTGCGGCGCTGATCGCGGCGGCTGCCATCCCGGTGCAGGCGCAGGACCTGAAGATCGGCTATGTCAACAGCGAGCGTGTGCTGCGCGAGGCCAACCCGGCCAAGGCCGCGCAGGCCAAGCTGGAGGCCGAGTTCGGCAAGCGGGAGAAGGATCTGGCCGATCAGGCCACTCGCCTGAAGGCCGCCGCCGACAAGCTGGAGAAGGACGCGCCGACCCTGGCCGAGGCCGAGCGCACGCGCCGCCAGCGCGACCTGGTCGAGCAGGACCGCGAGTTCCAGCGCAAGCGCCGGGAGTTCCAGGAAGACCTGAACCAGCGCAAGAACGAGGAACTGGCCTCCGTGGTCGAGCGTGCGAACAAGGTCATCAAGCAGATCTTCGATCAGGAGAAGTACGACCTGATCTTGCAGGACGCGGTGCACTGGAGTCCGCGCGTGGACATCACCAAGAAGGTGATCGACGCGCTGAACGCGGGCAAGTGACCGCCTGAAGGCGCACGGCGATGCGCGTGACCGTCGCCGACATCGTGGCTCGACTGGGCGGCGAGTGCGTCGGTGATGCCGCGTTGGTGGTCGATCGGATCGCCGCGCTGGATGCAGCCGGCCCGTCGCAAATCAGCTTCCTGTCGCATCCGCGTTACCGGACGCTGTTGCAACGCACCGCCGCCGGCTGCGTGATCGTGGCCCCGGCGCTGGCCGAGGAGGCCGCGCAGCGGGGCACGGTCATCGTCACGCCCGATCCGTATCTCTATTACGCCCGCTTGTCGCAGTGGTGGGCGGCGCAGGCCAGCCCTGCCGCGGCCGGCGTGCACCCGAGTGCCGTGGTGGAAGCCGGCGCCACGATCGGCCCGGGCGCCAGCATCGGAGCCCTGAGCTACATCGGCACCGGCGCCGTGGTCGGCGCCGGCACGCGCATCGGCGCGCGCGTGACCCTCGGCGAGCGCTGCGTGGTCGGCGAGCGCTGCATCCTGCACAGCGGCGTCGTGATCGGGGCCGACGGCTTCGGCTTCGCGCCGCACGAAGGGCGCTGGGAGAAGATCGCGCAGCTCGGCGCGGTGCGCATCGGCAACGACGTCGAGATCGGCGCCAACACCTGCGTCGATCGCGGTGCGCTCGGCGACACCGTGATCGAGGACGGGGTCAAACTCGACAACCTGATCCAGGTCGGCCACAACGTGCACATCGGCGCCCACAGTGCGATGGCCGGCTGCGTCGGCATTGCCGGCAGCGCCCGGATCGGCCGCCGCTGCACGGTCGGTGGCGGCGCCATCGTGCTCGGCCACCTCGAGCTGGCCGACGACGTGCACATCACCGCGGCGTCGGTCGTAAGCCGATCGATCCTGAAGCCGGGCCAGTACAGCGGCATGTTCCCCATCGACGACAATGCGTCCTGGGAGAAGAATGCCGCGACGCTGCGGCAACTTCATACGTTGCGCGAACGCCTGCGCGCGCTCGAGAAGAAGCTCGCCTGAGACATGATGCCCCCGCGCTCACTTCGTTCGCTGCCCCCCGCGGGGGCGCTCCAGTCCCTTGGGGCGGCCCGTCGGTACTGAAATGGACATCCACCAGATCCTGCAGAAGTTGCCGCATCGCTACCCGATCCTGCTGGTGGACCGGGTGCTCGAGCTCGAGAAGGGCGTGCGCATCAAGGCGTTGAAGAACGTCACGATGAACGAGCCCTACTTCGTCGGCCACTTCCCGCACCGGCCCGTGATGCCTGGGGTGATGATGCTCGAGGCGATGGCGCAGGCCGCTGCACTGCTGTCGATCGAGACGGCGGGCATCGCGCTCGACGACAAGTCGGTCTTCTACTTCGCCGGCATCGACGGTGCGCGCTTCAAGCGCCCGGTCGAACCGGGCGACCAGCTCGTGCTGGAGGTCTTCCTCGACCGTGCCAAGGCGGGCATCTACAAGTTCCGCGGCAGCGGACGCGTGGGCGGCGAGACCGCAGTCGAGGCCGAGCTGATGTGCACCATGCGCAAGGTCGCCTGAGCACTCGGCTGAGGCGCCTGTGAGTAACCAGATCCACCAGACCGCGCTCATCGCCGCCGGCGCCGAGCTCGACGGCGTGACCGTCGGCCCGTATGCGGTCATCGGCGATGGCGTGCGCATCGGCAGCGGCACCACGGTGGGCGCGCACGCGGTGATCGAAGGCCCGACCACGATCGGGAGCGACAACAGGATCTTCGCGCACGCCGTGCTCGGCGGCGCGCCGCAGGACATGAAGTATCGCGGCGAGCCGACTGCGCTCGCGATCGGCGACCGAAACACGATCCGCGAGTTCTGCACCTTCAACCGCGGCACCACGCAAGACGTGGGCACGACACGCGTCGGCGACGACAACTGGATCATGGCCTACGTGCACCTGGCGCACGACGTGCAGGTGGGCAGCCGCACCATCCTGGCCAACAACGCCACGCTGGCCGGGCATGTGCAGATCGGTGACTGGGTGATCGTCGGCGGGCTGACCGGCGTGCACCAGTTCTGCAAGATCGGTGCGCACGCGATGACCGGCTTCCAGAGTCATGTCTCGCAGGACGTACCGCCGTTCATGATGGCGGTGGGCCATCCGCTGGCCATCGCCGGCTTCAACGTCGAGGGCTTGCGTCGACGCGGCTTCTCAAAGGAGCGCATCGCCCAGGTCAAGCAGATGCACCGGCTGCTGTACCGCGACGGGTTGACGCTGGAGCAGGCCAGGGCATCGATTGAAGGCCTGCGCGGTGCGGTCGAGGGCGGCGACGCCGACGTGCAGATGCTGCTCGACTTCCTCGCGGCGTCCACGCGCGGCATCGCGCGCTGAGATGCGGCTTGGCCTCGTCGCGGGCGAAGCCTCGGGCGACCTGCTGGCGGGCCTGCTGCTGGCCGGAGTGAATCGGCGCTGGCCCCAGGCGGACACCTTCGGCATCGGCGGTCCGCGCATGGCGGCGCAAGGGTTCGAGGCCTGGTGGCCGCACGACAAGCTGGCGGTTCGCGGCTACGTCGAGGTGCTGCGGCACTATCGCGAGATCAAGGCCATCCGCGATGCCCTGGCCGAGCGGCTGCTGGCCCGACGGCCGGACGCGTTCATCGGGGTCGACGCACCGGACTTCAACCTCGGGCTCGAGGCTCGGCTGCGCGCCGCGGGCGTCAAGGCGATCCACTTCGTCTGCCCGTCGGTCTGGGCGTGGCGCGCAAGCCGGGTCGAGAAGATCGCCCGCAGCACCGACCACGTGCTGTGCCTGTTTCCCTTCGAGCCGGCGCTGCTGGCGCGCCACGGCATCGCGGCCACCTACGTCGGTCATCCGCTGGCCGACGCCATTCCCCTGGAGCCGTCGCGCGCGGCCGCGCGCACGGCGCTCGGGCTGGACGCCGAGGCGCCTGTGGTGGCGCTGCTGCCGGGCAGCCGCCGCTCAGAGATCGAGGCCATCGCACCGACTTTCCTCGCCGCCGCAGCGCGGCTCGCCACGTCGCGCCCGGCGCTGCGTTTCGTGTTGCCGGTGGTGCCGGGCCTGCGCGGCCTGCTCGATCCGATGGTCGCGCGTCATGCCGCGGGGGCACCGGTCCAACTGCTCGACGGCCGCTCGCACGAGGCCCTGGCGGCCTGCGACGTGACGCTGATCGCCAGCGGCACCGCGACGCTCGAAGCGGCGCTGTTCAAGCGCCCGATGGTGATCGCCTACAAAATGCACCCGCTGTCCTGGCAAATCATGAAGCGCATGCAACTGCAGCCCTGGGTCGGATTGCCCAACATCCTGTGCGAGGACTTCGTCGTGCCAGAGCGCATCCAGTCCGCCGCCACACCCGAGCGCCTGGCCCAGGACGTGCTGGCCTGGCTCGACGCTCCACACCGTGCGGCGGTCCTGACGCGCCGCTTCACCGACCTGCACCACCTGCTGCGGCGCGACACCGCGCGCACGGCCACCGATGCGATCGCGAAGGTCCTCGAGGCCACCTGAGCAGCTGGCGCTGCACTGGTCGACACCGGGCCTGCTGGCCGGTGTCGACGAAGTCGGCCGTGGGCCCTTGGCCGGCCCGGTGGTGGCGGCCGCCGTGATCCTCGACGACCTGCGCCCGATCAAGGGCCTGCGCGACTCCAAGGTCCTGGGCCCGGCCACGCGCGAACGGCTCGACGCGGAGATCCGCGCCAAGGCGCTGTGCGTCAGCCTGGCCGAAGCCAGTGTCGAGGAGATCGACCGGTTGAACATCCTGCAAGCCACGTTGCTGGCGATGCAGCGCGCCGTCGATGGGCTGCGGCTCCTGCCTGCCCGCGTGCTGGTCGACGGCAACCGCCTGCCGCGGCTGGGCGTGCCGGCCGAGGCCGTGGTCAAGGGCGACGCCCGCGTGGCCGCGATTGCGGCGGCGTCGATCGTCGCCAAGGTCCATCGCGACACGCTGCTGCGGACCCTGCACACGCAGCATCCGGCCTACGGATTTGCCGGGCACAAGGGCTACCCGACACCCGAGCACCTGGCGGCGCTGCGCGTGCACGGCGCGTGCGCCGCCCATCGTCGCAGCTTCGCGCCGGTGCG
>DATLIE010000381.1:0-6103 GCA_035539635.1 Burkholderiaceae bacterium
CCCTTGTAGTCGAAGTCGACCAGTTCACCGATGGGGATGTCCTTCACCGCCGGCGCGGCGTAGTAGGCGCGGATCTCCTTGATCAGGCCGCTCTTCTCATCGAACACGTACCACTCGTCGCCGCGCTGCGCGGTGCCGAGCTTTCGCTTCCAGTGCGTCCATTCGATCACGGCCTCGGGCGAGTCGGGGCTGACGAGCACCTTCTCGAACGTCCAATGCGAGCCGAGGGTCTCGACGCACCAGATCCACTTGCGCGCGATGGTGTCGGCGCCGCGCCAGGGGATTTCGGGCAGGCCGGGCGGGAAGTAGTGCACCGCGTCGGGCGTGAAGCAGGCGACGAGCCCCGCGTGGTCGGCGGCATTGCAGGCGTCGAAATAGCGGCGGATCAGCGCTTCGTGAGGGTGCATGCGGGCCTCGCCTTCGCTCGTGTGCATCGCGTTCACTCCAGCGCCGGCCGCCCCGCGGCCACCCAGGCCTTGTGCTGTGCACGCGTCTCGGGGCTCGGCGGGTACAGGCCCCACAGTGCCTCGCCGCGCTGCACGCGCAGTGCGAGGTAGGCCTCGATGTCGTCCTGCGCTTCGCACAGGTCGGCCATCTCGGCCGCCACATGCGCGGGCACGACGGTGATGTTGTCGGCGTCGCCGTGGATCACGTCCCCAGGATAGACCGCGACGCCGGCGCAGGCGATCGGCACGTTGAGGTCGGCGACATGGTGATAGGACAGGCGCGTGGTCGCGGTGACGCCGCGGCACCAGGCCGGAATGTCCATGCGCGCGATTTCGCTGCCGTCACGGAACGCGCCGTCGGTGATCACGCCGCGCACGCCGCGCACCTGCATGCGCGTCAGCAGCATGTTGCCCATCGACGCCGCGCTCGGGTCGTTGCGGCTGTCGATCACCATCACGTCGCCGGGCTGTGTCTGCTCGACGCCGACCCATTGCAGGTTGTCGTGGTTCGGGTGCGTGGTGAGCGTGGCGTAGGTGTCGATGTCCTCGCGCGCCGGGATCATGCGCAGGGTGTACGCGCGGCCGGCGAAGCGTCGTGCATTCGCCCCTTGCAAGGGCGCCAGCCCCACCAGCACCGTCTGGCGGTAGCCCTTCTTGAACAGCTGCGTGGTCAGCGAGCCGCTCGAGATGCGGGCCAGGCGGTCGAGCACCGCGTCGCTGACGCGCACCGGCTCGCGCAGGGGGGCCGGCATGGGGGTGATGACGACGTTCATGGTCGCGTCTTGTCTCCGTGTTTGGCCGATGCTAGGAGCCGGGCCGTCGCGCGCCAAGCCGGCGTAGCATCGCGCCCTGATGAATGTTCCACCGGTTGGGAGCCAAGGGCGATGGTGACTGAGCGCGGGGGCGACGGCACGGCGGCACTGGACAAGGCGCTCGACGTTCTCGACGCCGTGGGCAGTGCGCCGGCCGGCATGAGCCAGCCCGAGCTGGCCGCGCGGCTCGGATTGCCGCGCACCACGCTGTACCGCCTGTTGGGCACGCTGGTCGCGCGCGGGCTGCTGCGGCGCGACCCGTCGCGGCGCGTCTACGGCCTGGGCGCGCGCTGCTTCGAGTACGCGCGCACGGCCTACGCCATGCCGGACCTGGTGGCCGCGGCCAGCACCGAACTGCGTGCGCTGCGCGACATGACCGGCGAGACCACCTACCTGGCCACGCGCGACGGGCACGAGGTGATCGCGCTCGAGCGCTGCGACGGTGCGCACAGCCAGCGCTCGCACACGGCGCCCGGCCAGCGCAAGCCGCTGCACTGCACGAGCCAGGGCAAGGCCATCCTGTCGGCGCTGCCGCTCGAGCAGCGCGAGGCCATCGTCAAGGAACTGCACCTGGCGCCCGTCACCGCACGCAGCATCACCGACCGCCGGCGCCTGGCGGCCGAGCTGCGCCTGACGGCCACGCGCGGCTGGTCGATCGACGACGAGGAGATCGTGCCTGGCGTGCGCTGTTGCGGCGCACCGATCGTCGATGCCGAGGGCCAGGTGCGCGGGGCGATCAGCGTCGCCGGCCCGGCCTTCCGCCTGACGATGGAACGGCTGGCGCTGATCGGACCCGAAGTGGCCGAGGCCGCGCGTCGCATCGGCGCGCAACTCTCGGCCACCCAGCCGCTGCGCGCGGCCAGCAGCGAGGTGGAAGTGCTGCCGGGCGACTGGGCCTTCGACGGTGCGCACCCCCACTGGTGCGAGGCCGACGGCCTGCTGTACTGGGCCGACACGCTGGCCCCGACCGTGCATGCACTCGGTCGCGACGGGCACGACCGCGTGCTCGCAACGCTCGACGCACCGATCGAGGCGATGCTGGCACAGGACCGTGGCGTGGCGGTGAAGGTGGCGGGGGCGTGGCAGCGCGTGGCCGCCGACGGTGGCGTGACGCCCTGGCCGGAGATGCCGCAGCGCCGCGTCAGCGCGGTGACGCGCGCCCCCGACGGCAGCGCCTGGGCCTGCGTGGCCGACGGCGAGCGCTGGCGGGTGTGCGAGATCGGGCTCGACGGCCAAGGGGGCGACGCCCGGGGCGGCTGGCGCCTCGCCGAGCCGGCCACGGCCCTGGCCTGGGACGCGCAGGGCGAACTGCTGGCCATTGCCGCGGCCGACAGCGGCACGCTGCACGTGGCGCAGCCCGGCAGCAGCGCGCTGCGCCGCCTGGCCACGGTGCCCAAGGGCTCGGGCCAGCTCGCCGGTTTGGCCGGCGACCCGGCCGGCGGGTGGTGGAGCGCGTTGCGCGGCGGCTGGAGCGCCGTGCGCTTCGAGTCCGACGGCAGCCTGGGCCGCGTGATCGCGCTGCCGGTGCCCAGCCCGAGCGGCGTGGCGTTCGGCGGGGGACCTGCGCGCCCCGCGCTATACATCACGAGCGCGCGCGAGGCGGTCACGCGCGAGTCGCTCGATGCCGCACCGCTGTCAGGGCGGCTGTTCGTGGTGCGCGACCCGCTGCGCTAGCGCCGCGCGCGCGGGGCTGGCCTCCTGTAGGCCGCGTCCGACGCCGCAGGGCGCCGTTGCCCGACAGTCCGCCGCCAGGGCGCTTCCTAGGATCACTCCACGAGGCGGCTGTCGCCGCCCTGGAGACCGACGTGAACATCCAGAACAACCCGCAAGCCCGTCGTGACCCCGCGCGCGATCCCGCGCTGGAGCCCGTGCGCGACGCGGCCGACGAAGGGGTCCCGCCGCCGCCGGCCTACGAGTCCTTGCGCGCGCCCTCGTTCGCGCCGCGCCGCCGCCACTGGCCCGGCGTGCTGGCGGCGCTGGTGATCGGCGGCACGGTGGCCGCCCTGCTGGTGTCCGGCCACTACGAGAAGGCCACGCTCGGCGAGCGCATCGACCACACGCTGGGCAGCGCCGGTGGCGCCGTGCAGCGCGGCGTCGACGCCGTGCGCGATGGCGCCAGCCAGCACACGGAGCGGCTGGCCGAAGCGGTCGGCGATGCGAGCATCACGGCCGGCGTGAAGACCGCACTGGCGGCCGACCCGGTGCTCAGCGCATTGAAGATCGATGTCAGCACGCACGACGGCGTGGTGTCCTTGCAGGGACCTGCCCCCGACGAGAAGGCGCGCGAGCGCGCGAGTGCGCTGGCGGCTGCTCCCGACGGCGTGGTCCGGGTCGACAACCGCCTCGTGGTCGCCACCGCCGACGCACACGCCGCACGCTGACGGCGGCGGCAGCGCGCTTGGGCGCGGCGATCCACACCCTCGGCATCGATCTCGCTCCGCCGCTGCGATTGCGCAGGCACCGCCGGAATGCAGCCGCCGGCGTACGATCACGCGCCACCACGAGCGTCGACGGAGGGCTGGTCCATGCGAATCGCGATGATGGGCTCGGGAGGGTTGGGCGGCTACTTCGGTGCCCGCCTGTGCCAGGGCGGTGCTGCGGAGGTGCACTTCGTGGCCCGGGGTCGGCACCTGCAGGCGATGCGCGAACATGGCCTTCGCATCGAGGGGCCGGCGGCCGTCCACATTCCTCGCGTCAGCGCGACCGACGATCCCGGCGAGATCGGGGTCGTCGACTTCGTGCTCGTCGGCGTGAAGCTGTGGGACACCGAGGCGGCCCTCGAGCAGATGCGGCCGCTCGTCGCACCGTCGACCACCATCATCTCGTTCCAGAACGGCGTGCTGAAGGACCAGTACCTGCGCGCCGCCTTCGACGCGTCGCAACTGATGGGCGGCGTGGGCTACGTGGCCACGACGATCGATCAGCCCGGCGTCATCCGCCAGACCGGGCCGATGCAGCGCCTGATCTTCGGCGAGTTCGACGGCTCGCGCTCGCCACGCGGCCAGCGCCTGCTCGAGGCCTGCCTGGCCGGCGGCATCAACGCCGAGCTGTCGGAGTACATCCTGCGCGAGATCTGGCAGAAGTACGTGTTCCTGGTGGGCCTGTCGGGAACCACGACGACGATCCGCAAGCGCATCGGGCCGATTCGCGAGCACCCGCAGACGCGCGCCTTCCTGCTCGATCTGATGCGCGAGGTCGTCGCGGTCGGGCGAGCGCATGGCGTGGACCTTGAGGAGGACTATGCCGAGCGGCGCCTGAAGCTGGCCGACGACGTGGCCTACGACATGACCTCGTCGATGCACCACGATCTGGAACGCGGAAACCGGCTCGAAGTGCGCTGGCTGGCCGGCGGCGTGGTGGAACTCGGCCACCAGAAGGGCGTGCCCACGCCGCTGAATCGCGCCGTCGCCGACATCCTGGCGCTGCACGCGGACGGCGCGTCGGCGTGAGCTCGGCCCGAACGTTCGGCCGTCCAACAGTGGATCTGGCGAACTCAGTCGATCTGCAGGTACACGCGCTGGCCGTCGACCTTGACCGGGTAGCTGCGTAGCGCTTCGGTGACCGGCTCGCAGGTGGGCCGGCCATCGCGCACGTCGAATTTGCCCTGGTGCAAGGGGCATTCGATCTCGTGGCCTTCGAGGAAGCCGTCGCACAGCCGCGCCTGGCCGTGCGTACAGATGTTGTCGGTGGCGTACACCGCGTCGCCGACGGTGTAGACAGCGATGTCGCGGCCGGCGACGACGATGCCGATGACGTCGTCGGTGGGAAGCTCGTCGGCCGCCAGCGCGTCGACCCATTGGGGGTTGCTCATGCTCGGCCGCCTCAGATCGGGTAGATGATCGAATTGGGGATCATCTCGGTGTCGTAGATGCACTCGCGCGACGCGAACTTGAGACCCTCGGCGGTGCGCACCACGGTGTCGAGCGTGCGGCCGACGTTGAACACCGTCGAGGCATCGGACAGCTTGGTGCGGAACACGGCGTAGTTCGCTTCGCAGCGGAACTGACCGCCCTCGGCGCTGCGAACGACCGGCGTGCCGACGATGTGCCGCTGGTAGTAGGGGTCGTGGAACAAGGTTTCCTTGATGCCGTAGACCCGGTCCTTCAACATGCCCTTGCTCGTGAACGACAGCGTGGCCAGCGGGAAGCCGCGCTCGTGGTTCTCGCGTGGCTGCAGCCGGTAGACGCACTGCTCGGTGAAGAACTCGGGCCACAGGTCCCAGTGGCCCGAGTCGACCGCGCTGGCGTAGTCGGCATACAGCTGGGTCAGCGCCAGCCAGTCTTCGAAGTTCAGGTGGGGGCTCATGGTTCAGGCCTCCATGACATCGCGCCAGTAGCGGTACATGCCGCGGATCAAGGTCTCGGTGACCATGTGCTCGGTGTCCTCGACGTCGCGCCCGCCGAGTTCGGCCAGCGTGCGGTGGAAGGGCTTGCTCTCGAACGCCTGCTGCGAGAACTCGATCACCTCGCCATCGTCGGCCGAGACGAAGCCGGCCGGCCCGAAGAGGTTGGCCTGCCGCAGCCGGCGCTGCGTCATCTCTTCGCTGTCGTCCTCGAAGCCGAAGTGCGTCCAGACGAAGTCGAAGCTGCCGTGACCGGATGGCTGGATGTGGCGTGTGGAGACGCTGTTGACCTGCTGCTGCAGGATGACGCTCGGGAAGATCGTCGTCATCACCGCGGTCGGCCCGCCCCACCAGGGCTCCGGCACGATGTCCAGGAAGCTCGGGTCGTTGAGCTGCATGTCGGCCTTGAAGCTCGACACCTGCGTCACCTGCTCGGACTTGCCGGCGCTGCCGCGCGTCGAGATCATCGCGGCGTGGCGGTGCCTGTCATCCATGCGCAGCTG
>DATLIE010000382.1:0-7555 GCA_035539635.1 Burkholderiaceae bacterium
AGCCAGTCGATCAGCGCGCGCACCGCCTCGGCCATGTGGCGCAGGTCGTATGGGTTGACCGGCGTCGAGTCGCCGTAGCCCGGCAGATCGGCCGCCACGGCGCGAAAGCCCGCCTCGGCGATCGCGCGGCCGGTGCCCGAAATCGCATCGCCCCAGGACTCGCGGCCGCCGCCGACGCCGTGCAGCAGCAGCACGGTGCGGGCGTCCACACCCTGCGCCGGCTCCCAGCGCAGGTGCGCCAGCGGAGCGTCGGTGCGCAGGGTCGGCCACATGGTCAGTCCAACAGCAATCCGTCGCGCACGACCGCCTGGCCATCGAGTTCGACCGTGCAGCCGCGCAACGGCAGGTCGAAGTGGCCCGGCGTGTGGCGGCCTGCGACTTCGTTGGCGCCGGTCGAGTACAGGAAGTTGCCGGCAAAGGCGCGCAGCTCGGTGCCGTTGAAGTCGGCCTTGTCGTAGAAGGCCATCGCGTCCCAGCGGGCGCGCCGATTCAGGCCCCAGCCGACATGCGACACGGCATAGGCCGAGCGGTCACCCCAGGCGGCGAACTGCGAGCGCATCAGCTCGGCATCGACCGAGTCGCCCACCACCTCGACCACATGGTCGTCGGCGATCGACAGGCGCACGGGCGCCTCGAGGTAGCGTTTGAACGTGAGGTTGACGTCGCCGCGGTCGAGCACGAGCGTGCCCCTCACGCAACCGGCCGCCGGGAAGGCCAGTACCAGGCCACCCGGCCAGTGCGTCAGCGTGCCGGGTTTCGACGTGAAACCCCAGACCCCGCCGATGCGTGCCCCGGCAAGATCGACCGTGAGTTCGGTGCCCGCCCGCGACGACACGGTCATACGTCGCGCGGCCTTCAGGCGCCGCATCGCGTCGCGTGACTGCGCCTCGTCCTCGGCGCGCGGCAGGCAGCGCTCGAGGATCTCCGGATGTTCGTTGCTGACCACCAGCACGCGCGCACCGCCGGCCAGGACCGCCGGCAGCTCGGCTGCATGCTGCAGGCCCTCGACCGTGCAATCGACCACCAGCGCGCAGCGCGCCAGCGCTTCGACCGCGGCCGCCTGAGCGCCGAGCGCGCCCGAGGCACCGGTCGAGCGCACCGGCACCGGTGTCGTGACCGGCGGCGTCGGCACGGTCAGCGTGAAGACACGCGCCCCCAACTGCTGCAGAGCAAGGCCGGCAAGCTCGACCAGCACCGGCCGCGACTGCGTCTCGGCCAGCACCGCACACGCGTCGCCACGCTGCACGCCGCAGTGCTGCAGCACCTCGACGAAGGCCGCGAGCCACTTGCCCTCGACGGCCATCGTCATCACAACACCTCGCCCAGAAGGTGGTAGTGACCGCGGTGGAACACCAGCGGCGGCACCGTCTGCGACTGCACACGCAGCACGCGGCCGATGTACAGGCGGTGGTCGCCGGCATCCTGGTGCGAGATCCGTTCGCACTCGAGATTGACCGCGCAGCCCACGAGCAGCGGCAGCCGCCCGACGCCCTCGAGCCAGGCGCCGTCGTCGAACTTGCCCGGCACCGGCGACGCGAAGCGGCGCGACATCTCGACCTGGTCCTCGGCCAGCACGTTGATCGCGAAGTGCGGGCAGGCGTCGAAGGCCGGCAGGCTCGGGCTGGCCAGGCGCAGCGACCACAGCACCAGCGGCGGGTCGAGCGACAGGGCGTTGAAGGAGTTGACGGTCAGGCCGACGGGCACGCCGTCGACGCCGCGACAGGTCACCAGCGTGACCCCGGTGGCAAAGCCGCCGAGCGCGCTGCGCAGGGTCCGTGCGTCGAGTCCGTTGCCTGCGGCCAGGGGGTCGGCGATGCTCACGCGCGGACTATAGGCGAGCCCTGCGCCGCGCTGTCGCTTCGCGCCTACCGCGCTCGGGGGGGCGAGGATGTCACGGTCCGGCGAGCATGCGCACCGTGGCGATGCCCAAGCCCGTCAGCACCAGCGAGCCGAGCAAGTGCGCCGCCGCGGTCGCCAGGGCCCAGCCCGGCTCGCCGCGCATCAGAGCGCCGACCACTTCGGCCGAGAAGGCCGAGAACGTCGTCAGCCCGCCGAGGAAGCCGGTGATCGCCATCAGCCGCCACAGCGGGGACAGCTCGCCCCTCCAGGCGAAGAAGGCGATCGCGACGCCGACCAGGTAACCGCCGAGCAGATTCGCCGCCAGCGTGCCCAGCGGCATGGCGGGCAGGCGCGGATTGAGCGCTTCGTTGAGCGCATAGCGCAGGCAGGCACCAGCACCGGCGCCGACGAACACGGCGGCCAGCGCGGAGCCGAGCGGCAGCGCGGCGGCGCTCATGCAGACGTTGCCGCGTTGCCGCTGGCGAGGCCCCAGCGCGCCAGCGCCGCGTCGTCGGACACGCGCGCGTCGACCCATTCGGCGCTGCCGTCGGGCCGGTGTTCCTTCTTCCAGAACGGCGCCTGCGTCTTCAGGTAGTCCATCAGGAACTCGCAGGCCGAGAATGCGTCGTGCCGGTGCGACGAGGTGACGACCACCAGCACGATCTGGTCTCCCGGCGCGAGGCTGCCGACGCGATGGATCACGCGCACGCCGAGGATGCGAAAGCGCCGCTGCGCCTCGTCGATCATGGCTTCGATGGCGCGCTCGGTCATGCCCGGGTAGTGCTCGAGCTCCATGCGCGTGGTGTCGGCGGGGCCGGCAGCGCTTCGGTCGCGCACTGTGCCGACAAAGCTGGCCACCGCGCCGACGGCCGGGTTCGAGCCACGCAGCGCAGCCACCTCGCGCCCGACGTCGAAGTCCTCGGGGCCGATGTGCACGCGCTGCGTCGTGCTCATTGGGTGTCTGCGCCGCGGCGCAGGTCGCTGCACTGCGGGTGGTTGCGCCAGACCGGCTTGGCGCATTGCGCCTGCAGGCAATACATGTAGGCCAGTTGCCTGCGGTCGCTGCAGGGCACCGTCGCCGAGGCAGTCTGCGCCACCGGCCGGTTGGCGACGGGACGGGTTGGGCTGCGCGTGACGGAGGCCGCCTTCGTCGCCGTGGTGCCCTTCGCCGTCCGCGGCGGCCGTGCCGGCGCGGCGGACACGGGGCTCGGCGACTCGGCCTGCGTTGGAGGTGGGGTCGGAACCGGTGCCGCAACCGCTGCCGAGGCGGCCAGCGGCGCCGGCTCCGCACTCTGAGGTGGGGCCACCGCCGACGCGATGGGCGCGGCGGCTGGCACCGGGGGCGCGCTCGCCGCGGGCACCGCGGGCGTCGTGTCGCCCACCCCGGCCGCCGGGCTGGCCACCGTGCCGAAGGCAGGCATCGGTTCCTCGTCCAGCAGCCACCAGCCCGCCGCGGCGGCGAGCCCGGCGGCCAGCACGAGCAGGGGCAATGCCCACAGCAGAGCCGTCCGCCGTTTGGGGGCCTTGCCTGCACCCAGGTCGTTCGCGAAGGGACCATCGACCGACGCGTCCGTCGCGTGCGAGTCATGCCGCCGTCGCGGCAGCACCTCGACATCGGCCGCCACCGGCGTCGGCGCCGCGGCCTGCGCCGGCGCCTCGCTGCCCTGGGCGTGGACGCGCTCCACCACCTCCCATTGCGACTCGCGGTCGGGCATGGTCCCGACCCAGAGCGGCGCCGCCCCCGACCCCGCCAACCGCGCGGGCGCGGCGCCCGGATGCAGCAACCGACGCAGGTCGGCGACCCGCTGCGGACGCTCGGCCGGCACCAGCGCGAGCGCCGCCTTCAGGGCCGCCGCCAGCCGCTCGCGAGTGCCCGGCGGGTCGTCGCCGGCCTCCGGCAGCTCGGCCAGCGCCCGGGCCGCATCCCAGTCGTCCGGATGCGCAAGGCGCTCGCGCAGCGCCGGCGGTGCGTCGCCGCTGGCGTAGAACCAGGCGGTCGCGGCGGCCATGTACAGGTCGGTGGCGCTGTTGATGCGATCGTGGCGCGACACCGCGGCCTGCTCGGGCGCGTCCCACGGGCCGGCGTCGTGGCCCGTGATCTCGGCACCGGCACTGCCCATGCCCAGCAGCACCGGGCGCTCGCCGGCGGCGAGCAGGATCTGGTCCGGCCGCACACAGCCGTGCACGATGCCGGCATGGTGCAGCACGTCGAGCGCGTCCAGCAGCGCGTCGAGCAGGCGCACGACCGCGCCGGCCGAGGCGGCGCCGCCGCGCGCCGCGACATGGCGCTCGAGCGTCGGCCCGTCGACCAAGACCATCGCTCGATAAACCGTGCGGTACGCCTGCAACGAGCCCAGCACCCGCACCAGGCCCGGGTGATCGATGCGCTCGAGCGTGTTGGCGTCGACGACGAAGGCTTCGCGTCCGACCGACAGCGCGATCGCGTCGCCGGCCTGGCGTGCGCGCACGGAGCCGTCGGGCTGGCGCAGCGCGAGGGCGCGCGGAAAGTACTCCATCAGCGCGACCGCCTGGCCGCCGGGATCGCGCGCCAGGTAGACCACGTTGTGCAGCCCTTCGTGCAGCACGCGCTCGATGGTCAGATGCGCCACCGCGGTGCCGGCCGGCAGCGGTGCGGCTGGCCCCACCGACCCCGTGGAATCCTGCGGGAACGGCAGCGGTGTGGTCGCCATGGGCAGCGCCTAGCCGCCGGTGACCGGCGGGAAGAAGGCCAGTTCGGCCTCGGGTGGCACCGGGGTCTGCTCGTCGGCCATCACCTGGTTGACGGCGCAGCGCACCGCCCGGTGGCGCGCCAGCAACTCGGCGTGGTGGCCGCCGCGCGCAATCAGGCGGTCGCGCACCGCACCGGCCGTCACGGGCAGCGCAACGTCCAGCGCCTCGCCGGGGCCCAGGGCCTCGCGCAGCGACGCAAAGTAGCGCAGGCGAATCGTCGTCATCGGCCGAGCAGCAGCTCCATGGGCAGGAAGCGTACCGCATCGCCTCGCGCGATCGCCTGACCTGGCGGGTTGTCCACGAGGCCGTCGGCCCAGACCGCCGAGGTCAGCACCCCCGAGCTCTGGTTCGGGAACAGGTCGAGCCCGCCGTTGGCGTTGCGACGCACGCGCAGGAACTCGCGCCGCTTGTCGGGGCGCGGCCAGTCGAAGTCGGCGCGCAGCGGCAGCGGTGCGGGCAGCGCGGGATCGCACCCCTGCAGCGCACGCAGCACCGGCGCCACCGC
Source organism: Burkholderiaceae bacterium (assembly GCA_035539635.1). GTDB lineage: Bacteria > Pseudomonadota > Gammaproteobacteria > Burkholderiales > Burkholderiaceae_C > CADEEN01. The sequence goes on from DATLIE010000382.1 coordinate 5,075, forward strand.
GAGGAGGAAGGTCACGAAGCTGGACACCGGGTTGCCCGGCAGGCCCATGAACAGTGCTTCGCCCCCCTGCGCACGGCGCACCGCACCGAAGGCCAACGGCTTGCCCGGCTTGATGGCGACCTGCCAGAGCTCGACCCGGCCCTCGGCCGCCACTGCAGGGCGGATGTGGTCCTCCTCGCCGACCGATACGCCGCCCGAGGTGAGGATCAGGTCGTGATCCGCCGCCGCGCGGCGCAGCACGTCGCGTGTCGCGTCGAGGCGGTCGGGCACGATGCCCAGGTCCGTGACCGCGCAGCCTGCCGCCTGCAGCAGGCCGCGCAGCGTGAAGCGGTTCGAGTTGTAGATGGCGCCGGGCGGCAGCGCCGACGGCGGCACGGCGCCGGGCATCACCAGCTCGTCGCCGGTGGAGAACAGCGCGACGCGCGGGCGCCGCACGAGCGTGAGGTCGGCGGCACCGACGGTCGCCGCGAGCCCGAGCGACTGCGGCGCCAGACGCGCCCCGCGCACCAGCACGGTGGCGCCGGCGCGCACATCCTCGCCGCGGCGGCGGATCCACTGACCCGGCTGCGGCGGCGCGGTGAAGCGCACGAGGCCTTCACCGACCGGCTCGGCCTGCTCCTGCATCACGACCGCATCGGCTCCAGCGGGCACCTGGGCGCCGGTGAAGATGCGCGCCACGCTGGCCGGCAGCAGCGGCTGGCCGACATGGCCGGCCGCGATGCGCTGGCTGACGGGCAACGCAGCACCGGAGGCGAGATCCGCCAGGCGGACCGCGTACCCATCCATCGAGCTGTTGTCCTGCGGCGGCACGTCGATGAGCGACACGACATCGGCAGCCAGCACGCGACCGAGCGCATCGAAGGTGGACAGCGTCTCGACCTCGCCGATACGCGCCCCCGCCGCACCTGCCACCAGACGCTGCAGCGCCTCGTCGAGGCTGAGCATCGCCGCGCGCGGCTCGCTCATCCGACGTGGGTCTCGATGTAGCGCTTGACCGCCTGCACGTCGGCCGGCAGCACCGTGAAGCGCTTGGGCAGGTTCTCGATGCCCTCGAAGCCGGCCGGGCGCTCGGGCTCGCGGCCGAGCGCCTCGCGGATCGTGGCCGCGAACTTGGCCGGCAGCGCCGTTTCGAGCACCAACATCGGCACGCCGTCGCGCCGCTGCTCGCGCGCGACCTTCAGGCCGTCCGCGGTGTGGGTATCGATCATCAGGTGGTGACGCTGCCAGGTGTCGCGGATGGTGGCCACGCGGTCGCCGTGCATGCTGCGGCCCGACACGAACCCGAACTCGGCGATGCGCGCGAACTCCTGCGGCGTCAGCGCGAAACCGGGCTGGCTGAACAGGGCCTTCACCCGCGCGCCATCGCGACCGAGCAGGTCGAACACGAAGCGCTCGAAGTTGCTCGCCTTGCTGATGTCCATCGATGGGCTCGAGGTCTCGTGCGTCTCGGCGGCCGCACGCGGGCGGTAGGTGCCTGTGCGAAAGAACTCGTCGAGCACGTCGTTCTCGTTGGTCGCGCACACCAAGCGGCCGATCGGCAGGCCCATGCTGCGGGCCACGTGGCCGGCGCAGATGTTGCCGAAGTTGCCCGAGGGCACGGCGACGTCGACCACCTCGCCGTCGACCTTCGTCGCCTGGAAGAAGCTGGCGAAGTAGTAGACGACCTGCGCCACCAGCCGAGCCCAGTTGATCGAGTTGACGGTGCCGATGCGGTGCGCGCGCTTGAAGGCCAGGTCGTTGCCGACGGCCTTGACGATGTCCTGGCAGTCGTCGAACACGCCCTCGACCGCGAGGTTGTGGATGTTCTCGTCCTGCAGGCTGAACATCTGCGCCTGCTGGAACGGGCTCATGCGGCCGTGGGGGCTCAACATGAAGACGCGGATGCCGCGCTTGCCGCGCATCGCGTGCTCGGCCGCGCTGCCGGTGTCGCCCGAGGTGGCGCCGAGGATGTTTAGCGACTCGCCGCGCCGCCCCAGTTCGTACTCGAACAGCGCGCCGAGCAGCTGCATCGCCATGTCCTTGAAGGCCAGCGTCGGCCCGTTGGACAGCGCGACCAGCGCGACGCCGGGCTCGAGCGGCTTCAGCGGCGTGATCGCGTCGCTGCCGAAGACCTGCTTCGAGTACACGCGATGGCAGATGCCCCGCAGGTCCTCGACCGGGATGTCGTCGATGTACAGCGAGAGGATCTCGAACGCGAGGTCGGCGTAGGCCAGCCCGCGCCAGCGTGCGAGCGTGGCGGCATCGACCCGCGGGTAACGCACCGGCATGTAGAGCCCGCCATCGGGCGCCAGGCCCTCGAGCAGGATGTCGCTGAAGCGGCGCTCGGTGGCGTCGCCGCGAGTCGAGACGTAGCGCATCGGGCTCAGGCCAGCTCTTCCTTGCGGATCGAGACGATCGGCGCCAGCACCGTCGGCAACGCCTGCATCTTCGCCCGCGCCTCGCGCATCCGGCCCTCGACCGTATCGTGGGTCAGAATGATCA
>DATLIE010000383.1:0-3358 GCA_035539635.1 Burkholderiaceae bacterium
GTCCAGCGGCGGCGTGTCTGCGCAGCAGAAGATCCCGCTCGGCCCGGGCTACCAGGTGGGCCTGGCTGCGCAGGTGAAGCAGGCGGTGGGGCTGCCGACGATTGCGGTGGGGTTGATCACCGAGGCCGAGCAGGCCGAGGCCATCGTCGCGTCGGGCCAGGCCGATGCGGTGGCGCTGGCGCGTGCGCTGCTGTACGACCCGCGCTGGCCCTGGCACGCGGCGGCCAAGCTCGGCGCGCAGGTGGCCGCGCCGCCGCAGTACTGGCGCAGCCAGCCGCGCGAGTTCAAGGACCTGTTCGCGGGCTACGCGTTCGGCGCGCGCTGAACGCCACGCGCACCCCCTAGGTCGCGGCCGCGACCCGCCAGACCTGACGATGGTGCGCGTCACGCCGCGCCGCTAACGTGCGCTGCGCCGCCGGGTGGTGGCGAGGGGCGAACGATGCGTGCACGCAGAACGAGCAAGGGTCTCACGCTGAGGGCGATCGCCGGCACGCACGTGGTGCTGCTGGGCATCCACCTGGACAAGGCGCTGTGCCCCGGGCTGATGGGCTTTGCGGTCCACCGCACCGACCACGCCGAGGACGAGGCCTACTGGCTCGAAGGCAGCAAGACCTTCGCGGAGACCGACCCCGGCTTCCCCGAGGGCGGGCGCTACGGCACGCACCGCCATCCGATCCAGGGCTTCACCTGGTCCGACTTCAGCGCCAAGCCCGGCCGCCGCTACACCTACCGCGTGGTGGCGCTCAAGGGCACGCCGGCGGCGCTGACCCCGTTCCGCAAGGTGGAGGTGACGGTGACCACCGAGGCCGAAGCCGAGGGCAACCACGACGTGTTCTTCAACCGCGGTGCCGCGGCGTCGCAGGAGTACACGCGCCGCTTCGGCAAGCTGGCGAGCCTGAAGAGCGCACCCGACGACGACCCGCGCTGGGCCTGGCTGTCGCGCGGCGCGGCGGAGGGCGTGATCGCGTTCGTGAACCGCGCCAGCGGGCCGGGGCATGGGCTGCGTGTGGCCGCCTACGAGTTCCGCTGGCCGGCGTTCGCGCGCGCGCTGCAGGCGGCGCAGGCACGGGGGGTGGACGTGCGCATCGTCTACGACGGCAACAACAACCCCCCGGACGAACACGGCCTGGTGTTCCCGCGCGACGAGAACCGCGCCACCGCGCTGGCCGCGCAGGTGAACGGCTTCAGCAGCGAACGCATCACGCGCAGCGACGTGAAGGACCCGCCGATCTCGCACCACAAGTTCGTCGTGCACACCGTCAACGGCAAGGCGCGCGCGGTGCTCACCGGTTCGACCAACTTCAGCAAGGGCGGCGTGTATGGCCAGTCGAACGTGGTGCATGTGGTGGAGAGCAAGCCGGTGGCCGCCAGGTACCTGGCGTGCTGGGACCTGATCGCCGCCAACCCGGCGCCGGCGGCGCTGAAGGCGGCGCTGGGGCAGCTGAACGAGCCGCTGGCGGCGCCCTTGCCGCAGCGGGGTACCGCCTGCCTGTTCAGCCCGCAGGCGAGCGACGAGGCGCTCGAGTGGTACGCCGCGCTGGCCACCCAGGCGTCGGCGGCGCTGTTCATGACCTTCGCGTTCGGCATGAACGCGCAGTTCAAGCACGCGTACCAGCACGGCACCGCGTCGCTGCGCTATGCGCTGCTGGACAAGCTGATCCCGTCGGGCACGCGCAAGGACAAGCGCGAGGCCGCGATCGCGGAGATGACCACGCTGCGCAAGCTCGTGGAGAACCGCTTCGCGGTGGGCAACCGCATCGAGACCAACGCCTTCGACCGCTGGCTGCGCGAGAAGCTCACCGGCCTGAACAGCCACGTGCAGTTCATCCACACCAAGTACATGCTGGTGGACCCGCTCTCCGACGACCCGATCGTGATCACCGGCTCGGCCAACTTCAGCAAGGCCTCGACCGACGAGAACGACGAGAACATGCTGCTGATTCGCGGCAACACGCGCGTGGCCGACGTCTACCTGGGCGAGTACATGCGGCTGTGGAACCACTACGCCTTCCGCGAGTGGCTGGCCGAGCGCGGCGCCGAGGCGCCGATCAGCTTCCGGCACCTGGACACCACCAGCACCTGGTGGAAGAGCTACTTCGGCAACTCGGCGCGCAGTCGCCAGCGCGCGTACTTCGCCGGCGTGCCGCTGTAGCCCGCGCGCGCCGCTACCAGCGCCGCACGCGGCCGGTGTCCACGTGCACGAAGCGCTCGCGCGCGTAGAAGCCCACGCCGCCGGCGCGCAGGTCGAGCGCGGCGTCGCGCAGCTCGTCCAGCGGCACGCCGGGCAGGCGCACGTCCACCGCGCGGCCGTCCATGTGCAGGCTGCGCGTGGCCACCCCGCCGCCACCCTCGCGGCGCAGGCGCTGGTTGGTGGCCGGGCAGCGGTAGCCGGAGATGATCTCGAAGGCGCCGCCCTGGCCGAGGCGCTGCTGCACGCCATGCAGCAGGTCGAGCAGCGGCGGGTCGATGCGGCCCACCTCGCCGGTGTAGTGGTCGCGCAGGAAGCGGTTCATGCGCTCGAGCGCGTCGGGCAGGTACTCGCCGTCGGCGGCGTAGGTGAGCGCGAGGCGCTCGCGCGTGTGCGTGTGCACCAGCGACAGCGCGCGCTCGCCGCGCCACGCGGCCGCGCGGGCGCTGCGCGCCACCAGCGGCAGCGCGGTGGCAGCGGCCAGCGCGCCGACACGGGCCACGTGGCGCAACAGCAGGCGGCGGGTGGGAGCGTTCATGGCGTCAGGGAGGTGGCAGGTCGAGCGGCGGACGCGCGCGCTGGCGCAGCGCCGCGTCGAGGGCCCGATCATGCCCGTACAGGTCCTCGAAAAAGTGGACCTTTTGCTCCTTGACGAGCGCCGTGCCGTAAGCGATGACCACCGGAATCGGCTGCGCCAGCGCCACGGTGCGCGGCGGGGTGTCGGGCGACATGGCGTTGCGGATGCGCGCCCCGTCCCAGCCGGGCAGCCCCTGCAGCGCGAACGCGGCCAGCGCCTCGGGTTGCTCCACCCGAATGCAGCCGTGGCTGAAGTCGCGCCGCACGCGATCGAACAGGCCGACTGCCGGCGTGTGGTGCAGGTAGATCGCCTCGCGGTTGGGGAACACGAACTTGATGTCGCCCAGCGCGTTGCGCGGCCCGGGGCGCTGGCGGATGCGCGCCTGCCCGGCCAGCACCGCCTGCAGACCGGCGTCTGTGAGCGCGGTCTCGACCGCGCCGGCCGCACCGACGAACTCGAAGCCCTCGCGCGACCAGTGGCCCGGGTCGCGCCGCAGGCGCGGGATCAACTCCTTGCGCGCGATCGACGGTGGCACGTTCCAGTACGGCTGGAACTCGATGCGCCGCAGGTCCTCGTGGATCAGCGGCGTGCGC
>DATLIE010000384.1:0-1843 GCA_035539635.1 Burkholderiaceae bacterium
CGCTCGATCACGCGCGACCCGCGCTTTGCCGACGTGCCGGTGATCATGTGCACCAGCAAGGGCCTGGAGACCGACAAGGTCTGGGGCATGCGCCAGGGCGCGCGCGATTACGTGGTCAAGCCCGTCGACACCGACGAGCTGATCGCCAAGATCAAGAACTTCGACTGAGGCCGTCCGATCCATGGCCAACCGCGAAGCCCTGCGCGAGCTGCAACAGCGGCTGGCGGAGCGCATGCAGGCGGCCAAGCGCGAGCAGCGCGGACAGTCCTGGCTGGCGGTCGAGTGCCGCGGCCAAGGCCTGTTGCTGCCGCTCGAGCAGGCAGGCGAGATCTTTCCGCCGGCCGCACTGATGCCCGTGCCGCACACGCGGACCTGGTTCGCCGGCGTGGCCAACCTGCGCGGCGGCCTGCACGGCGTGGTCGACCTGGCGCGCTTCCTCGGGCTGCCCGAGGTGCCGGCTGGCGAGGCCGGGCGCGAGCAGTCGCGCCTGGTGGCGTTCTCGCACGGGCTGGGCCTGAATTGCGCGTTGCTGGTCGACCGCCTGGCCGGCCTGCGCAGCGCCGAACAACTCAACAAGGCCGACGACGGTGACGACACCGCGCGTCCGGCCTTTGCGCCGACGCGGTGGCTCGACGCCGCGGGGCGCTCCTGGCAGTCGCTCGACCTCGCCGCGCTTGCACGTGACGAGCAGTTCCTCTCCATCGTCGCCTGAGCGCGCGGCATGGCGTTCTCCAGCACCGATTCACCGCCGATCCTCCAAGGGGGCCGCATGAGTTTCCTCGACAAATTCAAGACCAAGGGCCGCGACGGCAACAAGCGGGATCAGGACGACATCGGCTCGATGTTCGACGAGGTGGTGCCAGTCCAGCCCGAAGACATGATCCTGGCCGGCGCGGGCAACGGAGGCGTCACGCTCGACATGAACAACCGCCACGCGATGCCGCTGCCGACCACCCTGACCGGCGAATCGTCGATCCTGTCGGAGGCCCTGCCGTCCGAGGTGGGCGGTGAATACACCGAAACGCGCCTGCCGGGCGATGGCGAGACCGTGGCCGGCTCCGGGCTGCCGCTGATCGGCCACCTGCCGCTGGCGCAGCAGCAACGCACGCTGTTCGGCGTCGTCGCGCTGGGCCTGCTCGCGCTGATGGCCGGCGCGTGGTTCGCGATCAACAACGCCAACCGCGGTGCGGCGCAGGTCGGCGCGACCGGTCAGGCGCTGATGCAGTCGCAGCGTCTGGCGAAGTCGGTCTCGCAGGCCCTGCTGGGCAGCGCCAGCGCCTTCGGCGAAGTGCGCGAGAGCTCGGAAGTGCTGGCGCGCAACGTGCGCGCGCTCAAGGACGGCGGCGAGGGCATCACCGCGGCGCCGTTTGCCGCGCAGGGGGCGATCGAGCCGCTGATGCCGCTGATCGACCGCGCCGAGAAGAACGCCGCGGTGGTACTGGCCCAGCAGAAGACGCTGACCCAGGTCGGCCAGGCGCTGCGCGCCATCAACCGCCAGTCGTCGGAACTGCTGGAGACGGCCGAGACCGTGTCGTCGCTGAAGCTTCAGCAGGAAGCCAGCCCGGGCGAACTCTCGGCGGTGGGCCAGCTGGTGATGCTGACGCAGCGCATCGGCAAGAGCGCCAACGAGTTCCTGACCACCGAGGGCGTGAGCCCCGAGGCCGTGTTCTTGCTCGGCAAGGACCTGAACTCGTTCCGCGAGATCGCGACCGGCCTGCTCAACGGCAGCGCCGAGCTGCGCCTCGCGCCGACCAAGGATGCGCAGACCAAGGAGCGCCTGCAGCAGCTGATCACGCAGTACGAGAAGACGCGCACCGACGCCAGCGCGATCCTGAACAACCTG
>DATLIE010000385.1:0-5875 GCA_035539635.1 Burkholderiaceae bacterium
GGTCGGAGGGGGCATTCCTACAATCGGCGCATGCAGCCGCTGCGCGAGGGTGAGAGTGTATTGGCCGGGGTGATCCGGCGTGCGATCGAGGCGGCGGGCGGCTGGCTGCCGTTCGACCGCTTCATGGCCTTTGCGTTGTACGCACCGGGGCTGGGCTACTACGTCCGTGGCGCGCCGGTGCTCGGCGCGACGCCGGCCGACGGCAGCGACTTCACGACCGCGCCCGAAATGAGCCCGCTGTTCGGCGCCGCGCTTGCGCGCCAGGTCGCGCAGGCGCTGGAGGCCACCGGCACCGACGAGCTGTGGGAATTCGGCGCCGGCAGCGGTGCGCTGGCGCATCAGCTGCTGGACGCGCTCGGGGACCGTGTGCGCCGCTACGGCATCGTCGACGTGTCGGGCTCGCTGCGCGCGCGCCAGCGCGAGCGGCTGGCGCCGTTCGGCGACCGCGTGCGCTGGCACGACGCCTGGCCCGAGACGATGTCCGGCGTGGTCGTGGGCAACGAGGTGCTCGATGCGATGCCGGTGCAGTTGCTGCATTTCGATGGCGACCGCTGGTTCGAGCGCGGCGTGGCCTTCGGCGACGGCCGCTTCGCGTTCGCCGACCGGCCGACCGGGCTGCGTCCACCGGTCGCTGCCCCCTTCGTGCCGGACACGACGACCGAGATCCATCCGCAGTCGGTGGCCTTCGTGCGCAGCCTCGCCGAGCGCATGGCCCGCGGTGCGGTCTTCTTCATCGACTATGGCTTTCCCGACGCCGAGTACTACCTGCCAGAGCGGCGCGGCGGCACGCTGATGGCCCACCGTGGCCACCGCGCCGACACGGACGCGCTGGCCGACGTCGGCGAGAAGGACCTGACGGCGCATGTCAACTTCAGCGCCATCGCGCTGGCGGCGCAGGACGCAGGCTTCGAGGTGCTGGGCTACACCTCGCAGGCCCACTTCCTGCTCAACTGCGGCTTCGGCGAGGCGATGCACGGCGCGCAGCAGCGCGGCGACTGGGCGGCGCTCGGCGCCGCCCAGAAGCTGGTGGCCGAGCACGAGATGGGCGAGTTGTTCAAGGTGCTCGGCCTGGTCAAGGGCGTGCCCGCCTTCGATGCGATCGGCTTCGCTCGTGGCGACCGCAGCCACCGGCTTTGAGACCCGATGCGCTGGCTGATCATCTTCCTGCTCGCGTTCGTGCTGTTCAACGCGCTGGCCGACTGGCTCAAGCACATCGGCCTCGGCCGGCTGCCGGGTGACTTCAGCTTCCGCTGGCGAGGCCGCGAGGTCTTTGTGCCGCTGGCCAGCAGCGTGCTGCTGAGCGTCATCGCGGCCGGCGTCGGCCTATTGCTCTGACACCGTGTCGAGCATGTAGGACTGCAGTTGCCACTGGCGCTCGGCGCCCTTCAGGTCGAGCATTGCCTCCAGGTACTGCAGCGTGACCCAGCAGGTGTCCGCATCGGAGGCCTCGGCGGCATTGGCGCGCACGCGATCGAAGCGGCCCTTGTCCGCCGGCGCCTTGCCGCGCGCCAGGATGGCCCGGCCCCAGGCCTTCTGTGCCGCATCGACCTGCGCCTGCGTCAGTTTGGGCACCGGCGGTGCGTCGCTCAGCTCGGCTTGCATCGCCCGCCGGCCCAGGGCCAGCGACTGGGCGAACTCATCGTCGCTGCGCGCCGCGGTGTAGCGCAACTCGATCTCCTGCTGCCGCGTCGCGGGCAGCTTGCCGTCGATCAGCGCGCGGCAGGTGGCGGCGTCGACACTGCGGTGCAGTCCGATGGCGTGGCGCACGAAGCGCTCCTGGTCGCCTGCGCCCAGCCGCGTCATGCCTTTGAGCGACAGCTGCATACCGAGCGCCGCCGCCTGGTCGCGCAGCTCGGCCTGGAAGGCGGCCTGCGCGCCGTGCGGCATCGCACCGCGGCCTTGCATCTTGGGGGCGACGAAGTCGTACACGCGGTCGGCGAACTGCGGCGACGCGAACATGGCGGCCGTCTGCTCGACCATCAGTTCGCGCTTGCGGCCGGCGAGTTGCGGGTAGCGCGCGCCGACCAGGCGATCGAGCGCCGCGCGGTCGGCGGCGATCGCCGCGAACTGGGCGCGCACGCCTTCGCGTGTGTTCGCGGGCGCGGCGGCGGCCGCCGCCACGGGGGCGCCGCGGTCCGCTGCCGAGGGCGGGCTGGCACAGCCGGCCAGGCCGAGCAAGGCGATCACTGCGGCGGCAACGACATTCGACGGACGCATCGTTCGCATCTCCCAGGCTGTCTTCGATGGGAGTCGATTGTGGGCAAGCCCGTGCGCGCCGCCGCGGGCAGAAATTCACGCGCCGCGGGCTTCAGTCGACGATGGTCCAGTGGTGGCTGCACTTCTTGCAGCACACGCGCAACGTGCCCTCCCGCCCGTCCTCGGCTTCCACCGTGAAGCGGCCATACGCCTTGCACTGTGGACAGTCGGCTTGGTGGGCGGTGGCTTCGGCGTGGTTCAGGAAGTACAGGTAGCGTCGCAACGACCAGACGCCGATGCCCGCGCTGGCGAGGATCGCCAGCAGGTCGACCGCCTGGTCCGCGAAGTCTTGCGCCGATCGCAGCGCCTCGAGGCCGGCGAAGACGCCGATCATGCTGCAGAAGGTCAGCACCAGATGCGCGTGACCCTGCAGCAACTCGCGCTCGTACCACTTGCGAAAGCCGTGCTTGCGAATGCCGTCAGCGAGCTTCATGGCCGCGCCACCCCAGTGACGCGCATCGTGGCACAAGTCGGCCGCAGCCGCAGCGCCTGGGCTCTAGCCGGCCGCAGCGAGGTGCTGTTCGAGTGCTGCCTGGCGCGCGCGCCGCACCGCGTCGCCGATCGCCGGCCCGCTGGCGCCACGCGCCACGGCCTGGGCTGCCGCGCCGGCGGCATCGACGGCCAGCACGGCGGCCAGCGCCGACGCGAGGCGCGGGCGCGGCGGGTAATCGCTGTCCTGCAGACCGGCGCGGCCACGGGCATCGCACTCGCAGGCCCACAGCGCCTGCTCGAAGCGCTGCGGCCGGCGCAGGGCGTCGCAGCGCTCGAACAGGCGCAGCACCGCGGCGGCTCCGAGCGGGGCGCTGCGGTGGATGTTGCCGTGCTCGCGCGCGACCACCGCACCCAGTTCGCGGCAGTCGGTGGGCACGCGCCAGCGCTCGGCCACGGCCTCGGCCAGCTTCACGCTGCGCGCCTCGTGCGCGATGTGCCGCGGCCACTCGTCGCGCGGCGTGCGGCCCTTGCCCAGGTCGTGCACGAGGCAGGCGTAGCGCACCGCAAGCGGGGTCTGCAACGCCGCGGCTATGTCGAGCACCATCTCGAGGTGCACGCCGCTGTCGACCTCCGGGTGATGCGCCGCCGGCTGCGGAACACCGTACAGCGCGTCCACCTCGGGCAGCAGTCGCGCCAGCGCGCCGCAGTCGCGCAGCACCGCCAACATGCGGCTGGGTCGCGGCTCCAACAGGCCGCGCGACAGCTCCTGCCAGACGCGTTCGGGCACCAGCGCGTCGACTTCGCCCTGGGCCACCATGTGTGCGCACAGGTCGCGCGTCGCCGGCGCGACCTGGAACTGCGGCCAGCGCGCCGCAAAGCGTGCCAGGCGCAGGATGCGCACGGGGTCCTCGGCGAAGGACGGCGACACGTGCCGCAGGACGCCGGCCCGCAGGTCCTGCGCGCCGCCGAACGGGTCGATCAGCTGGCCGTCACCGTCCTCGGCGATCGCGTTCACCGTCAGGTCGCGGCGCTGCAGGTCTTCCTCGAGCGTCACCGACGGGTCGGCATGCACCGTGAAGCCACGGTAGCCGGGTGCGGACTTGCGCTCGGTGCGCGCGAGCGCGTATTCCTCGCGCGTGGCCGGATGCAGGAACACGGGGAAGTCGCGCCCGACCGGCGTGAACCCCTGGGCCCGCATCTGCTCGGGCGTGGCGCCGACGACGACCCAGTCGCGGTCGCCGTGCGGCACGCCGAGCAGGCGGTCGCGCACGGCACCCCCCACCTGGTACACCTTCATGGCCACGCAGTGTAGGAGGCGGGGGCCCAAAGCAAGAGGGCGACCCCTGGGGTCGCCCTCGTCACAGGTCGCAGCGCCCGCTCAGGGCTCGGCGCGACGGCGGCGGGCGACGAAGAACACGGCGCCAAGACCGGCCAGCATCAGCGCATAGGTGCTGGGCTCGGGGACCGCGGGGACGGTGGCGAGCGAGACCGAGTACTGGCCACCGATGGCCCGGGTACCGAAGCTGCCACTGATGTCGAGGTGGTAGTCGCCCGCTGTCAGCAGGCCCAGGCCCGTCGAGACGTTGTTGCCCGAGAAGCTGCCGAGCAGCGCGCCGCCGTTCGGGTGCGAGTGGTTCCAGACCTCGATCAGCAGGTTGTCGATGTCCAGCAGGTTGATGCCGAAGAAGCTCAGCTCGTAGGTGTTGGCCACGCCCGACACTGCGGAGTCCTGGGCGATCGTGAAGTTGGCGTACTCCTCGAACGTGCTGCCCGGCAGGCCGAAGGTGGTGACGGCCAGGGTCGACGGCGTGCCGTCGAGCGTGCCGAAGTCGTAGGCGTTGCTGGCCGAGCCGTCGCTGCCCTGCAGCACGCCATCGATGAAGGCCACGCCGGCATGGGCTGCCGAGGCGAAGGCCACGAGGGCCGCCGCGATCCACTGTTTCATTGTTTCTCCCTGAGCTTCGTCTGGTCCGTCGGTTCACGACCGCGGGGCACCCGCGCATCGTTCGCACAGCCCGAATCTATCGGCGATGTGCGACGTTGCCTGCCCCGCAGGCGCGGGGCAGCATCGGTTCAGGGGGTCAGCGTGTCGAGCGGCCGGCCGCGGCGCGCAAGGGTTCGAAGCGTTGCCGGCCGTCGCTGTGGCCCAGGTAGCCGGGGGCGATCGTGCCGACCGCGGCGGGCGCGATGCCGAGGCAGTCCAGGCCGGGCAGCACGCCACCGGCGACGTTGGGCACGGACATCGAGTCGAGGTTGTCGCGCGACATCAGCGGCGGGCCGGGCAGGCACTCCATGGCCAGCGCCTGCAGCCGCCCCAGCGCGTCGGGCAGCGGCAGCACCGGCCGTGGATGGCCGGACCAGCGTCCCGCGGCGCGCACCAGCTCGGCCAGGGTCAGGACCTCCGGGCCGGCGCACTCGATGGTCTGGCCGATCGTGTTCGGCCGCTGCAGGCAGCGCACGATCGCTTCGGCCACGTCCTCCACCCACACCGGCTGGAAGCGCGCTTGCGCGCCCGCCAGCGGCAGCACCGGAAAGACGGCCTCCAGGCGCGCAAAGAGGTTCAGGAAGCGGTCGCCGGCGCCGAACATCACCGACGGACGCAGCACCGTCAGATCGAGATCGGGCGCCGCGCGCAGCGCGGCCTCGCCGGCGGCCTTGCTGCGCAGGTAGCGCGACGGCTCGGCCGAACCCGCCGGGCCGAGGCCGAGCGCGCTGACATGCACCACGCGGCGCAGGCCGACCGCGGCGCAGGTGCGCGCCAGCCGCTGCGGCAGCGCGACATGCACCTGCTCGAACTCGCGCTCGCTGCCGTGCAGGATCGCCACCAGGTTGACCACCGCGTCGCAGCCCGACAGCACGCGCAGCAGCGCGGTGTCGCCGTGCACATCGAGCGGGCGCACCTCGACGCTGGGCAGGAAGCGCACGGCGTTGGCATGCATGGCGCGCCGCGTCGGCACGACGATCTGCACGTCGCTGCCGCCACGGCTGGCGCGCACCAGGTGTTCGCACAGCGAGCGGCCGACGAATCCGGTGCCGCCGAGCACCGCGATGCGGCGAGGCAGGGCGCTCATGGCAGCTCCTTGTCGGGTGGCGGTGCGCCGGCGTCGCGCGGGCCGATCAGGGCCCCGAGGCGCGCCTTCAGCGAGTGCAGAAGCAAGGGTGGTGGCGGTGGTGGTGGCACCACGAC
>DATLIE010000386.1:0-2962 GCA_035539635.1 Burkholderiaceae bacterium
GCCCTGCACGATGCCGCGGACCGAGTCGGCGGCGTCGAGGCCGCAGCAGGCGGCATCGATCCAGACCACGTCGCCGCGCCGCTCGAAGTCGAGCGCCGTGGCCTGCTCGGTCAGCGCGTAATAGCCGCTGCGCGTGCGTGCGGCGGGGTCTGCCGGCACCGCCTCGGGCACGGGCGGGAGCGGGCTGCCGTCGTAAGCGATCAGGCCGGGCAGTGGCGCCGGGGGCGCAGCTGCCAGCGCCTGCGAGGTGTCCAGCGCGAGGCGGGTCTCTTCGTCAAGGCCGCCGCAGGCGACGACATTGGCGGCGAGCGCGGTCGCCACCAGGGTGAGCGCCGTGCCGGTGAACGGGAACAGGAGCTTGGGGTTCATGTCGGTCCTTTGAAGCCGGCGCAGGTGTCGCGCCGGGACCGAGATTGCGCAGGGCGGTCCTACGCCCGTCCTACCGCGAGCGCGGCGACGGGCCTAGAACTGGGGGTGTCAGAGCGGAAAGCCGGCCCGGCGCGCCGACGCCGAGGTGAGCTCCGACGCGCCGGTGCTCCTCAAGGGCCGCGACCTGCGCCTGGCCGCCTTCGACGCCAACCGGCTCGAGGAAGCGGGCGAGCGCCGCGTCTTCCTCGTCACGCGCTGATCGCCACCCGGGAGCGCGCCGCGCCCACGCCATCGCGCTGAACCCTTCATCGAACCCAGGAGAACCTCATGCGAAACCATTCCAACGACTGGCACTGCGGGCACGGCCTGAAGACGCTGCACGCCTGCATCGCGACGCTGTGCATCGCCGGCTCCGGCCTGGCCCACGGCAATCCGGTCACCACGCTGTCCGACGACGCACTCGAGGCACGCTTCTGGGCCTGCGACGTCGCTTCGACGCACACCGTGCTGTCGGCCGCCGAAGGCGCCCAGTGCGTGCGCTGGCAGGACGAGCTGAAGCAGCGCCGCTTCGGCGGCGACTTCGGCCGCCTGCTCGACTGGTGGCGCGCGCACAAGGCCGAGCAGCACGCCCGCCGCCTGCCCACGGCCACCCAGACCGCGGCGCAGCGCTGACGTCGAAGGGGCTGTTCATCCGCGCCACGGCGTCCCACAATGCTCACCTGCCAGGGGTGGCGCCACGAGGAGGAATCCAATGCGCGACTTGAACCCAACGTCCGCCCTGCAAGGGCACCCGGTGGCGGGCCGAAACCCGCCCACGCCGGCCGTCAAGGCCGCCAAGAAGGCGCCGGGGAAGAAGGTGCCGGCCAAGAAGGCGGCTGCGAAGAAGACGGCAGCCACCGGCAGGGAACCCCCAATCGGCGCCGGGGCCGTGATGCGCCGCGCAGCGGCCATCGCTGCCCTGCCGGCGGGCAGCATCCCGGTGGTGGTCACGGGCATCGACTTCCACTCCGGCCAGCAGGTGAAGGTGATCATCAGCGGGCGCGAACCGCCCACCGGCGGTCCTTGACCGCGGGACGTGGCTTTAGACTGGGCTCCGTTCGCAGCCACGACGGAGCCCTTCGATGCCCGAGCCGATCCTTGTCGCCCAGCATGGCGACATCGCCTGCCACCTGCTGCCCGGGCTGGCCAACCGGCACGGCCTGATCACCGGCGCCACCGGCACCGGCAAGACGATCACGCTGCAAAAGATCGCAGAGAGCTTCTCGGCGCTGGGCATCCCCGTCTTCATGGCCGACGTGAAGGGCGACCTGACGGGCATCAGCCAGACCGGCGCGCTGCCCGAGAAGGTGGCCAAGATCCTGAAGGACCGCGGCCTGCCCGCGCCCGAACCGACCCAGTGCCCGACGACGTTGTGGGACGTGTTCGGCGAACAGGGCCACCCGGTGCGCGCCACCGTGTCCGACATGGGCCCGCTGCTGCTGGCGCGCATGCTGGACCTGAACGACACCCAGGCCGGCGTGCTGAACCTGGTGTTCAAGATCGCCGACGACAACGGCATGGCGCTGCTCGACCTGAAGGACCTGCGGGCGATGCTGCAGTACTGCGGCGAGAACGCGAAGCAGTTCACCACCGAGTACGGCAACATCAGCGCGGCCTCGGTCGGTGCTATCCAGCGCGGGCTGATGCAGATCGAGCAGCAAGGCGGCGACAGGTTCTTCGGCGAGCCGATGCTCGACATCGCCGACTTCATGCAGACCGCGGGCGGCAAGGGCGTGATCAACATCCTGGCCGCCGACAAGCTGATGAACGCGCCGCGCCTGTACGCGACCTTCCTGCTGTGGATGCTGTCGGAGCTGTTCGAGACGCTGCCCGAGGTCGGCGACCTCGACAAGCCGAAGATGGCCTTCTTCTTCGACGAGGCGCACCTGCTGTTCAGCGACGCACCCAAGGTGCTGCTCGAGCGCATCGAACTCGTCGTGCGCCTCGTGCGCAGCAAGGGCATCGGCGTCTACTTCGTGACACAGAACCCGCTCGACATTCCCGACACGGTGCTGGGCCAGCTCGGCAACCGCGTGCAGCACGCGCTGCGTGCCTTCACGCCGCGCGACCAGAAGGCGGTGCAATCGGCGGCCAGCACGATGCGCGCGAACCACAAGCTCGACATCCAGACCGCGATCACCGAGCTCGGCGTCGGCGAGGCCCTGATCAGCTTCCTCGACGAGAAGGGCCGGCCCTCGGTGACCGAGCGCGTGTTCGTGCTGCCGCCGGGCAGCCGCATCGGCCCGATCGACGCCAGCGAACGCAAGACCCTGGTCGCCTCGTCGCTGGTGGCCGGCGTGTACGAGAAGACGGTCGACAAGGACTCGGCCTACGAGAAGCTCAAGGCGCGCTCCGAAGCCGCGGCCGACACCGCCGCGTCGGCGACCAAGGGCGGCGTGCCGGCCAGCGCCGACAGCGGCCTGATGGGCGGCCTGAAGGACATCCTGTTCGGCAGCACCGGCCCGCGCGGCGGCAAGCGCGACGGCCTGGCCGAGATGGCGGCCAAGAGCGCGGTGCGCACGGTGGGATCGGCCGTCGGGCGCGAGATCGTGCG
>DATLIE010000387.1:0-3799 GCA_035539635.1 Burkholderiaceae bacterium
AGTTGGGGGTGCCTGAAAGTGCAGCGGCGGATTATAGGGGCGCCCCTATACTGACCCGATGAAGTTCCAAGGCTCCGAGGGCTACGTCGCCACCCCCGACCTGATGCTGGCGGTCAACGCCGCGGTCACGCTCAAGCGCCCACTGCTGGTCAAGGGCGAGCCCGGCACCGGCAAGACGATGCTGGCCGAGCAGGTGGCCGAGGCGCTGGGCATGCCGCTGCTGCAGTGGCATGTCAAGAGCACCACCAAGGCACAGCAGGGCCTGTACGAGTACGACGCGGTGAGCCGCCTGCGCGATTCGCAGCTGGCCGGCGTGGGCGACGACAAGGTCAAGGACATCCGCAACTACATCGTCAAGGGCGTGCTGTGGCAGGCCTTCACGGCCGAGCAGCCGATGGCGCTGCTGATCGACGAGATCGACAAGGCGGACATCGAGTTCCCGAACGACCTGCTGCGCGAACTCGACCGCATGGAGTTCTACGTCTACGAGACGCGCGAGCTGGTCAAGGCGGTCCACCGCCCGGTCGTCTTCATCACCAGCAACAACGAGAAGGAGCTGCCCGACGCGTTCCTGCGCCGCTGCTTCTTCCACTACATCAAGTTCCCGGATGCCGACACGATGCGCGCCATCGTCGACGTGCACTTCCCGGGCCTGAAGAAGGAGTTGCTGGCCGCGGCGCTGAAGAGTTTCTACGACATCCGCAACCTGCCGGGCCTGAAGAAGAAGCCCTCGACCTCCGAGCTGCTCGACTGGCTCAAGCTGCTGGTGGCCGAGGACATCCCGGCCGAGGCGCTGCAGAGCAAGGACGACAAGGTCGCGATTCCGCCGCTGGTGGGCGCGCTGCTGAAGAACGAGCAGGACGTGACACTGTTCGAGAAGCTCGTCTTCATGCAAAGGCACAACCGCTGATGGCCTGGCCGGCGCCGGTCACGCTGCAAGGGCCGCACGCGACGCTGCGGCCGCTGTCGAAGGAGCACCACGACGCGCTGTGCGACGCCGCGCGCGACGGCCAGCTGTGGAAGCTCTGGTACACGAGCGTGCCGTCGCCCGAGGGCATGGCCGCCGAGGTCGAGCGCCGGCTCGGCCTGGCCACCATGTGCCCCTTCACGGTCTTCGACGCCTCGGGCCGGGTCGTCGGCATGACGACCTACATGAACATCGACGCGACCCACAAGCGGGTCGAGATCGGCAGCACCTGGTACGCGAAGTCGGTCCAGCGCACGCCGCTGAACACGCAGTGCAAGCGCCTGCTGCTCGCGCATGCGTTCGACACGCTGGACTGCATCGCGGTCGAGTTCCGCACCCATCGCCTGAACACGCAGAGCCGGCGCGCGATCGAGCGCCTGGGCGCGCAGCTCGACGGCATCCTGCGCTGCCACTCGCGCAGCGCCGACGGCACGCTGCGCGACACGGCGGTCTACAGCATCACCGCGGCCGAGTGGCCGACCGTGCGCTCGCACCTGGACTGGCAGCTCGCCAAGCCGCGCTGACGCGGCGGATCAGGAGTCGACGAAGCGCACCGGCGTCTCCGGCTGACGCTTCACCTGAAGCTCGAACACGTCCGGTCGCGCGTAGTGCCCGGCCACGTCGAGCGTGCGCCGCGCCGGCGCGACACGGGCCAGGTCGATCTCCGCCGTCAGCATGCCGACCTCGCGGCGCATCGGCCCCGCGACCGGCTTGCCCTGGGGGTCGATCACAACCGAGTCGCCGTCGTTGATCCACTCCTGCGGGTCGGTGAACAGTTGCGCGCGCGCCGGGAAGTCGTCGGGCACATCGGCGGCGCGCAGCACGCTGCCGCTGCCGATCACCCAGCAGCGCCCTTCCAGCGCGATGTGGCGCATCGTGCTGAGCCAGCCCTCGCCGCTGTCGTAGGTGGGCGCGACGTAGATCTCCACGCCCTGCGCGTACAGCGCGTAGCGCGCCAGCGGCATGTAGTTCTCCCAGCAGATCAGGCAGCCGATGCGCCCGACCGGGGTGTCGACCACGCGCAGGCCCGAGGCGTCGCCCAGCCCGTGCACCAGGCGTTCGGGGTTCGTCGGCATCAGCTTGCGGTGGCGATTGAGCAACTGCCCGTCGGGCCCGATGACGACCACGCTGTTGTAGAGCGTGCCGCCGCCCCGGCGCCGGTCGCATTCGTTCAGGCCGCACACCACGGTCACGCCATGCGTGCGGGCCGCATCACGCAGCGGCGACAGATCGCCGGCGTCGAGGTCGACCGCCTGGGCCTGCAGCCGGGCGTGCAACTGGCCCATCAGCGCGCCGTCGCGGCCGGCCGCCAGGCGCCAGATCCAGGACGGGTAGCCGGGCACGTAGGCCTCGGGCAGCACCACCAGTTGGGCCTGCGCGGCGGCAGCGGCGGCGACCGCCTGCACGGCGCGGGCCAGCGTGGCCGCGCGGTCGAGCAGAACGGGCGGTTGCTGGATGATGGCGACGATGGTCATGGGGCTGCCCGGAAGCGTGGTGGCCCCATGGTGCGCGAGAAGCGGCGCCGCGACCAGCGCAATCTCCGAGCCCCCGGGGTTTGCCGGATACTTCGGCCATCGTGCTGATCGACTTCTTCTACACCCTGCGCGCCGCCAAGCTGAAGGTGTCGGTGAAGGAGTACCTGACGCTGCTCGAAGCCATCCAAGCCGGCGTGATCGACGACGAGGGCGGCCCGACGGTCGACAAGTTCTACTACCTGGCCCGCACCTCGCTCGTGAAGGACGAGGCGCAGTTCGACAAGTTCGACCGCGCCTTTGCCGCCTACTTCAAGGGCGTCGAGCTGCTGACCGACTTCACGCAGGACGTGCCGCTCGAGTGGCTGCGCAAGACGCTCGAGCTCGAACTCTCGCCCGAGGAAAAGGCGAAGATCGAGACGATGGGCTGGGACGAGCTGATGGAAACGCTGAAGAAGCGTTTCGAAGAGCAGAAGGAGCGCCACGAGGGCGGCAACCGCATGATCGGCACCGGCGGCACGTCCCCGTTCGGCGCCTACGGTGTCAATCCGCAGGGCATCCGCATGGGCCAGGCCTCGGGGCGCAACAAGAGCGCCGTCAAGGTCTGGGACCAGCGCGCCTACAAGGATTACGACGACACCAAGGAACTCGGCACGCGCAACATCAAGGTGGCGTTGCGGCGCCTGCGCCGCTTCGCGCGCGAAGGGTCCGACCTCGAACTGGACCTGGACGACACGATCCACAGCACGGCCGCCAACGCCGGCCTGCTCGACATCAAGCTGGTGCCCGAACGGCACAACAAGGTGAAAGTCCTGTTGCTGATGGATGTCGGCGGCACGATGGACGAGCACATCCACCGCGTCGAGGAACTCTTCTCCGCGGCCAAGAGCGAGTTCAAGCACCTCGAGTTCTATTACTTCCACAACTGCGTCTACGACTTCATGTGGAAGAACAACCGGCGACGCTTTTCCGAGAAGTTCTCGACCTGGGACGTGATCCGCAAGTACAACCGGGACTACAAGCTGGTCTTCGTCGGCGACGCCACCATGAGTCCTTACGAGATCCTGCAACCCGGCGGCAGCGTCGAGTACAACAACGAGGAACCGGGTGCCGAGTGGCTGCAGCGCCTGACGCACGCGTTTCCGAAGTTCGCATGGATCAACCCCGAGCCGCAAGGCGTGTGGCAGTACCGCCAGAGCATCGCGATCATCGGTCAGCTGATGAACCAGCGCATGTTCCCGCTGACGCTGGCCGGCCTCGAAGGAGCGATGCGGCTGCTGTCGAAATGACGCGCCTGCCGGCGCGCCTGGGCCTGGTCCTGCTCGCGGCGCTGCTGGCCGGCGGTTGCGCAATCCTGCAG
>DATLIE010000388.1:0-8585 GCA_035539635.1 Burkholderiaceae bacterium
CCGTACTCGACGCTCGAGCCGATCCGCGACGTGCTGTACAGCACGATCCAGGGTGACGCGGCCGAACCCGACCGGCGCTGGATCAACCTGCTGAAGACGCAGATCCAGTCGGCCGAAGTGGACCTGGTGGCCGAACTGGCCACCGCGCAGGCCACGGTGGAACAACTGCTGGCCTTCAAGCCGGGCGACTTCGTCGAGCTCGACCTGAGCCCGGCGATCCAGGCCAAGGTCGACGGCGTGCCCGTGTTCGACGCCACCTACGGCACCGCCAACAACCGCTACGCGATCAAGATCGATCGACTGATTTCCAGCTCCAACCAGGGCTGGCTGGGAGACTCGCATGTCAACTGAGAACACCGCCCCCGCCGACGGCGACGCGATGGCCGCCGAGTGGGCCGCCGCACTGGCCGAGAGCAAGCCGGCCGCGGCGACCGAGGTCGAACAGGTGGCACCCGCGCAGTTCGCGAACTTCGCGCAGGCCGTGCCGGGGCTCACGGGTTCGGGCAACGACATCAGCATGATCCTGGACATCCCGGTGCAGCTGACGGTCGAGCTCGGCCGCACGCGCATCCCGATCAAGCACATCCTGCAGCTGGCGCAAGGCTCGGTGGTCGAGCTCGAGACCCTGGCCGGCGAGCCGATGGACGTGCTGGTCAACGGCTTCCTGATCGCGCAAGGCGAGGTGGTGGTGGTGAACGACAAGTTCGGCATCCGCCTGACGGACATCGTGACGCCGAGCGAGCGCATGCGCCGTCTCTCAAAGGCTTGATCGCGTGTCCGCAGGTTCCGTCTTCACCTCGATCCTCTGGTTCATCGCGATCCTCGCGCTGATCCCGGCGGCACTGTGGCTGCTCAAGCGCACGCCGGCCGGCGGTGCGTCGGCGCACGGCCTGATGCGGACGGTGGCGGTGCTGCCGCTGTCGCCGAACCAGCGTGTAGTCACGGTCGAGGTCGGCCGCGGCGAGTCGCGGCGCTGGCTCGTGCTCGGCGTGACCGGGCAGCAGATCAGCACGCTGCACGAAATGTCGCCGCAGGACGACACGAGCACGCTTCCCCCGCCTCCCGCGGCCGCGCCGTTCGCGCAGTTGCTGGGTCGGTTGCAGGGCAAGCGGGACGACAGCGATGCGCGCTAGCACGCTCGGGCGCGCTCTCGCGCTATCGGCACTATCGGCCGTTCCTGCACTGGCTTTAGCCCAGGCGCAGGGCGCCGCGCCGTCACTGCCGCTGATCGTCGGCCAGGGCGCGCAAGGCACCAGCTACTCGGTGCCGATCCAGACCCTGCTGTTCTTCACCGCACTGAGCTTCCTGCCGGCGGTGCTGCTGCTGATGACCGGCTTCACGCGCATCGTGATCGTGCTGTCGCTGCTGCGCCAGGCCCTGGGCACGCAGGCCGCGCCGCCGAACCAAGTGATCGTGGGCCTGAGCCTGTTCCTCACCTTCTTCGTGATGGGTCCGACCTTCGACAAGGTCTACGACGAGGCCTACAAGCCCTTCAGCGAGAACCGCATCCGGGCCGAGGAGGCGTTCACGCGCGGCGAGGCCCCGATGCGCGAGTTCATGCTCAAGCAGACGCGCCAGGCCGACGTGATGCTGTTCGCCAAGCTGGCCAAGCTGCCGGCCGACGTCAAGGGCGAGGCCGTGCCGCTGAAGGTGCTGGTGCCCGCCTTCGTGACGAGCGAGCTGAAGAGCGCGTTCCAGATCGGCTTCATGATTTTCATTCCGTTCCTGATCATCGACATGGTCGTGGCCAGCGTGCTGATGTCGCTCGGCATGATGATGCTGAGCCCCGTGCTCGTCGCCCTGCCCTTCAAGCTGATGCTGTTCGTGCTGGCCGATGGCTGGAACCTGCTGCTCGGCTCGCTCGCGGCTTCGTTCGCGACCTAGACAAGGTTCTCCCATGGATGCTTCTACCGTCTTCGGTGCCGGCCAGCAGGGCCTGATGATGCTGCTGATGGTCAGCGCGCCGGTGCTGATCGTCATCCTGGTCGTCGGCCTGGTGGTCAGCGTGTTCCAGGCCGCGACGCAGATCAACGAGGCCACGCTGTCCTTCGTGCCCAAGATCGTGGCGGCGGTGGCCGTGCTCGCCGTGGCCGGCCCGTGGATGATGACCACGCTGGTCGAATACCTGCAGCGTGTGCTGCAGTCGATTCCGCAAGCCGTGGGATGACGACCCCCAGCTCGCTCCGCTCGCGTCCCCCGAGGGGAGCGCCGGCCGCTTGGGAGCGGCCCTGCGCCGGCCGGCCGTGATCTCGTTCACCGAGGCGCAGCTGCTCGCCTGGCTGGCCCCGGTCGTCTGGCCTTTCGTGCGCGTGCTCGCGCTGTTCTCCACCCTGCCGGTGCTCGGCCAGCGCACGGTGCCGATCCGCGTGCGCGTCGGCCTGGCGTTCCTGATCGTGGTGGCGGCCCAGGCCTCGCTGCCGACCATGCCGATGGTGCCGCTCGACTCACCGCTGGCCTTTGCGCTGATCGCGCAGAACCTGCTGATCGGCGTCACGCTCGGGTTCGCGGTGCGCATCGTGTTCGCCGCGGTCGAGTTCGCCGGCGAGCTGATCGGCCTGCAGATGGGCCTGAACTACGCCGGCTTCTTCGACCCCGCGAGCGGCGCCCAGGGCACCGCGGTCAGCCGCTTCTTCGGCACCACCGTGGGCTTCCTGTTCATCGCGATGAATGCGCACCTGCTGGTGGTGGTGGCCGTGGTGCAGAGCTTCCACGCCTTCCCGGTCGGCAGCGAGCCCTTCGCCTTCCTGCGCGCGATGCAGCCGCAGACCTGGGGTGCCGAGATCTTCGGCATGGGCCTGTGGATCGCGCTGCCGCTGATCGGCATGCTGCTGTTCGTCAACCTGGTGCTGGGCATCATCTCGCGCGTCGCGTCGCAGATGAACGTGTTCGCGATCGGGTTTCCGGTCACGCTCGGCGTCGGCCTGCTCGGCATCCTGCTGACGCTGCCGATGATGCAGGTGCCTTTCACGATGGCGCTCGAGCGCATGCTGGCGCGCTTCCAATGACAAACGGCGGCCCGCAGGCCGCCGTCTAGTGACCCGACCGCGGACTACTTCGCGATGGTGACCCACTCCCACATGAAGTAGTTGTCGGCGCGATGCACCGCGTTCACGTTGCTGCGCGCGGCCCAGGGAATGACCTGGCGGTGCAGCGGGATGGTATGGACCTGCTCCTTCCACTCGGTCAGCGCGGCCAGCACGAGTTCCTTGCGCTTGGCCGGGTCGGCCTCGACGCTCGAGCGCGCGGCCAGGTCGTCGAACTTGGCGTTGGTGCTGCGGCCGTAGTTGTACGAGCCGATGCCGCCCTGCCCCAGGTTGCGCATCACCGGCGTCAGCGTGGTCTCGGCGTCGGTGACGGCGCCGCCCCAGCCGAGCATGTACATGCTGGTGTCGAACTTCTCGAGCTTGGGGAAGTAGGTGACGCGCGGCTGCGCCAGCACCCTCACCTTGACGCCGATCTTCTCCCACATCGCGGCCAGCGCGACGCAGATCTCCTCGTCCTGGATGTAGCGGTTGTTCGGGCAGTCGAGCTGCACCTCGAACCCGTTCGGGTAGCCGGCCTCGACCATCAGCTGCTTGGCCTTGGCCAGGTCGAACGGCATGCGCTGTTCGATCTTCGGGTCGTTGAAGTAGGCCTTCGGCGAAGGCGTGTTGCCGCCGGTGGGGTAGCTCTGCCCGCTCATCAGCTTGTTCTTCATCGTCTCGATGTCGACCGCCTGGTACAGGGCCTGGCGCACGCGCTGGTCCTTGAACGGGTTCTTGCCCTTGACGTTGCTGTACTGCAGCTCGTCGCGGAACTGGTCCATGCCGATGAAAACGATGCGGTTCTCCGGGCCGTCGATCACCTTGACGCCGGCGGTGTTGCGCAGCTTGGCCACGTCGCGCGGCGGCGGATCGAGAATGAAGTCGAGCTCGCCCGAGATCAGCGCGGCCGAGCGCGTGGCGTCGTTGCCGATCGGCGTGAACACCACCTCCTGAACATTGCCTTCGATCGGCTTCCAGTAGTTCGGGTTGCGCTTCCAGGTCGTCTTGATGCCGGGCTGGCGGCTGACCAGGACCCAGGGGCCGGTGCCGTTGGCATTGAGCGCGGTGTGGGTCTCTTCCTTGTTCTTGAAGTCCTGCGGCCGGGTGGCCTTGTTCTTCTCGCTCCACTCCTTGTCCATGATGAACAGCGGCTGGACGTGCTCGAGGAAGATCGGGTTGACCTTGGGCAGGTCGAACTCGACCGTGTAGTCGTCGATTTTCTTCGGCGTGCCCACCGCGTTGGCGTAGACCGCGATCTGCGACGTCGGCTGCTGGGCGCGCACGATCGAGAACACCACGTCGTCGGCGTTGAATGTGGCCCCGTCGTGGAACTTGACGCCCTGGCGCAGCTTGAAGCGCCACTTCAGCGGCGACACCTGCTCCCACGACGTCGCCAGGCCGGGCACGAAGTTCAACTGCTTGTCGCGGTGCACGAGGTACTCGTAGACCTGCTGGTTCACCGAGTTGGTGAACGACTCGTTCTGCGAGTGCGGGTCCATCGTCTGCGGATCGCCCTGGCTGGCGAAGCGCAGGGTCTGGGCCGAGGCGCCGGCCACGAGGCTGAGCAGGGCGGCGGCGAGGGCGGTGCGGGTGAGGCGGTGCATGGTCGGAGAACTCCTGTCGGAACCGAGGCGCGCAGTGTAGGCAGCCCCCGCGCCACGCCTGCGTCGGGGTTAACGCGATGCGGCGGCCGGGTAGCCTTCGGCGGCCAGGGCCTTCTCTAGCAACTCGCGCGCCACCCGGGTCTCGAAGACCGCCTTGTGCGTGGCCAGGTCGGTGCGCACCTGGGCCTGCGGGTCCAGGCGCTGTGCGGTCTGCGTCACCGTCTTTACGCAATGGCCGCAGGTCATGTCGGGCAGGGTCAGTTCGATCGTCATCGGGCGCTCCTTGTTGCATCGCAATGCCTGCACTCTAGACCTTGCCATCATGTCAAGGTCTAGAGTGGGCACATGACGGGCCTGATCCAACTGAACCTGCCGATCGAAGGCATGACCTGCGCCTCCTGCGTGGCGCGGGTCGAGCGGGCGCTGGCCGCCGTGCCGGGTGTGGCGAGCGCCAGCGTCAACCTGGCCACCGAACGGGCGCAGCTGGCGCTGCAACCGTCGGCCGTCGTGCCGGCGCTGGCCGAGGCGGTCGAGCGTGCGGGCTACGCCGTCCCGCTCACGCGCACCGACCTGGCGATCGAGGGCACGACCTGCGCGTCCTGCGTCGCGCGCATCGAGCGTGCGTTGCGCGCGGTGCCCGGCGTGCGCGAGGCGGTCGTCAACCTCGCCACGGCGCGGGCCCATGTGGTGCACCTGGGCACCGACGCGGCGCCGCTGCTCGCCGCCGTCGAGCAGGCCGGCTACGAGGCCCACCCCCTCGCCGACGGCGCCGTGGCCGCGCCGGCCCGATCGGCCGACCCTGGCTGGCGCGTGGTGGCGGCCGTGCTGTTGTCGGCGCCGCTCGCGCTGCCGATGCTGGGCGACATCTTCGACCAGCATTGGATGTTGCCCGCCTCGTGGCAATTCGCGCTTGCCGCGCCGGTGCAGTTCTGGCTCGGCGCGCGCTTCTACCGCGCCGGCTGGAAGGCGCTGCGCGCGCGCAGCGCGAACATGGACCTGCTGGTTGCGCTGGGCACCAGCGCGGCCTTCGGCCTCAGCCTGGCGCTGTGGTGGCAGGCCGCGCGCGACGGCGCCATGCCGCACCTCTACTTCGAGAGCGCCGCGGTCGTGATCACGCTGGTGCTGCTGGGCAAGTGGCTGGAGGCACGCGCCAAGCGGCGCACGCTGGCCGCGCTGGACGCGCTGCGCGCGCTGGCACCCGACACCGCGGTCGTGCGCCGTGACGGGGTCGAGCAGACGGTGCCGCTGTCGGCCTTGCGCCTGGGCGACGAGGTGGTGGTGCGCCCGGGCGAACGCGTGCCCACCGACGGCGTGCTGATCGAAGGCCGCAGCCACTTCGACGAGTCGCTGCTCACCGGCGAGAGCCTGCCGGTGGCGCGCGAGGCCGGCGAGCGCGTGACCGGCGGCGCGATCAACGCCGAGGGCCTCGTGGTGCTGCGCGTCGCCGCCGTCGGCGCCGAGACCACGCTCGCGCGCATCGTGCGCCTGGTCGAGTCGGCACAGGCGAAGAAGCCGCCAATCCAGCACACGGTCGACCGCGTGGCGGAGGTCTTCGTGCCGGCCGTGCTGGTGGCCGCGGCGCTGACCCTGCTCGGCTGGGGCTTCGCCGTCGGCGACTGGGAAGCGGCGCTGGTCAACGCGGTCGCGGTGCTGGTGATCGCCTGCCCCTGCGCGCTCGGCCTGGCCACGCCCACCGCGCTGATGGTCGGCACCGGCCTCGCGGCGTCGCGCGGCATCCTGGTGCGCGATGCGCAGGCGCTGGAGACGATGCGCCAGGTGCGCGTGGTGGCCTTCGACAAGACCGGCACGCTGACCGAAGGCAAGCCGCGCCTGGCCCTGCTGGTCGCCGCCGAGGGCGAGCGCGACGGCGACCTGCTGGCCGACGCCGCCGCGCTGCAGTCCGGCAGCGAGCACCCGCTCGCGCGCGCGGTGCTCGACGCCGCCGCCGCGCGTGGCGTGGCAGCGCGGGCCGCCCGCGGGCTGCGCGCCGTCGCCGGCCGTGGCATCGAGGGCGATGTGGGCGACCGCGCGCTGCGCCTGGGCAGTTCGCGCTGGCTCGACGAGATCGGCGCCGCACCCACCGCCGCGCTGGCCGCGGCGGCCGAACGCGCGCGCGCCGACGGCCACAGCGTCTCGTGGCTGGTCGATGCGGGCACGTCCACGGTGCGCGGGCTGTTCGCCTTCGGTGATGCCGCCAAGCCCGAAGCCGCCGAGGCGGTTGCGGCACTGCACGCGCAGGGCGTGCGCTGCGTGCTGGTCAGCGGCGACAACCGCGGTGCGGCCGAGGCGGTGGCACGCCGCCTGGGCATCGACGAGGTGCATGCCGAGGTGCTGCCCGGCGACAAGGCGCAGGTGGTGGCCGCGCTGCGCCAGGGGCTGGCGCCGCACGAGAAGGTGGCGATGGTGGGCGACGGCATCAACGACGCGCCGGCGCTCGCGGCCGCCGACGTGGGCCTGGCCATGGCCACCGGCACCGACGTGGCGATGGAGTCCGCCGGCCTGACGCTGATGCGCGGCGACCTGCGCCTGGTGCCCGAAGCGCTGGCGCTGTCGCGCGCCGTCACGCGCAAGATCTGGCAGAACCTGTTCTGGGCCTTCGTCTACAACGTGGTGGGCATCCCGGCCGCGGCGCTCGGCTTCCTGACGCCGGTGATCGCCGGCGCGGCGATGGCGCTGTCGTCCGTCAGCGTGGTCGGCAATGCGCTGCTGCTGCGGCGCTGGAGGGGAGTCGAGTGAACGCAGGCAGTGGCATGAACATCAGCGCGGCTTCGCGCGCCAGCGGCGTGTCGGCCAAGATGATCCGGCACTACGAGTCGCTGGGCCTGGTGCCCGGCGTGCGCCGCAGCGAGTCGGGCTACCGCCAGTACGACCAGACCACGGTGCACCTGCTGCGCTTCATCCGGCGCGCGCGCGACTTGGGCTTCGACACGAAAGAGATCGCCGCGCTGCTCGCGCTGTGGCGCAACAAGCGCCGCTCAAGCGCGGAGGTCAAGCGCATCGCGCTGCAGCATGTGGACGGCCTCGAGGCCCGCATCGCGGCGCTGCAGTCGATGCAGCGCACGCTGTCCCACCTGGCGCATTGCTGCCACGGCGACGAGCGTCCGGACTGCCCGATCCTCGACGACCTCGCGGCCGATGAAGAACGGCCGGCGCGGGTCAGCGGAAGGAAGCTTCCTTGATGGTGCGCAGTTCGCCCGGCAGCGCGGCCAGGTACTCGGCCATCGCGCGCAGTTCGGCGTTGCTGAACTGCTTGGCCATGCCGGCCATGATCGGGTTGCCGCGGCCGACGTTGGCGTTGCCTTCGGTCTTGTAGGCCTTCAGCGCTACGTACAGGTAGTCGGCGTGCTGGCCGGCGATCTTCGGGTAGCTGCCGTCGATCGGCTTGTTGAAGTTGGCGCCGTGGCAGGACGCGCAGGCGCCCTTCTCGAAGAGCTTGGCGACGTCGGCCTTGGCCGCCGGCGCCTGCTCCGGCACTGCCGCGGCTTGGCCGCCGTGCGTCTCGTAGAACGCCGACAGGTCGGCGATGTCCTGGTCGGTCAGCGACACGGCGATGCCGCGCATCGTCGGGTGCTTGCGCTCGCCCTTCTTGTAGGCACTTAGCGCCGCGGCGATGTACTTGCCGCCCTGGCCCGAGATCATCGGCACCTTGTGCACTTCCGGGAAACTGGCCTGGTAGCCCTTGATGCCGTGGCACCCGATGCACATGGCGGCCTTCTTCTCGCCCTCCTTCGGGTCGCCGGGCTTGGCGCCTTGTGCCTGGGCAAGGAAGGAGAGGCTGGCGAGCAGGACGGTGGAGATCAGCGCGCGCTTCATGTCTAGTTGGGGGTGCCTGAAAGTGCAGCGGCGGATTATAGGGGCGCCCCTATACTGACCCGATGAAGTTCCAAGGCTCCGAGGGCTACGTCGCCACCCCCGACCTGATGCTGGCGGTCAACGCCGCGGTCACGCTCAAGCGCCC
>DATLIE010000389.1:0-3799 GCA_035539635.1 Burkholderiaceae bacterium
GTCGAGACGTAGCGCATCGGGCTCAGGCCAGCTCTTCCTTGCGGATCGAGACGATCGGCGCCAGCACCGTCGGCAACGCCTGCATCTTCGCCCGCGCCTCGCGCATCCGGCCCTCGACCGTATCGTGGGTCAGAATGATCAGGTCGGTCTGGCGCTCGCCCTCGGCCGATTCGCGCTGCAGCACCGCGTCGATCGAGATGTCGTGCTCGGCCAGGATGGTCGTGATCCTCGACAGCACGCCGGCCTCGTCGGCCACCACCAGGCGCAGGTAGAAGGCCGTCGTCACCTGCTCGATCGGCAGGATCGGCGTGTCGGCCATGGCGTCGGGCTGGAATGCGAGGTGCGGCACGCGGTGGTCCGGGTCGGCGGTGGCCAGGCGGGTGATGTCGACCAGGTCGGCGACCACCGCGCTGGCCGTCGGTTCCGCGCCGGCGCCCTTGCCGTAGTACAGCGTCGTGCCGACCGCGTCGCCCTGGACCACGACGGCGTTCATCGCCCCCTCGACGTTGGCGATCAGGCGCTTGGCCGGCACGAGCGTCGGGTGCACGCGCAACTCGATCCCATGCTCGCGCCGGCGCGTGATGCCCAGCAGCTTGATGCGGTAACCGAGCTGCTCGGCGTAGCGGATGTCCACCGCCTGCAGCTTGGTGATGCCTTCGACATGCGCCTTGTCGAACTGCACCGGCACGCCGAAGGCAATCGCCGACAGGATGGTCGCCTTGTGCGCGGCGTCGACCCCCTCAATGTCGAAGGTCGGGTCGGCTTCGGCGTAGCCCAGGCGCTGCGCCTCCTTCAGCACCGTGCCGAAGTCCAGGCCCTTGCTGCGCATCTCGCTCAGAATGAAGTTGGTGGTGCCGTTGATGATGCCCGCCACCCACTCGATGCGGTTGGCGGTGAGGCCCTCGCGCAGCGCCTTGATGATCGGGATGCCGCCCGCCACCGCGGCCTCGAACGCGACCATCACGCCCTTGTCGCGCGCGGCGGCAAAGATCTCGTTGCCATGCACCGCCAGCAGCGCCTTGTTGGCGGTGACGACATGCTTGCCCGCGGCGATGGCCTCGAGCACCAGCGACTTGGCGATGCCGTAGCCGCCGATCAACTCGACCACGATGTCGATCGACGGGTCGGCGATCACCGAGCGCGCATCGGACAGCACCTTGGCGCGGCCGGCGACGATCTTCTCGGCGCGCGCCGTGTCGAGGTCGGCCACCGCGGCGATCTCGATGCCGCGCCCGGCACGGCGCCGGATCTCTTCCTGGTTGCGCGCGAGCACCGCGAAGGTGCCCGAGCCGACGGTGCCGATGCCCAGCAGGCCGACCTGGATCGGTTTCATGACGAGTGACGTTTTCTGTAGTGGTCGAGGAAGCGTGCGATGCGGCCCATGGCCTCGGCGAGGTCGTCGGTGTGCGGCAGGAAGACGACGCGGAAGTGCTGGTTGTCGGGCACGTTGAAGCCCGAGCCCTGCACGATCAGCACCTTCTCCTCGGCCAGCAGCTCGTAGGCGAACTGCTGGTCGTCGTCGATCGGGTAGAGCCGGGCGTCCAAGCGCGGGAACATGTACAGCGCGGCCTTCGGCTTGACGACGCTCACGCCCGGAATCTGCGTTAGCAGTTCGTAGGCCAGGTCGCGTTGACGCGCCAGGCGCCCGCCCGGCGCCACCAGGTCCTTGATGCTCTGGTAGCCGCCGAGCGCGGTCTGGATCGCGAGCTGACCCGGCGTGTTCGCGCAAAGGCGCATCGAGGCCAGCATGTTTAGGCCCTCGATGTAGTCGCGGGCATGGCGCTTGTCGCCCGACACCACCATCCACCCGGCACGGTAGCCGCAGCTGCGGTAGTTCTTCGACAGGCCGTTGAAGGTGACGGTGAGCACGTCGTCGGCCAGCGACGCGATGCTGGTGTGCGTGGCGCCGTCGTACAGCGTCTTGTCGTAGATCTCGTCGGCGAAGACGATCAGCTGATGCTGGCGCGCCAGCTCGACGATGTCGCGCAGCAGGTCGTCCGGGTAGAGCGCGCCGGTCGGGTTGTTCGGGTTGATGACGACGATCGCCTTGGTGCGCGGCGTCAGCTTGGCCTTGATGTCGGCGATGTCCGGCAGCCAGCCCGCGCCTTCGTCGCAGCGGTAGTGCACCGGCGTGCCGCCCGACAGCGACACCACTGCCGTGTACAGCGGGTAGTCGGGCGACGGGATCAGCACCTCGTCGCCGGCGTCGAGCAGTGCATTCATGCTCATCGCGATCAGCTCGGAGGCGCCGTTGCCGAGGTACACGTCGTCCACGGTCACGCCGGGGATGTGCTTTTCCTGCGTGTAGTGGACGATCGCCTTGCGCGGCGCGAACAGGCCCTTGCTGTCGGTGTAGCCGGCGGCCACCTGGGTGCCCAGGTTGCGGATCATGTCCTGCACGATCTCGTCCGGCGGCTCGAGGCCGAACGCAGCGATGTTGCCGATGTTCAGCTTGATGATCTTCTGGCCCTCGTCCTCCATCTGACGGGCCTTGTCGAGCACCGGCCCGCGGATGTCGTAGCCCACGTTGGCGAGCTTGCTGGACTTGAGAACAGGCTTCACGGCGTCACTTGCGTCGGTGCGGAACCTAGAATTTGACCACAGCGCCATGAAATTCCAGCCCGACAGCCTCGCCGGCACCAACGCGATCTCGCGCCACGATCCCGGGGCCGTGTGGGTCAACGGGCAGCGCC
This sequence comes from Burkholderiaceae bacterium, assembly GCA_035539635.1. GTDB lineage: Bacteria > Pseudomonadota > Gammaproteobacteria > Burkholderiales > Burkholderiaceae_C > CADEEN01. The sequence continues at coordinate 2,694 of DATLIE010000389.1, forward strand.
ACGAAGGCAGCGTGATAGTGCCCTGGCGCGGGACAGTCCAGGCCTGGTCGGCGGTCGACTTCGAGTCGCTGCACGAGCAGCACTTCCAGCAGGTGCTGGCGCTGCGGCCGGAACTGGTGATCTTCGGCAGCGGCGCGCGCCTGCGCTTCGCGTCGCCGGGGCTGTACCGCGCGCTGATCGAGGCCCGCGTCGGCCTGGAGACGATGGACAGCGGCGCCGCCTGCCGCACTTACAACGTGCTCGCGTCCGAGGGCCGCTCGGTGGTCGCGGCGCTACTCTGAGGGCGTGCCCCGCCGGCGCACTCTTGAGTCCACGCCGATCGCCCCGACCTGTGGCCGACCCCCTAAGGCGCATCGGCCCGGCCTTTATAATCACAGGCTGAGCTTGCCGCCGCAGGCACACAGGGTCATCCGCCGCTCCTCATGACGCCAGCCATCAACAAGCCCCTCCCCGAGTTCGAGGCTGCTGCCACCGGCGGCCTGAAGGTTTCACCGCAGACCTTCCACGGCCAAGCCGTGGTGCTGTACTTCTATCCCAAGGACCATACGCCCGGCTGCACCACCGAGGCGATGCAATTCCGCGACCGCTACAAGGACTTCGTCAAGGCCGGCGCGCTGATCCTGGGCGTGTCGCGCGACAACATGGCGTCGCACGAGAAGTTCAAGCAGAACCTCGAGCTGCCGTTCGAGCTGATCGCCGACACCGAAGAGAAGCTCTGCCACATGTTCGGCGTGGTCAAGAACAAGATCATGTACGGCAAGAAGGTCAAGGGCATCGAGCGCAGCACCTTCCTGATCGACGCCACGGGCGTGCTGCGCGCCGAGTGGCGCGGCATCAAGGTCGCCGGCCATGTGGACGAGGTGCTCAAGGCCGTCAAGCTGCTGAAGAAGGCCGCCTGACGCCGGGTGTGGCGACCGGCCCACGGCCGCTCTTCAACGGCGTCCGGCGCGGCGCATAATCGGCGCCGTGAGTCGTCGTCCGACCCCACCCCGATGAAAGCCGCACAGCCTGCTGTGCGGCTTTTTTGCTTTTGACATGAAGCCCCCACGCTCGCACTCGCTCGCTGCCCCCCGAGGGGGCGCCCAGCGGCTTCGGGCGGCCGGGCG
>DATLIE010000390.1:0-14224 GCA_035539635.1 Burkholderiaceae bacterium
TCAGCGCCAGCAGGTCGGCCGCGACGATGAAGGCGGCGCCCTGGGCATGCGCCGTCTCGACGTAGGGTTTCAGGTCGTGGATCAGGCCCGAGGTGGACGGGTACTGCGCGATGACGCCGAAGTAGTCGTGCTCCTGCATCAACTGGGGCGCGAAGCCGACGCGCACCTCGATGCCCAGCGGCGCCGCGCGCGTGCGGATCACCTCGATCGTCTGCGGGTGGCAGTCGCCGGCGACGATGAAGGTGTTGCTCTTGCTCTTGACGCTGCGCCGGGCGAGCGTCATCGCCTCCGCGGCGGCGGTGGCCTCGTCGAGCATCGAGGCGTTGGCGATCGCCATGCCGGTGAGGTCGCAGACCATGGTCTGGAAGTTCACCAGCGCTTCCATGCGCCCTTGCGAGATCTCGGCCTGGTAGGGCGTGTACGCGGTGTACCAGGCGGGGTTCTCGAGGATGTTGCGCAGGATGACGCCCGGCGTGTGCGTGCCGTGGTAACCCTGGCCGATGAAGCTCCTGTAGACCTTGTTCTGCGCTGCCACGGCGCGCAGTTCATCCAGCGCCTGGGCTTCGGTCACCGGCGCGGGCAGGGCCATCGCCTGCGCGCGCGCGATCGAGCGCGGCACCACGGCCTCGATCAGCGCGCGGCGCGAGGCGGCGCCGATCACCGACAGCATGTGGCGCTCGTCGGCCTCGTCGGGGCCGATGTGGCGGGCGCGGAACTCGATGGCGTTTTCCAGCGCCGGCAGCGGCTGGGTGGCGGACTTCAGCATGGGACGGAACCGGAAGGGAGGAAGGTCAGGGGCGGGTCACAGCGACTTCAGCAGCTTGTCGTACGACGGGTGGTCCATCAGTTCGTCGAACTGCTCCATGTGCGTCACATGCACCTTGAAGAACCAGCCTTCGCCCATCGGATCGCGGTTGGCCAGCGCCGGGTCGGCGCGCAGCGCCTCGTTCACCTCGACCACCTCGCCCTCGACAGGCATGTACAGGTCCGCGGCGGCCTTGACCGACTCGACCACGCCGGCGACCTCGCCCTTCTTGTAGGTCTTGCCGACCTGGGGCAGGTCGACGAACACCACGTCGCCCAGCGCATCCTGCGCGTGCAGCGTGATGCCGACCACGGCGGCCTCGTGATCCTCGATGTTGATCCACTCGTGGTCGGGGGTGAACATGGTCGTCATGGGTCGGATCTCCTGTGCCTGTGGGAAGGGGCGGGTGGGACGGCTCAGCCGCGGTGGTAGCCGGGCGGGACGAAAGGCAGGGCGGCCACGCGCATCGGCTGGCGCTTGCCGCGCACCTCGGCGTAGACCTCGTGGTTGGCGATCGCGTGGTTGGCGGCCAGGTAGGCCATCGCGATCGGCTGGTTGACGGTCGGCGCGAGCGTGCCGCTGGTCACATGGCCGAGCTTGTGGCCCTGGCCATCGACCAGGACCGCGCCCTCGCGCACCGGGATGCGCTCGAGTCCGAGCAGGCCGACGCGCTTGACCTGCACGCCGTTGGCGAGCTGGCCGGCGATCTTGTCGGCGCCCGGGTAGTGACCGGCGCGCGCACCACCGGGACGGCGCACCTTCTGGATGGCCCAGGTGAGTCCCGCTTCGACGGGCGTCGTGTGTTCGTTGATGTCGTGCCCGTACAGGCACAGGCCCGCTTCGAGGCGCAGCGTGTCGCGCGCGCCCAGCCCCGCGGGCTTGACCTCGGGTTGCGAGAGCAGGGCCTTGGCCAGTGCCACTGCCGAGTCGGACGGCACCGAGATCTCGAAGCCGTCCTCGCCGGTGTAGCCCGACCGCGTGATGAAGCAGTCCACGCCGCCGATCGCGAACGTGCCGCCGGTCATGAAGACCAGCGCCTCGACGCCCGGTGCCAGGCGCTGCAGCGCCTGCACCGCATGCTGGCCCTGCAGCGCGAGCAGCGCGCGGTCCGGCAGCGGGACGACCTGGCAGCGGTGGCCGATGTGCGTCATCAGGTGCCGGGTGTCGGCCTCCTTGCAGGCCGCGTTGACCACGACGAACAGGTCGCGCTCGCGCCGCGCGATCATCAGGTCGTCGAGGATGCCGCCCGAGGCATTGGTGAACAGGGCGTAGCGCTGCTTGCCCACGGCCAGATCGACCACGTCCACCGGCACCAGGGTCTCGAGCGCGGCCGCCGCGTCGTCGCCCACCAGGCGCAACTGGCCCATGTGCGACACGTCGAACAGCGACGCCGATTCGCGGCAGTGGCGGTGCTCGGCAATGATGCCGCCGGGGTAGTTCACCGGCATCGCATAGCCGGCGAAGGGCACCATCTTGGCGCCCAGTTCGAGGTGCAGGTCGTGCAGCGGGGTGCGCAGTAGCTCGGCGGACATGGTCTTCTCCCGGGGGCCGTTCGAACCATCGGCTTCGCAGTCGATGGTTTACTCGATTCAGGCCCCGCTGTCCGCTTTACCTGAGAGATTGGCGGCCGGCGCCTTCCTGGCTCCTGCCGCTTGCCCCTTCGGTGGGCGGCCTGCGACGACCGCCTCTCTCCAGTGAGGTGGCGCCGGCCTGCAGCCGGCGCTTGCCAGTCCTTTTGCCTGAGCGTTCGGGGTTGCCCCCTGCGCCGTCGGCGGCAGGCCCTCCGTGTGGCAAGGGTCTGCTCTCTCCTGGCGCGGTCAGTGTAGCAGCGCAGGAACGCGTGTCGCGCCGCTACAGTCGCCCGCCATGGCCGACCCGATTGCCAAGCGCGAGATCGCGCGCCTGCCGGTGCGCCCATACGAGGCGGTGCGCGACGAATTGCGTTCAGGTGACCTCGTGTTCTGCTCCGGCTCGTATGTCTTCTCGGGTCTGATCCAGCGCTTCACGCGCTCCGTGTGGAGCCATGTCGGCATCGTCTACCGCGACGACCACCTGCAGCGCCTGTTCATCCTCGAAAGCGAGACCGGCATCGGCGTGCGCCTGGTGCCGATCTCGAAATACCTGCGCGACTATCACGGCCGGCGCCGGCCGTACCGCGGCCAGATCGTGATCGGGCGTGTCGAACCCGCACCGGCCGACGCGCAGGCGCGTCAGGCGATCAGCTTCGGCATGGACCTGCTGACCAAGCCCTACGACAACTTCGAGATCCTGCGCATCGCCGCGCGCATCGCGCTGCGCATCGGTCGTCGCACGCAGGACCGCAAGTTCATCTGCTCGGAGCTCGTCGACGAGTGCTATCGCGCGGTCGGCGTGCGCTTCGTGCGGCGCGACAACTACATCAGCCCCGACGACATCTGGCGCGACCCCGGCGTGCGGATGCTGGCACGCGTGCGCTGATCGGCGCATGATCGCGGCATGGGTCATGGGTTCGGCATCGAGCGGCCTGCGGCGCACCATGCGACGGTGCTGCAGCAGGCCGCGCGCTACCTGGTGCTGATCGAGGCTGCCGGTCCGAGGCTGGCGCTGATGTTCACGGCCGCGCGCGAACTGGTGGCCAACATCGACGCCGGTGCCGAGGAGGTGGCCTTGATGACGAGCGGCCTGCGCCCTGTGCAGGGTGCCGGTGGCCCCGAGTGGGACCGCGCGCTCGCCGGCCACAGTGCCGACGAGCGCGCGCACGCCGAGGTGTTCACGCTCGACGTCTAGCGACGCTCAGCGCTGCACCGACGCGCTGCCCGAGCCCTCGGCGTTGACGGTGCGCTCGCTGCGCGACACCCGCGCGCTGCCGTTGGCCTGCGCGTCGACCGGCCGCTTCGGCGTGGCCGCGGGTGCCGGCGTCGGCGACGCGGTCTCCGTGGCTGCCGGCGCCGGCGTCGCAGCCTCGGCGGGGTGGCGCTGCAACTGCCCGCCGGCGTTGCCGCCGATGGCCGTCACGCCGTCCTGGCGCGAGGCCGTGCCGCCCAGGCTGGCCCCGCCGTCCGTGCGCGACGCCGTGTCGCGCACGCGCTCGCCGAGCGCGCCGCGCGCGTCCTGCGCGCGTTGTGTCGCGGCGTCGGTCCCGGCCCGGGCCTTGTCGGCCCCCGCCTGCGCGCCGTCGGCGGCTTTGTCCCGGGCCTGTTCGGCAGCGCGGCGGGCGCGCAGGTCGCCCTGCGCGGCACCCTGGCCCGAGCCGGCGAGGTCCAGCCCGCGCGGGCCGAGGCCGCCGGCCAGGCCACCGCCCAGATTGCCGGAGCCGCCGAGCAGGCCGGCATGCGCGGGCAGCGCGAGCGCGGCGCCCAGCAGCGCGGCGGTGAGCGAGGTGCGTGCGAGTCGTTGGGTGGTCTTCATGACGTCGGTCCCTTTCCGTTGTGGTGTCGAGCGCCGGACCATCCGGCCTCCACATTCATCACAACGGGCCCCGTGTGCGCTTTGATCCCTGGCGACGCGCGGACTTGCGTCTTGTTGCAGTTGGATCGCGCGCTCAGGGCCGCCCGCGGCGCATCGCCTGGACCCGGCTCGGTGCGTTGCGCGCCTGCTCGCCGACGAGCCCCCAGCCGAACACCGGGTCGCGGCCGGGCTCGCCGAGGTCGGTGGCACGCTCGGCCACGCGCGCCAGGGCACGCCGCGCTGCGGCGGCGTCGGGCGTCGGCAGTTCGTCGGCGAGCAGGCCGGCGACAAACGGGGCAGCGAACGAGGTGCCGCGCGCGACCGCGTACGACGTCGAGCCCGCTTGCGCCACCGCCAGTTCACTGCCCGGCGCGGCGAAGGCCACGTGCGGTCCGCGCGCCGCCTCGGGCAGCACGCGGCGCGATGGCGCGACCGCCGTGACGCCGACGACCTGGGCGTACGCGGCCGGGTAGAGCGGCGGCGCGTTCGGGCCGTCGTTGCCCACCGCTGCGACCACGAGGTGGCCGCGTTCGGCCAGCGCAAGCACGGCGCGCTCGAGCAGGCGGTTGGGCGCGCCCACCAGGCTGACGTTGATGACCGCCACCTGCTCGCGCGCCATCCAGGCCATGGCCTGCACGACGCTCTCGACCGAACCGCCCGCCTCGAGACCGCAGTAGACATCGGCGGCGTAGAGCGTGGTGCGGCCTGCCAGCATGCCGGCGAAGGCCGCGTCGCGGCCCACCAGCAGCGAGGCGATCGCCGTGCCGTGCGGGCTCGGTGCGGGCACACCGTCGCAACCCGACACCTGCACCTGTGCCGCACGCAGTGCCGGGTGCGCGCGGTCGATGCCGCCGTCGATCAGGCCGACGCGGCGCGAGGCCGGGGCGTCGGGGCCGGGCGCCGACGCGGCGCGGCCCGGCCCGAGTTCGCCGCTGCGCGTGTACAGGTGCTGGTAGTCGACCTCGACCGACGGGTCGAGTGCGCGCAGGCGCTCGAGCCCTTCGCGCGTCGACAGGCCCGCGGGCGGCGCGAGCACGACGCCGCGCAGGTCCAGCGGTTCGAAGCGTTGTTCGCGCAGCACGCGAAAGCCCTGTGCCTGGGCGGCGGCGAGCAGGGCGGCCGTGGGCGAGAGCACGATCAGCTCGCCGCGTCGCACCGGCTCGCCGGCCGGATCGGCTTCGACCTGCGCCGCCTGGCGGGTCAGGAGGCTGTCGACCGCACGCCGACGCAGGGACTGCAGCGGCACGTCGCCCGGCACCAGCTCGGGCAGGCGCGACGGTGCCTGCAGCGGCGCGGTGACCGCCGGCACGCCGGGCAGACTGCCGAGCCCGCCCGGCAGGCGCAGCTGGGCTTGCGCCGGCGCGGCGAGCAGCGCGGCGGCGGCGATCATCAATGGCAGCAGTCGGGTGCGAGGCATCTCGATCAGGATAACGAGCGAACCATGGAAGAAAATCCGCTGCCCTCACGTTGTGATCTGTATCCATGGCCAACGCCACGGAAGACGAGCTCCGGCGCCAGATCGCCGGCCTGCTGCCCCGCCTTCGGCGCTTCGGGCGTACCTTGACGCGCTCGCGCGAGGACGCCGACGACGTGGTGCAGACGGCCGTCGAGCGCGCGCTGAAGCACCTGGATCAATGGCAGCCCGGCACCCGGGTGGACAGCTGGATGTTTCGCATCATGCAGAACGCGTGGATCGACGAACTGAGGGCGCGCGAGCGGCGCGGGCAGACCTTCGTGCCCGAAGAGGAGGGCGCGACGGTCGGCGTGGCGACGACCGACGCCCAGATCGAGGCGCTGGCGTTGCGCAAGGCGCTCGACACCCTCAATGACGACCAGCGCGCCGTGGTCGGCCTCGTGCTGGTCGAGGGCCTGCCTTACAAGGAAGCGGCCGAGGTGCTGGGCATTCCGATCGGCACCCTGACCAGTCGCCTGGCGCGCGCGCGCGACGCGCTGCAGGCCATGCTCTCGCCTGCCGTGGAGGTGCGGCCATGAACCCGATGACCGACGAGCGCCTGATGGCCTACGCCGACGGCGAACTGGACCCGCCCGAGCGCGAGGCCGTCGAGCGTGCCTTGCAGGAAGACCCGGCGCTGGCCGAGCGGGTGCGCGGCATGACGCAGCTGCGTCAGCGCCTGCAGCACGGACTCGCCGCCGAACTCGACGATCCCGTGCCGGCTGCGCTGCAGCAGCTGGTCGGCGCCGTGCCCGTGGCACCGGTGGTGGACCTGCAGACCGTGCGCATACAGCGCGCGCACGCGCCGGGCGCACCCGCTCGCACGGGCCGCATGGCCCCGGCCTGGTGGCAATGGGGCGGCATGGCGGCCAGCCTGCTGCTGGGCGTCTGGCTCGGCCGCACATGGCTCGGGGCGGACGCGGGCCCGTTCGAGCCGCACGCCGGGTCGTTGGTGGCGCGCGGCCCGGTGGCGCAGGCGCTGTCGTCGCAGTTGGCCGGCGAGGGTGGCGGCGGCGTGGCCGTGCAGCTCAGCTTCGTCGACCGAGGCGGGGCCTACTGCCGCACGTTCACGTTCGAGCGCGCGGCCGGCCTGGCCTGCCGCGAAGGCGATGCGTGGCTGCTGCAGCACTGGGCCCGCGCCGAACCCGCGCCGCCCGGCGCGATGCGGCAGGCCGCCTCGGCGTTGCCGCCGACGCTGCTGCAGGCGGTGGATGCGCGCATCGCGGGCGAGGCGCTGGATGCCGCGGCGGAGCGCGCCGCCCGCGAGCGCGGCTGGCGTCGCTGAGCGGCTCCCACCTGACGGAATTCACGCTGCGCCTTCGGGTGCAACCCTAGTGCATCGTTTCACTGCCCTGCGTACGCTGCGCCCCACAACGAGGAGACAGCCATGGAACGCAGACAGTTCATCGGTGCGCTGGCCGCCGGCAGCGCCCTCTCGGCGCCCTGGGTCCACACGGCGCACGCCCAGGCGATCACGCTGCACGGCGCCGTTCAGTTCAACGACGAGCACGCCTTCAATCGCGCGTTGCTCAAGTTCGAGGAGCTGGTCAAGAAGTACTACGGCAAGCCGATCAACTTCGTCCTGCACCGCAACAGCGAACTCGGCCTCGAGAAGCAGTACTTCGAGTACATGGCCCAGGGCAAGGCAGTGGACTACGGCATCGTCTCGCCGGCCCACATGTCGACCTTCGCGAAGGCCGCGCCCTTTATCGATGCGCCGTTCCTGTTCCGCGACCTGAATCACTGGAACAAGGTGCTCGACGCCGACCTGCTCAAGCCCGTGGCCGACGAGGTGGCGAAGAACGCCGAAGTGCTGCTGATCGGCTATGCCGGCGGCGGCACGCGCAACATCTTCGTCAACAAGCCGGTGCGCAACCTGGCCGAGATGAAGGGACTGAAGGTGCGCGTGCAGGGCGCGCCGATCTGGAGCCGCACCTTCTCGGCGATCGGCATGAGCCCGACCGTGATCGCCTACAACGAGGTCTACAACGCGATCCAGAACAACGTCATCGCCGCCGGCGAGAACGAGGCGGCCGGCGTCGAGGCGATGAAGTTCTACGAGGTCGCGCCGCAGCTCGCGATGACGCAGCACGCGATCACGATCCGGCCGATCTGCTTCTCCGGCAAGACCTTCGCCAAGCTGCCGAAGGACCTTCAGGACGCGGTGCTGAAGGCGGGCAAGGAGGCCGGGGCCTACGGGCGCCAGATCGAGAGCGCGGAGGACACCGCCAAGCTCGACACCCTCGAGAAGGCCGGCAAGTTGAAGCGCGTGCCATTCACCGACCGCGACGCGATGAAGAAGCTGGCCGACCCGGTGATGGAGGCCTACGCCAAGGAGATCGGCGCCGACGCCATCTTCGCCAAGATCAACGCGCTGAAGTAGGCGCGCTCCGGTGCGGTTCTATCGTGCGCTCGCCGCCGGGGCGGGCAGGGTGCTCTCGTGGCTGCTGGCCGCGTCGGTGGCGATCCTGATCCTGCCGGTGAGCCTGCAGATCTTCTCGCGCTACACGGCGCTGATACCGAGCTACATCTGGACCGAGGAGATGGCGCGCTTTCTGCTCGTCTGGATGATCATGCTCGGCGCGATGCTCGCCGTGCGCGAGAAGCTGCACTTCGAGGTCGACGTGTGGCCCACGCTGTCGCCGCGCGCGGGTGCGCTGCTGGACATCGCCTCGGGCCTGGCCGTCCTCGTGTTCGCTGTCACCTTCCTCTGGTGGGGCTTCGAGTTCACGCGCTTCGCGTGGAAGCGATTCTCGGAACTGGCCGAGTTGCCGCTGTGGACCATCCACATCGCCTGGCCGGTGACTGGTGCGATGTGGGTCTTGTTCCAGGGCGAACGCTTGGTCGACGCGGTGCGCGTGCTGGCCGGCCTCGAGCCGCACGATGACGGGGCCGCGGCATGAGCGGCGCCACGCTCGACCCCTCCACCGCGGCACTCATCCTCTTCGGCATCTTCTTCCTCCTGATGGCGCTGCGCGTGCCGATCGCGTTCGCGCTCGGCCTGGCCTGCCTGCCGATCTACATCATCGAGGACCGGCTCGATCCGCAGGGCCTGATCCAGGAGACCTTCAACGCCTACAACTCCTTCATCCTGCTGGCGGTGCCGTTCTTTCTGCTGACAGCCAACCTGATGAACGTGGGCGGCATCACCGACCGCCTGGTGCGGCTGTCGCGCGCGCTGGTCGGGCATTTCCCCGGCGGGCTGGCGCAGATCAACGTGGTGCTGTCGATCTTCTTCGCCGGCGTGTCGGGTTCGTCGACCGCTGATGCGGCGAGCCAGAGCAAGATCTTCATCGAGGCGCAGACCAAGGAAGGTTACGACCTCAGCTTCTCGGTGGCCATCACCGCGGTGTCGGCGGTGCTGGCGGTGATCATTCCGCCGTCGATCCTGATGATCGTCTGGGGCGGCGTGCTGACGGTGTCGATCGGCGCGCTGATGCTGGCCGGCATCATCCCGGGCCTGCTCATCGGCCTGGTGCAGATGGCCACCGTGCACATGTACGCCAAGGCACGCGGCTACCCGACCTATGCACGCGCGACGATGGTCGAGGTGTTCAAGGCGCTCGCGGTGTCGGTGCCGGCGCTCTTCACGCCCTTCATCATCATCGGCGGCAAGGTCTTCGGCTGGTTCACCGCCACCGAGTCGGCCTGCATCGCGGTGCTGTATGCCGGTGCGCTGTCGATCTTCATCTACCGCGAGGTCAACTTCAAACGCCTGATGGAGGCGCTGGGCGAGACTGGGCGCCTGTCGGCGGTGGCGCTGTTCTGCGTCGGCACCGCCAGTGCCTTCGGCTGGCTGCTTGCCTACTACCAGATCCCCAAGGCGCTGCTCGTCGGCGTGCAGGCCTGGCAGATGGGGCCGACGACCACCGGCTTCTTCATCGCCGGCGTGTTCCTCGTGGTGGGGTGCTTTCTCGACGCCATCCCCGCGATCATCATCGTCGGCACCATCCTGCAGCCGATCGCGCAGGCCGGTGGCCTGGACCCGGTGCACTTCGCGATGATCGGTATCGTGTCGCTGGCCTTCGGCCTGGTGACGCCACCCTACGGCCTGTGCCTGCTGGTGGCCTGCGCGGTGGCCAAGGTGCGCATGTACACCGTGCTCAAGGATACGTTCATCATGCTGATGCCGATGCTGGGCGTGCTGGCGCTGCTGATCGTCTGGCCGGCGGTGGCGCTGTTCCTGCCGCGCCTGTTCCCGCCCGGCACGCTGTAGCGCGCCAAGTGCGCGTCACATGCCGTCGTAGTTGGGTCCGCCGCCGCCCTCGGGCGTGACCCAGACGATGTTCTGCGTCGGGTCCTTGATGTCGCAGGTCTTGCAGTGCACGCAGTTCTGCGCGTTGATCTGCAGCCGGTCGCTGCTGTCCTCGTTCTTGACGAACTCGTAGACGCCGGCCGGGCAGTAGCGGCTCTCGGGGCCGGCGTAGCGTGCGAGGTTGATGCCCACGGGGATCTTCGCGTCCACCAGCGTCAGGTGCGCGGGCTGGTTCTCTTCGTGGTTGGTGTTGCTGATGAACACCGACGACAGGCGGTCGAAGGTCAGCACGTTGTCGGGCTTCGGGTAGTCGATGCGCGCGCACTCGACGGCCGGCTTCAGGCGCACGTGGTCGGGCTGGGTGCGGTGGACGGTCCAGGGCGGGCTCTTGATACCCAGGCGCGGCAGCAGCCAGTGCTCGATGCCGGTCATCAGCATGCCGACCCAGTTGCCCTTCTTGAACCACTGCTTGAAGTTGCGTGCCTGGTTCAGCTCGTCGTGCAGCCAGCTCTTCTCGAAGGCCTCGGGGTAGGACTTGAGTTCGTCGTGGCGCCGGTCGTGCTTGAACACCGCCTCGCAGATGGCCTCGGCGCACAGCATGCCGCTCTTGATCGCGGCGTGGCTGCCCTTGATGCGCGCGGCGTTCAGCGTGCCGGCATCGCAGCCGACCAGCGCGCCGCCGGGGAACACCAGCTTGGGCAGCGACAGCAGGCCGCCCGCGGTGATCGCGCGCGCGCCGTAGCCGATGCGCTTGCCGCCTTCGAGGTGGGCACGGATCGACGGGTGCGTCTTCCAGCGCTGCATCTCCTCGAAGGGCGACAGCCAGGTGTTCTGGTAGTCGAGGCCGGTGACGAAGCCGAGCGTGACCCGGTTGCCCTCGAGGTGGTAGAGGAAGCCGCCACCGTAAGTCTCGTTGTCCATCGGCCAGCCGGCGGTGTGCACCACGAGGCCGGGCTTGGCCTTGTCGGCCGGCACTTCCCACAGTTCTTTGACGCCGATCGCATAGCTCTGCGGGTCGCGCCCGGCGTCGAGGCGATGGCGCTGGATGACCTGCTTGCCGAGGTGACCGCGCGATCCTTCCGCGAACACGGTGTAGCGTGCCCGCAGTTCCATGCCGAGCTGGAAGCCGTCGTGCGGCTCGCCGTCCTTGCCGACACCCAGGTTGCCGGTGGCCACGCCGAGCACCGTGCCGTCGTCGGCGAACAGCACCTCGGCGGCCGCGAAGCCCGGAAAGATCTCGACGCCCAGCGCCTCGGCCTGCTCGCCCAGCCACTTGGTCACCGCCCCCAGGCTGATGACGTAGTTGCCGCCGTTGTGCAGGCAATCGGGGACCAGCCAGTTGGGCGTGCGCTTCGCGCCACCCTCGGTGAGGAAAAGCACCTCGTCGTTGCTGACGCGTTGCTTGAGCGGCGCGCCCATCGCCTTCCAGTCGGGGAAGAGCTCGGTGATCGCGCGCGGGTCCATCACCGCGCCGGACAGGATGTGCGCGCCGGGCTCACTGCCCTTCTCGAGCACGACGACCGAGATCTCCTTGCCCTCGAACTGTGCGAGCTGCTTGCAGCGGATCGCGCAGGCCAGGCCCGCCGGGCCACCGCCCACGATCACGACGTCGTAGTCCATCGCCTCGCGCGGGCCGTACTTCGCGACAAGTTCTTTGGCGTTCATGCGCAAGATTCTAGAGTGACGTGCTATCGTGAAATGCAGATTTGTAGAGGGGAGTCCTCATGGCGTACAGCATCGACTTGTCCGGGCGCGTGGCGCTCGTCACTGGCGCGTCCAGCGGCCTGGGCGCGCAGTTCGCCAAGGTGCTGTCGGCCGCCGGGGCCGGCGTGGTGCTGGCGGCGCGGCGCATCGAGCGCCTGAAGACGCTGCGCGCCGAACTCGAGGCCGCGGACGGCGACGCGCATGTGGTCGGCATGGACGTGACCGACGTGGCCAGCATCCGCGCTGCGGTGGCGCACGCCGAAACCGAGATGGGCCCGATCGACATCCTGGTCAACAACTCCGGCATCGGCTCGACGCAGAAGCTGACCGACGTGACGCCGGAGGACTACGACGACGTGATGGCCACCAACGCGCGCGGCGCCTTCTTCGTCGCGCAGGAGGTGGCCAAGCGCATGATCGCGCGCAGCAAGGGCGAGGCGCCGGGCACCTACACCGGCGGGCGCATCGTCAATATCGCGTCGATGGCCGGTCTGCGCGTGATGCCGCAGATCGGCGTGTACTGCATCAGCAAGGCGGCCGTGGTGCACATGACGCGCGCGATGGCGCTCGAGTGGGGCCGCTTCGGCATCAACGTCAACGCGATCTGCCCCGGCTACATCGACACCGAGATCAACCACCATGTCTGGCAGACCGAGGCCGGGCAGAAGATGGTGCAGGCGATGCCGCGCAAGCGCGTGGGCCAGCCGGCCGACCTGGATGCGGTGCTGATGATGCTGTGCGCCAACGAGAGCCACTTCGTCAACGGCGCGGTGATCTCGGCCGACGACGGTCAGGCCCTCTGAACCTTGCGTGAACTGACCCTCCTCGAGGCCCGCGTGCTCGGCGTGCTGGTCGAGAAGCAGGCCACGGTGCCCGACACCTACCCGCTCTCGCTCAACGCCCTGGTGGCGGGCTGCAACCAGAAGACGGCGCGCGAGCCGGTGATGAACGCCGGCGACGCCGAGGTGCTGGCCGCCATCGAGGGGCTGAAGGCACTCTCGCTGGTGTTCGAAACCAGCGGCAGCCGCGTCGTCAAGTTCGAGCACAACGCGGCGCGTGCGCTCGGCGTGCCGTCCCAGGCGGCGGCGCTGCTGGCCACGCTGACGCTGCGCGGGCCGCAGACCGCCGCCGAGCTGCGCCTGCACAGCGAACGCCTGCACCGGTTCGCGGACGTCTCGTCGGTCGAAGGTTTCCTCGACGAACTGGCCGCGAAGGAGCCGCCGCGCGTCGTCAAGCTGCCCCGCGCGCCGGGCGAACGCGAGGCGCGCTGGGCGCAGCTGCTGTGCGGTGCACCGCTGTTGCCGGCGGCGCCCGTCGCCGCCACGCCATCGGCTCCCGATGCGGATCTGCTCGCGCGCATCGAGACCCTGGAGGCGCAGGTGCGCCGACTGACGCGCCACCTGGGCCTGGAGACGGACGATGCGGTTTGAGGTGCCGGCCGAGAAGAAGCTGACCCACGAGATGGTGATCCCCATCCGCTGGGGAGACATGGATGCGATGGGCCACGTCAACAACACGATCTACTTTCGCTACCTCGAGATCGCGCGCCTCGAATGGCTGTTCAAGGTCGGCGGCCCACCGGACCCGCAGGGCACCGGCCCGGTGATCGTCAATGCGTTCTGCAACTTCCTGCGCCAGCTCGAGTTCCCGGGCGACATCCTGGCAAAGCACTATGTCGCGAACCCGGGGCGCTCGAGCTTCGACACCTACATCACGCTCGAGCGCACCGAGCACCCGGGCGTGATCTACGCCGAGGGCGGCAGCAAGACGGTGTGGACCGACTTCAAGGCGCAGAAGTCGGTGCCGCTGCCGGACTGGGTGCGCGCGCTGGTCAGCTAGTCGAGTCGCGCTCGGCGGCTAGAGGTGCTTGCGGTAGAGCGCTTGGTGCACGTCCGTGTACTCGGCCAGCGGACCGTGGTGCACGGTCTCGCTGGCCAGACGGGCCGCGCTGCCAAAGTAGGCCACGGCCGCAAGCGGCGCGCCGCCTTCGAGCGGCCGCACGTCGAGCGGCCGGCGCGTGTACCAGTCGGCGTCGGTCACGCGTTCGAGCCAATCCATCTCGGCCAGCCCAGCCGCGTCGACTTCGAACAGTTGCCCGACCACCGGGTGGCCGCGGCCCGGCTCGTGCACCAGCCAGGGCAGGCCGAACGGCCCGAGGATGTAGAGCGGATAGGCCTGCGCAGTGACGAACCCGCGGCCGATGCGCGTGCCGCGGTTGACGTGGAAGTTGCGGAAACCCTGCTTCAGCGTGCCGTACACGAAGACGCGGTGCGCCGGCATCGTCAGCGGCTTGTCGACGCCGCGGCGAACTGCTGCGGCAGGCGTTCGGCGACCGCGGCGCCGAGGTCGATGACGGCCATCGCGTAGTAGCTCGACCAGTTGTAGCGCGTCACGGCCCAGAAGTTGCGCGTGCCCGCCACGTGGCTCGGCGGCGCGTCGCCGTTCTGCAGCTCGACCAGCGCCAGCGGACCGGCGTGCTGCCGACCCGCGGCCGACAACGTGGCGCCGCGTTCGACGAACTCGTCGGACGAGAACAGCGGCAGGATGTCAGGCCCCAGCAGCAGCACGCGGTTGACCACGT
>DATLIE010000391.1:0-12280 GCA_035539635.1 Burkholderiaceae bacterium
GACAATGGCGGCCATGAAGACGGTTCGGTTGCGGGCGGGCAAGGAGCGCTCGCTGCTCAAGCGCCACCCCTGGGTGTTCGCGGGCAGCGTGGACAAGGGCGGCGGCGACAGCGGCGAGACGGTGCGCGTGGAGTCGCACGAGGGCCAGTTCCTCGCCTGGGGTGCGTTCAGCGCGCGCTCGCAGATCCGCGTGCGCGCCTGGAGCTTCGACGAGGGCGAGCGCATCGACGCGGTCTTCTTCGAGCGCCGCATCGCCGCGGCGGTCGCGCTGCGCGCGCGCCTGGCCGTGGCCAGCGACGGCGTGCGCCTGATCCACGGCGAGGCCGACGGGCTGCCCGGCCTGATCGTCGACCGCTATGCCGACACGCTGTCGGCGCAGTTCCTGTCGGCCGGCACCGAGCGCTGGAAGGCCGTCATCGCCTACGCGCTGCTCGCGGCCACCGGCTGCACGCGCCTGTACGAGCGCTCGGACTCGGGCGTGCGCAGTCTCGAGGGCCTGGCCGCCACCACCGGCTGGCTGCGAGGCGAAGGCGCGACCGAGGTGACGATCCGCGAACACGGCTGGCGCCTCACGCTCGACGTGGCCGAAGGCCACAAGACCGGCTTCTACCTCGACCAGCGCGACAACCGGGCGCGCTTTGCCGACTGGGTGCGGCGCTTCGGCGCACAGCGGGTGCTCAACTGCTATTGCTACACCGGCGGCTTCTCCGTCGCGGCGCTGGCCGGCGGTGCGGCGCACGTGACGAGCGTGGACTCGTCGGCGCCGGCGCTGGCGCGTGTCGACGCGCATGTGGCGCTGAACGGCTTCGACGCCGCGCGCTCGACCTGCGTCGATGCCGACGTGAACGCCTTCCTGCGCGAGCAACTCAAGGCCGGCGCCAGCTACGACGCGATCGTGCTCGACCCGCCCAAGTTCGCGCCGACGGCCGCGCACGCCGAGCGTGCCGCGCGCGCCTACAAGGACATCAACCGCCTGGCGCTCAGGCTGCTGGCGCCCGGTGGCCTGCTGCTCACCTTCTCGTGCTCGGGCGGTGTCGGCGCCGAGCTGTTCCACAAGATCGTGGCCGGCGCGGGCATCGATGCCGGTGTCGACGGCGCGCTGCTGGCGCGCCTGGAGGCCGCGCCCGACCACCCGACGACGCTGTTCTTTCCCGAGGGCGAATACCTCAAGGGGCTGGCGATCCTGCGCGCGGGGTGAGCAGCGCGCGGGCGTCGACGCCCGGCTCGAACTTCGCGCGCCGGGTCGCGAAGAAGGTCTTCACGTTGCGCACGTTGGCGTGCTGCGTGAACAGGCGCTGCACCAGCGCGTTGTAGGCCGCCATGTCGGCCACCCAGAGCACGAGCACGAAGTCCGGGCCGGGCGCGACGCGCCAGCACTGCTGAACGGCCGGGTCGGCCACCGCGATGGCCTCGAAGGCGTCGAGGTGCTCGGCGCCCTGGCGGTCGAGCTGCACTTCGACCAAGGCCTGCAGGCCGCCGACGACTGCCGGTGCCAGCAGGGCGACGCGCCGCTCGATCACGCCGTGCTCGACCAGCCAGCGCACGCGCCGCAGCGCGGTCGCCGGCGACACGTGCACGGCGGCGGCCAGATCCTGGTTGGGCAGCGATGCATCGGCCTGAAGCGCATTCAGGAGGCGCACGTCGGTTTCATCGATGGCTATGTCAATGAACTTTGATTGCATGGAATGCATTGTGCGCGTTGTAGAGCTGATTGTGCGCAGTTTTTGCAATCCGATTTCATCACAGTCGCCATAGAGTCCCGTCCCACAACCACAGAGGAGGCCGGTTCATGTGCGGCATCGTCGGCGCGGTCAGTGCGCGCAACATCGTTCCGATCCTGGTCCAGGGCCTGCAGCGGCTCGAATACCGCGGCTACGACTCCTGCGGCGTCGCCGTCCACCAGGACGGCGTGCTGAAGCGCGCGCGCAGCACGGCGCGGGTGGCGGAGCTGCAGGCCCAGGTGGCCGCCGAGCAGCTCGACGCCGGCACCGGCATCGCGCACACGCGCTGGGCCACGCATGGCGCGCCGGCCGTGATGAACGCGCACCCGCACTTCTCGCCGGGGGCGAATGCCGCGACCGACGCGGCCGGGCGCATCGCCCTCGTGCACAACGGCATCATCGAGAACCACGACGAGCTGCGCGCCGAGTTGGAGGCAAAGGGCTTCGTCTTCACGAGCCAGACCGACACCGAGGTCATCGCGCACCTGGTCGCGCACCTGTACCACGGCGACCTGTTCGAGGCGGTGCAGCAGGCGGTCACGCGACTGAAGGGTGCCTACGCGATCGCGGTGTTCTGCCGCGACGAGCCGCACCGCGTGGTCGGCGCGCGCGAGGGCTCGCCGCTGGTGCTGGGCGTGGGCGACGGCGAAACCTTCCTCGCCTCCGACGCGATGGCGCTGGCCGGCGTCACCGACCGCATCGTCTACCTCGAGGAGGGCGACGTCGTCGACGTGCAGATGGGCAAGCACTGGATCGTCGGCAAGCAGGCCGACGGCTCCCTGCGTCCCTTGCATGAAGAAGATCGGCCGGTGCGCGTGGTGCAGGCGCACAGCGGCGCGGCCGAGCTCGGCCCGTACCGCCATTACATGAAGAAGGAGATCTTCGAGCAGCCACGGGCGATCGCCGACACGCTCGACGCGGTGCAAGGCATCAGCCCGGAACTGTTCGGCGACGGTGCGCACAGCGCGTTCAAGGGCGTCGACCAGGTGCTGATCCTGGCCTGCGGCACCTCGTACTACGCCGGTTCGGTGGCCAAGTACTGGCTCGAGTCGATCGCCGGCATCCCGACCGCCGTCGAGATCGCCAGCGAGTACCGCTACCGCGACAGCGTGCCCCACCCGCGCACGCTTGTCGTCACGATCAGCCAGAGCGGCGAGACCGCCGACACGCTCGCCGCGCTCAAACATGCCCGCTCGCTCGGCATGGCCACCACGCTGACCGTGTGCAACGTGGCCACCAGCGCGATGGTGCGTGAGTGCAAGTTCGCCTACCTCACGCGCGCCGGCGTGGAGGTCGGCGTGGCCTCGACCAAGGCCTTCACGACGCAACTGGTCGGGCTGTTCCTGCTGACGCTGGCACTGGCCCAGGTGCGCGGGCGGCTCACCGATGCGCAGGAGCACGAGCACCTGAAGGCGCTGCGCCACCTGCCCACCGCCGTGCAGGCCGTGCTGGCGCTCGAGCCGCAGATCGTCGCCTGGTCGCAGGCCTTCACGAGCAAGGAGCACGCGCTCTTCCTCGGCCGCGGGCTGCACTACCCGGTGGCGCTCGAGGGTGCGCTGAAGTTGAAGGAGATCAGCTACATCCATGCCGAGGCCTACCCGGCCGGCGAGCTCAAGCACGGGCCGCTGGCCCTCGTGACCTCGGCGATGCCGGTGGTCACGGTGGCGCCGAACGACCAGCTGCTGGAGAAGCTGAAGAGCAACCTGCAGGAGGTGCGTGCACGCGGCGGGGAACTCTACGTGTTCGCCGATGCCGACACGCGCATCGAGAGCGCGCCGGGCATGCACGTGATCCGCATGCCCGAGCACTACGGCCCGCTCAGCCCCATCCTGCACGTGGTGCCACTGCAGCTGCTCGCGTACCACACGGCGGTGGCTCGGGGCACCGACGTCGACAAGCCCAGGAACCTCGCCAAGAGCGTGACCGTCGAGTGACGTGACAGGCTACGCGGCCAACTCGACGCGCACCGGTTGCGCGTACTCCTTGCTGACGACCGCGTAGCACTCGCACGCCCGCCGCTCGAGGCCCTCGCGGTCGAGGATCCGGATGTGGCCGCGCGAATGGCGGATCAGCCCGAGCGCTCGAAGGTGGTGGGCGCTCTGCGTCACCCCTTCGCGGCGCATGCCCATGCTTTGGGCGATGACTGGTTCTTCGTGCCAAGTCTTGCGTCGCCTCGTCCGAGGATCCTTGCGCAACATCAACTGGACAGGCGCCTCTGTTCGATAGCGCACAGAAGTCTGGCGTCGCGAGACACAGACTGAGCTTGTCCCGCACCACGCCAAGGAGACAGAACATGAAGATCCGCACCGCCCTTGCCGTCAGGGCAATGCAATGAACGCCGTGAAGATCGCCGGCATCGCGTTGATCGTGGCCGGCGTGCTGGCACTGCTGTACGGCGGCTTCAGCTACACGAAGGAAACCCATCAGGCGCAAATCGGGCCCCTCAAGCTGGTCGTGAAGGACCGGGAGACGGTCAATGTGCCGGTCTGGGGCGGCGTGGTGGCGATCGCCGTGGGCGGCGCGCTGCTCGTCTTCGGCGGCAGGGCGCGGTGAGTTACCGCCGCCAATGTGTCTGACTCTCTCGCAGGTGACTTCATGATGAACAGGCAAGCTCTGCGCGTCCGCTTCGGCGCCTTCGTGGCCGCTGTCGCGCTGTTGGCCTTCAGCGGCTGGGCGAGCGCCGATCCGCCATCGCGCGTCGCGCGCCTCGGATACCTGTCCGGGGCCATCAGCTTCTCGCCCGCCGGCGAGGACGAGTGGGATCGCGCGTCGATCAACCGGCCGCTGACCACCGGCGACCGCCTGTGGTCCGACGCGGGTGCACGGGCGGAGATCCAGATCGGCGGTGCGCTGATCCGCATGGATGCCGGCACCGGCGTGTCCTTGCTGAACCTCGACGACCAGGTCGCGCAGCTTCAGCTGACGCAGGGCACGCTGCATGTGCGCGTGCGCCGCCTCGGCCCCGACCAGGAGTTCGAGGTCGATACGCCGAACCTCGCATTCACCTTGCGGCAGCCCGGCGTGTACCGGATCAGCGTCGACCCCGATCGCGACACGACGACGATCGTCATGCGCAGCGGGCGAGGCGAGGCCTACGGCGACGACGGCGCCTACCGGATCGAAGCCGGCCAGGCCTACCGCTTCGGCGGGACGGGCCTGCGCGACGCGCAGGTGTTCGGCCTGCCGCGTGCCGACGATTTCGACCGCTGGGCCGGCGACCGCGACCGCCGCCACGACAGCTCGGTGTCGGCCCGCTATGTCTCGCCGGACGTCATCGGCTACCAGGATCTCGACGAGTACGGCAGTTGGCGCAGCGATGCCAGCTACGGCAACGTCTGGTTCCCCAGCCGCGTCGAGTCCGGCTGGGCGCCGTACCGCGACGGTCACTGGGCGTGGATCGATCCCTGGGGCTGGACCTGGGTCGATGACGCGCCATGGGGCTTCGCGGTATCCCACTACGGACGCTGGGCCCACTTCGACGGGCGCTGGGGCTGGGTGCCCGGACCCGTGCGCGTGCCCGCGTACTACGCCCCGGCGCTGGTGGTGTTCATCGGTGGCGACAACTTCCAGCTGACCATCTCGAGCGGCGGCAGCATCGGCGGCGTCGCCTGGTTCCCGCTCGGACCGCGCGAGGTGTATCGGCCGGCCTATCCGGTCAGCCGCAGCTACTTCGAGAACGTCAACCGCAGCAACACCGTGATCAACAACACCGTGATCACCAACGTCTACAACAACGTCAACGTCACCAACATCGTCTATGCCAACCGGCGCGTGCCAGGTGCCGTGGTCGCGGTGCCGAAGACGACCTTCGTGCAGTCGGAGCCGATATCGAAGGCCATGGTGCGTGTTGCGCCGGAAGCGATCGTCGACCGCCCGGCGGCAGCCGCCGCGCCGGTGGCGCCGACGCAAAAGAGCGTGCGGGGTGCGGCGCCCCAGGCCGAGAAGCCGCCGCAGCGCGTCTTCGAACGGCCGGTCATCGCCCGCAGCGCACCGCCCCCGGCCCATCCGGGCTTCGCGGCGCAAGAGGCGCAGCTGGCCACCACGCCGGGCAAACCGCTCGACGACACCGCACGCAAGGCGCTGAAGCCTGCAACGGCCGCGGTCGCACCGCCCCAGGTGAAGGTGGTCGCGCCCGCCAAGGAGCCGCCGCGTGTCCTGAGCGCGCCGTCGGTCGCGCCGCCCGTTGCCCGCTCCCCGGCTGCAGATGCCAGGCCCGATGCGCCGAGGGGGCGCAGCGCCCCGCCGGCCGCCGCCGCATCGCGGCCCGCGGCAGCGGCGGTGCCCGAGGCGGAGGCTGGAAAGGCCAAGACTGAGCCGCCGCGCGGCAGGGCCATACCGCAGGCCCCGCAGCGTCCGCCGCCCCCGGCCGCAAAGCCACCGGCCCCGCCGCCCGTGGTGGCTGCGCCCCAGCCGCGCACCGACGACGCCCGACCCGCGCCCGCGACGCGCCAGCGGGGCCAGCCCGCGAAGGACGCAAAGGACACACCCGGCGCGCCGGCGAAGAAGGCCAGTGACGTCGACACGCAGGACCCGGCCGAGCCAAGACGCGGACAAAGGCCCTGATCCGCATGCCCGCGCCGTGGCGCGAGGGGCAACCCGTGCGGCAACTCTGACCGGCAGGCTCGTTCGTCGCACGCGATGACGCCTGCCGGCCTGGCAGGCACGGCCTTTGCCAACGAAGGCATCCGCCACCGACTGCGAAAGGGCCTTCGATGAACCACTCTCCAGCACGACGCCTGCTTCTGGCCAGCGTCGCTTCACTCGGACTGCTCGCCGCCTGCGGTGGGTCGGACGACGACTCGTTCGACGACCGGGCCGACATCGCCGACCCCAAGCTGCGCTTCGTGCACGCGGTGCCGGGGGGACCCAACGTCACGCTGCAGCGCAACGGCGTCAACGAGTCCGGCGCCACCGACATGCCCTACAAGTCGGCGAGCCAGTACTACGACGTCTCGACCGAGAACTACACCTACTCGCTGCGCACCGCCACCGGCAACGTCGAGGTCGCCAGCGCCAACTTCAGCGCCGACCGCGGCAACAAGTACACGCTGGTGGCCCTGCCGGCCAGCACGGGCGTGGAGCTGATGATCATCGGCGACCCGTACAACAAGAGCGTGACCAGCGACGACGCCCGTGTGCGGGTGCTCAACGCGGCCGTCAACGCGCAGTCGTTCGACGTGTACCTGACGCCAGTCGCCGCCGACATTGCCACGGCCACGCCGCAGCTCGGCAACATCGACTTCAAGGAGGTCCAGCCCGAAAGCGGGGACGACTCGATCGAGGTCGAGCAAGGCAGCTACCGGCTGCGCCTGACGGTCGCGGGCACGAAGACGGTGATCTTCAACGCACAGGTGAGCGTGCCCGAGGACGGCGACTGGCTGCTCGTGGTGCTGCCCGAAAGCGCGACGACGAACCACGTGCGCGTCTTGCTCGTGCGTTCCGACGACAGCAGCGACCCCACCGACGAGCTCGTCAGCGAGTAGCTTCGGCTCCAGTGCGTCCGGTTCGGTGAGCTAGGCTCAGTGAGCCCGGGTCCGCACGTCGGGCTCGGGCGCCGGCGCCGTGACAGCGGGCGTCAGCTCCAGCAGGTAGACGGCGCCCTGCTCGATGCGCGGCAGCGCGATCCACTCGCCGGTGCCGATGCGCCGGGCGCCCGCGGCCACGGCCACGGCCGCCGCGACGGCGCCCGCCGCGCTGTGGCGCGCGACGACCAGGCGTGCGCCGAGTCCGCCCTTGCGCAGGCGCAGTTCGATCTGCGGCCAGGCCGTGGGCAGGCACGGCGACAGGGCGACCTGCTCGCCGCGCCACTGCAGGCCGCAGATCGACTCGAGCGCAGCGCGGTGCAGCCAGGCCGCCGAGCCGGTGTACCAGCTCCAGCCGCCGCGCCCGGCGTACGGCGCCTGCGAGTAGATGTCGCCCGCCACGGCATATGGCTCGATCTGGTACGCCGCCGCCAGGCGCGGCTCGCGCGAGCGGTGCGCCGGGCTCACCGCCGCGAAGCTGCGGTACGCCTTGTCCGGCTCGCCGCGCCGCGCCTGGGCCATCAGCGTCCAGACGGCCGCGTGCGAGTACTGGCCGCCGTTCTCGCGGATGCCCGGCGGATAGGCCTGGATGTAGCCGGCCTCGGGCCGCGCGTGCACCAGCGGCGGGTCGAGCAGCCGCACCAGGCCGTGCTCGCGGTCGATCAGCAGTTCCTCCGCCGACTGCATCGCCAGCGCCTGCTGCGACGGCGTCGCCGCGTCCGACAGCACGGCCCAGGCCTGTGCGATCAGGTCGATGCGCGCCTCGTCGTTGACATGCGAGCCGAGCGGGCTGCCGTCGTCGAAGAAGGCGCGCTTGAACCAGCGCCCGTCCCAGGCCTGGCTGCGCAACGCGAGGCGCCAGCCGACCGCGGCCGCTTCCCAGGCCTGCGCGCGCGCGTCGTCGCCGCGCTCGCGCGCCAGCGGCGCAAAGCCCTCGACCACGTTGATCAGGAACCAGCCGAGCCAGACCGACTCGCCGCGTCCGAGGTGCCCGACGCGGTTCATGCCGTCGTTCCAGTCGCCGGTGCCCATCAGCGGCAGGCCGTGCGAGCCGACGGCCAGGCTGCGGTCGATGGTGCGCGCGCAGTGCTCGTAGAGCGAGGCCTGGCGCTCGCTGCGCGCGGGCACGAAGTACGCGTCCTCGGCGCCGCTCGCGATCGCCTGGCCCTCGAGGAAGCTCACCGGCTCGTCGAGCAGCGCGGTGTCCCCGGTGCTGCGCAGGTAGTGCGTGGTGGCGAACGGCAGCCACAGCAGGTCGTCGCTGAAATGGGTGCGCACCCCAGCGCCGGTGGGCGCGTGCCACCAGTGCTGGACGTCGCCTTCGACGAACTGGCGCGACGCCGCGAGCACGATCTGCGCGCGCAGCATCTGCGGTTGCGTGCCGGCCAGTGCCAGCGCGTCCTGCAGCTGGTCGCGATAGCCGAACGCGCCACCGGCCTGGTAGAAGCCGGCGCGCGCCCACAGCCGGCAGGCCACGGTCTGGTACAGCAGCCAGCGATTGACCATCGCGTCGAACAACGGATCGGGCGTCTTCACCGTGACGCCGCCGAGCAACTCGTCCCAATGCCGCTGCACCTGCTGCACGCGCGCTTCGGGATCGACCCACAGCGCGCGGCGCGCCGTGGCGCGGGCCTCGGCGGGCGTGCTGCCGTAGCCCACGAGCAGCGTCCAGCCCTGCGCGCCACCGGCCAGCACCGTCAGCGGCTCGGCCACCGACGCGCACGGGTCGTGGCCGAGGCCGGCGCCTTCCTCGAGGCGCTCTGGCACGACCAGGCGGCCGCGCGCGTCGAACCACTCGCGGCGGTCGCAGGTCCATTCGCCCAGCAGGCCCGACTCGCTCGACGCGCTGCGGCAGGCGACGAAGGCGGTGGCGCCGCCGAAGCCCGCGTGCGCGTCGCGCTGCGTCGCCAGCAGCACCTGGGCCGCGGCGCCTTCGGCGTTGGACATCGGCTCGCACGCCGTGCGCAGCGTCTGCCGGTCGCCGCGCGCGGCGCCGATGACCCACTCCACCAGCGCCAGCACGCGCAGCCGCGCCGCCCGGGTGCCGTGGTTGACGATGCGCAGCTGCACCTGCTTGACCGCCAGCGCCGGGTCGACGCACCAGGTGACGCTCACTTCCAGGTCACGCCACGCATGCTCGATGCGCGTCGTGCCCTGGCCGTGGCTCACGCGGTAGCGCACCGGGGCCGCACCGAGGCCCGCAGCCACGTTCCAGACGTCGCCGCTGCGCAGGTCCTGCAACAGCAGCCACTCGGCGGCGGCATCGGTCACCGGGTCGTTCGACCAGGCGCTGAGCTGGTTCAGGCGGCTGTTGCCACCCCAGGTGTGTCCGCCGCCGGCCTCCGAGACCTGGGTGCCGAACTGCGCGTTGGCCAGCACGTTGACCCAGGGCCGCGCCGGGCGCTGCGCGGAGTCGACGTCGAAGCGGAACTCGCCGCTGGCCGCATCGAAGTCGCCGCTCGTGACCTGGGCCGCGCCGGCGGGCACCGGGCGCTGCGGCAGCGCCGTGGGCGTCTGCTCCTGGCGCCGGTCGAGCGCGGCGTCGTGCCAGTCGACCAGGTCCTGCACATGCTGCGCCAGCGGCCGGCCGTCGGCCGTCAGGCGGATGCGCGCGAGCGCCTGAAGCGTCGCCCGCTCCTCGGGCGAGACCTCGGCTGCACGCAACACGTGCAAGGTCGAGCGGGCACTGTGCCCCGGCAGCGCCGCGGCGTCGGCGGCGACGCGGTCGCGCAGCGCCGCCAGCTCGAGCTGCAGCGGCATCAGGTACGACGCCGGCTCGTTGTTGATCACCACCAGGTCGCAGGCCAGGGCCGACCACGACCACAGGCGCAGCGCCTGCGTCAGCGTGCGCATCAGGCCCAGGCCATGCACCGCGCCGCCGTTGACGAGGATGATCGGCCGGTCGCCCGAGATGCCGAAGCGCCACAGCAGGCGGCGGTCGCAGGCGGCGCCCGGGCCGACCTCGGCGCCGTCGCGCGGCGCCGGCCGCGGCAGCGTCAGCACCAGCGGCGTGGTCAGGGTCTGGATCGCCCACAGCTGGTCGGGCCTGAGCTGCAGTTCGCGCAGCCGGATCGCGGCCAGCGTGGCCGACATCAGCGACGCGCGCTCGACGTTGGCGTGCTGCAGGTACTTGTCGACCAGGGTGTCGAGGGCGGCGCGGCTGGCGCCCGCGGCGGTGACCCAGGTCAGGCGCACCGTGCCGTGCGCCGGCAGTTCGATGCGCACCGCGATCGAGGCCACCGGATCGAGCCCCGTGGAGGGCTCGGTCGCGGCGGCGTCGCCGGCGCCGAGCGGATGCGTCACGTCGCGGTTGCGCCCGATCCAGCGCGCGCGGTCGGCCTGGAAGCGCACTTCGAGCGGCGCGCGGTCGCTGTGGGCCAGGAAGTGCACCGCGTGCAGCCCCTGCTCGGTGGCCAGGCGCGGCACGCGTTCGAGGTGCAGCGCCGAGTCGGCGGCGTCCCACGCGGCGCGCACGAACAGGTTGACGAACGCGGGGTGGGCCTCGTCGCTGCGCGCGTCCATCAGCGAGACCTCGAAGTACGACATCAGCTCGATCTCGCGCGCCTGCCCGGTCAGGTTGCGCAGCTCGACCTGGCGCAGCTCGGCATCGTCTTCCGGGCTGACCCAGACCGTGCAGCGCGACTCCAGGTCCGTCCAGCGTGCGTCGAGACAGACACGGTCGGCATGCAGGCTGCACTGGTAGTCGGCGCGTGGGTCGGGGGCCGGGTGCTGGGTCAGCGACACCGGGTCGGCACCGGGCTCGCGCCGCACGAAGAAGAAGCTGCCGTGGGCATCGCGCAGCGCGTCGTCGCGCCAGCGCGAGATGAACTGGTCGCCCAGGCGGCTCCAACCGGCGCCGTTGGCGCGCAGCGCCACGCTGTAGCGCCCGTTGGACAGCAGCTGTGTCGGCTGCAGCGCGCTGCCGCCGGGCACCAGGTCGCGCCGCGCCGCGAGCGGGGCCGCGCGCTCGTCCGGGCGTGGCATCACCGGCGGCTCGAGCAGCGACGACACCTCGTTGGGCACGCGCTCGGACAGCAGCGGCGCCACCGCACCCAGGCGCGGATGGCTCATCGCCCAGCGCCGCGGCGCGTCGTCGAGCAGCACGTTGGCCAGGGCGGCGATCTGCATGCCCTGGTGGTGCGCCATGAAGGTCATGACCGGCGCGAACGCGGCGTCGTGGCCCCCCTCGGCGCGGCGTTCGGGCGTGAAGTCCAGCGCCTCGATGAAGCCCATGGCGTGGCGTGCCTTCATCCGCTCGAGGTGGCGAAAGTTCTCCGCAGCCTCGCGCGGCATCACCAGCGCCGCCAGCGCGGTCGCGTAGGGCGCCACCACCAGCTCGTCGGGTGGCGTGCGCCGCAGCGCCAGGCGCGGCACCCCTTGCGGCCCGTACTGGTAGGCCATGGTGTGGTCGCGCGCCGCGTAGGCCGACTCCGAGATGCCCCAGGGCACGCCATGCGCGCGCCCGAAGGCCATCTGCTCGCGCACCGCGGCCAGCGTGGCGCTGTGCAGCGCGCTGCCGCGTGGCTCGTCGAGCAGCAGGCTCGGCATCAGGTACTCGAACATCGAGCCCGACCACGAGCGCAGCCCCACCTGCGAGCCGGTCGCGTACCACGGCCGGCCGAGCGCGAGCCAGTGGCTGGCCGGCACGTCGCCCTTGGCGATCGCCCACAGGCCGGCAAACCGCGCCTCGGACGCGAGCAGGTCGTAGTACGAGGTGTCGAGTTCCTGCTCGGCGATCCGAAAGCCGATGTGGAACAGGCGCCGCCGTGCGTCGTAGAGGAAGGCGAAGTCGGGCTCGAGCGCGAGGGCGTCGAAGGCATCGGCCACCTGCCGTGCGCGCGCGGCCAGTGCCGCCTCGTCGCCCATGTCGCCTCGCTTGCCGGCGCCCTCGGCGACGAAGCCGCGCAGCGCCTGCGCGGTCGTCACCAGGGTGCCGCAGAGGTTGCCGCTGTCCACCGTCGACACGTAGGCCGGCAGCAGCGGCTGCAGGCTGCGCGTGTCGTACCAGTTGAGGAAGTGGCCGCGCTGGCGTTGCAG
>DATLIE010000392.1:0-5492 GCA_035539635.1 Burkholderiaceae bacterium
GGCGATGGTGTGGTGGGCGAGGAAGGCGCGGCGCGGCGCGGCGACGTCCTACGCGCCACTCGCGCCCTCGGCCGCGCTCCTCGGCGTGGCGCTGCTGCTGTCGGCGGTCGGCCTGGCCGGCGGCGCGTCGCGCGCCGCGCCGGTGGTGCTGGTCAATCTGCTCGGCGGCCTGACGATGCTGGCGCTATGTGCGCGCCTGTCGCGCGACCCGGCACGCACGGGCCTCGGCCGCGCGGCCTGGGTGATGGTGGGTCTGGTGCTGCTGCAGGCCTGCGCCGGTGCGCTGGCCGCGACGCAGGCGAGCGCGGATTGCGCGTCCTTCCTCGGTTGCGCGCCAGCGGCCTGGGTGCATCGGCTGGCCGGCGTGCTGCTCGCCTTCGGCCTCGCGATGTTCGGCCTATGGGCCGCGTGGCGCCAGGGCCGGCGCGCGGGCAGCGTGGTGGCGCTGCTCGGCGTGGCGTTGTTGCTGCTCGGTGCGCTGGCGGCCGCGCTCGGCGGTGCCGCGCCGCCGTGGCTGGTGGTGCTTCACAACACCGCCGGGGCATTGGCGCTGGCCCTGCTGGTGCGCGAAGCCTGATCACCGGCACCAGCGTCGGCGCTTGCGGCGCCTCAATCCGCGCCGCAGCGTGCCTGCCGACAATGCGCCGGCCATGGACCTGCGCGTGTTCAACATCCCCCGCTACCTGTCGGTGCAGCCGCTGTTCACCGACCTCAGCGCACCCGAGCTCGATCGCCTCGCGCAGGGTTGCGTGCTGCGGCGCCTGTCGCGCGGCGACACCGTGTTCCGCGTCGGCGAACCCTGCGAGGAGTTCCACATCTGCGTCACCGGCCAGGTGAAGCTGTATGCGGTGTCGCCGGCGGGTGCCGAGAAGGTGATCGACCTGATCGCCCCGGGCCAGAGCTTTGCCGAAGCGCTGATGTTCACCGGCACGCCCTACATCATCAGCGCGCAGGCGCTGACCGACTCGCTGCTGCTGACGGTCAAGAAGCACGCGGTGGAGGCCGAGATCGCGCGCGACCCGCGCTTCGCGCTGCGCATGCTGGCGGGCATCTCGCGCCGCCTGCACGGGCTGGTGCACGACGTCGAGCAGTACTCGCTGCACAGCGGCCTGCAACGCGTGATCGGCTACCTGCTGCGCGACGTGGACACCGCCAGCCGCGACGAACCGGTCACGGTGTCGCTGCCGGTGAGCAAGGCGACGATCGCCTCGCGCCTGTCGCTGACGCCCGAGTACTTCTCGCGCGTGCTGCACGAGCTGGAGGCCGCGGGCCTGGTGCGCATCGACAAGCGCGACATCCACCTCCTCGACGCGCAGGCGCTGGCGACGTATCGGTCGCCTTGAGGGCTTGCGCAGGGCCCTGAAGGCGTCGCAGGTACGGCGCCACGGCTTCAGAACCTCGGCGTTCCCGGCTCGAGGCCCAGACAGATTCGGCCTGCGACGACGTAGTTGTTAGGCGACATCGCAATGTGCTTCGCTGCGGCATGGATGTCGCGCACCTGACGCTCCAGCGGATGCGCTTCCCAGATCGACGCAGCGCCGGCTGCGGCCGAAACGACTTCCGCGATGCGAATGGCCGATTCGGCAGCATGCGTGCAGGCAGCGCGGTACATCGCGCGGGCACGGATGAGGCGGTCCCCTCCCGAATCGATCGCGTCCGTCAGTTCGTTCATCGCCGCCAGTAGCAGCGCGCGTGCGGCCGCATGCAGCACCTCGGCGCGCCCGAAGTCGGATTGGATGAGTTCGCGATCCCGAAGCGAGACGGCCGAGCCGGCTCTCGTGCGTGCAGCGAGGCTGCCCGTGAACGTATCGAGCGCCGCCCTCGCAATCCCCAGCGGCACGACGGCGACCGTCGTGGCAAAGGCCGATATGGCGGGCCAGCGATACACGGTCCCCGGCTGGGTCGTCGGGGGGTTCGTCATGTCGTGCGTATGCTCGGTCGGAACGAACACGTCGCTCAAGGTGTAGTCGCAACTGCCGCTGCCGCGAAGTCCCGAGACGCGCCAGTTGTCGATGATCTCGGCGCGCTCGGCGGGCACGTAGCACAGCAGGACCGGCCCCTGCCCGCTGGCGTCGCCGACCCTGCACGCCGCAGCGACCAGTGAGGCATGATGAATGCCGCTGGCAAAAGGCCAACGGCCGCTGATCCGGTAGCCCCCGTCGGCGGGGAGCGCCTGCCCGATGGCGCCGTTGGTCGCGACCACCAGGGCAGTGGCGTTCGAGAACCACGGCCGTGCGACGGCCTCCGGCAGATAGCCGGCTGCGCGGCTCATGCCGCCGCCATTGCCCACCAGCCAGCCCACCGATCCGTCCAACGCCGCGGCGGCCTCGACGACGGCCATGAAGTCGGGTGGCGAGAGTTCCCATCCCCCCATATCGCGCGGCGCCCACAGGCGCAACAACCCGGCATCGGCGATCGCCTGGAACACGGCGCGCGGAAGCCGCCGCTCACGATCCATGGCTTCCCGATGCTCCGCCACCAGCGGGGCGAGGTCGGCGATGCGCCCTTTCAGGCATTCGACCGGGTTGGACTCGACGTCGATCATTCCAGGCTCCCCATGCGAACCGCGAACTGCTCGCAGTGTCATGGGGCAGGCTGGACCGCATCAAGTCGGCAGTATTCAGCTATAAGTGAATTGAATTCATCCGCCCTCGCATGCGCCATCTGCCGCCCTTGAGCTCACTTCGAACCTTCGAAGCCGTCGCCCGACTGGGAAGCTTTCGGCTCGCCGCGGAAGAGTTGAACGTCACGCCGACGGCCGTCAGTCACCAGATCACCAGTCTGGAGATGTATTGCGGTCAGAAGCTGTTCCGGCGCAGGCCCCGACCCTTGACCCTGACCGAGGCCGGTGAACGTCTTTTTCCGCTCATCCGAGATGGGCTGGATTTGTTCGCGGCCGCCATGGAGCAGATCCGTGAACGCGGGCGGGCGGCGCGGCGGCTGCGCGTGTCGACGACGAACGCCTTCGCCGCACGCTGTCTGGTGCCGATGCTCCCGATCTTCCACTTGGAGAACCCGGCCGTCGAGCTCGAGGTCATCGGCACGGACGCGGTCGTGGATCTGCGCGCAGGGGAAGTCGATGTGGCCCTGCGCTACGCGCGCGAGATGCCGCGGGATGGCATTGCCCTGGAACTGACACGGGACCGCTTCCACGTCGTTGCGGCGCCATCACTGCTCGGGCCAGGAGGCGCAAAGTCCTGGCGGCTCCTGCCGCGAATCGCCTACGAGTGGCTGCCCGGGGACACGAAGGCGCCGACGTGGGAGCGCTGGGAGACGATGACCCGCACCCGCCCAAGCGCGGCCGGGCGGATCGCCATGCGTTTTCGCGAGGAACTTCACGCCATCGAAGCCGTGGTGGCCGGTCAAGGCGTGGCGATCTGCAGCGACCTGCTGGTGCGCAAGGAGTTGACTGAAGGCCTTCTCGTTTGCCTGTCACCCGTGACTTTGGAAGGCTACGGCCTGTACCTCGTTACGCTCCCGGAACAAGCGACAGCGGGCACCGTCAAGAGTTTCTGCGCGTGGATCCGCCGGATGTTCCCGCCGATTGCCGAGTCCGGCCGTGAAGTGGGGTCAGGCATCCTTGCACCGTAGATCACATAGCGCGCGATGGCACGGCGCACGTCGAGGTTGATCAAGAGCCACGCGCCGTCGGTGCTTTGCGCCAGCACGTGAGGCCCACCGCGCGCGTCGGCGGCCAGCGCGCGCACCGGGGCTTCCAGCGGCGTGCGGCGCACGCCGAGGAAGCCGGGTGCGGCGATCGCTTCGCCCATGCGGTAGTCGTGCACCAGGCCGTCATGCACCGGCGGGGCCTGCGGGTCGACCGACAGTTCCCACAGTTCGGGCACGGTGTCGAAGGCGATGACGAAGCTGCGCCGCGCCGGCAGCCAGGCCACGTCGACGATGGACGCGCGCTCGTCGCCACCCAGGCGCTGCGCCGGCAGCGTCTTCGCAAGGCGCTCGCCGTCGAACACCAGCACCGCGCCGTCGCGGCCCTCGATGCGCCAGCGCCCGTCGGCCGAGGTGGCGACGGGCGCGGCAAGCGACAGGGCGCACAGCCCGCCAGCGAGCATGCCGGCCAGCAGGGTGCGCCAGCGGCTCACGACTTGAGGATCAGCTCGACGGCCTCCTTCAGGTCCTTGTCGCTGATCTTGTCGGCGCCGTTGGGCGACATCGGCACCGGACCGAACACGCCGCTGCCGCCCTTGCGCACCTTGTCGGCGAGCTTGGTGGCCGCGTCGGCCTGGCCCTTGTACTTGGCCGCGATGTCCTTGAACGACGGGCCGATGAGCTTCTTGTCCTTGGTGTGGCAGGCCATGCAGCCGGCCTTGTTCATCGCCGCCTCGGCCTCGGCGGTGCTGGCCTCGGAAGCGAAGGCGGCGAGCGCCAGCGCTGCGGCCAGTGCGACGGACGGAACAACGTGATTCTTCATGCAGTGCCTCAAGTCTTGACGGTGGATCGGTGCGGCGGCGCCGCGCGCCCTGCGCATCGCCCCAGCAACCGCCGCGGATCCGGCTTGGCCGGTCCGCCAGCGGTGCCCCCTCGAGGGGGAGCGGCGAGGCCGCTACGGGGGTGGGTCAGTACACGTCCTTCTGCGTGTTGTTGACGTTGAACTTGCCGGTGGGGGTGATCAGGCGCGGGTCCTTGATCACGGCCTTGAGCTTGCGGGTCTTGTCGTCGACGATGACGATGGCGCTCTCCTTGTTCTTGGCGCTCCAGACCGAGAACCACACTTCGTCGCCGGCCACGTTGTACTCAGGCTGCACCACGCGCTTGGCACCGTCGTCCTTCAGGCCCGCCCATTCGGCGATCGGCAGCACAGTGAAACCCTTGTCGAGGTTCTTGATGTCGAACACCGCCACCGACTGCGAGATCTTCGGGTCGGGGTTGAGCGTCGTGTCGACGTACAGGTTGGTGCTCTTCGGGTGCGTCTTCAGGAACAGCGAGCCGCCGCCCTGGCCCTTGAGCACCGCGACCTGCTTGAACGCGTATTGCTTGTGCTTGACGGGGTCGGTGCCGATCAGCGAGATGGTCTCGTCGCCAAGGTGACCGGTGGACCAGACGGGGCCGAACTTCGGGTGCACGAAGTTGGCGCCGCGGCCCGGGTGCGGGATCTTGCCCACGTCGATCAGCGCGGTGAGCTTGCCGTCCTTCATATCCACCGCGGCGATCTTGTTGCTCTGGTTGGCCGCGACCATGAAGTAGCGCTTGGTCGAGTCGAAGCCGCCGTCGTGCAGGAAGCGCGCGGTGCCGATCGTCGTGGTCTTCAGCGCATTGACGTTGCTGTAGTCCACCAGCAGGGTCTGGCCCGTCTCCTTGACGTTGACGACGAACTCGGGCTTGAAGTGCGAGGCCACGATCGAGGCCACGCGCGGCTCGGGGTGGTACTCCTGCTTGTCAACCGTGTTGCCGCGCGTGCTGACGATCTTCAGCGGCTCGAGCGTGTCGCCCTTCATCACCGTGTACTGCGGCGGCCAGTAGCTGCCGGCGATCGC
>DATLIE010000393.1:0-1844 GCA_035539635.1 Burkholderiaceae bacterium
TCGCGCACGCCCGGATGCTGCCGGAAGTCGGCCAGCAGCCGCGCATGCACGATGTCCCACAGCCAGGCTTCACGCTGCGCCGCGCGCCGTGCGTCGAAGGCGCCCGCATCGCGACGGCGCTGCGCCTCGGCCTGCACCGTCTGCCAGAACGCGGCGACGCCCGCGCCGGTCACCGCGCTGAGTCTGAGCACCGGTGCGGCGTGGTGTTCGCCCCGGCCATGAAAGCCGAAGACGCGCAATGCGCTGGTGATCGTGGCCTGCGCACGCGTGGCCGCATCCTCGTCGAGGTCGGCCTTGTTGATCACCACCAGGTCGGCGAGCTCCATCACGCCGCGCTTGATGGCCTGCAGGTCGTCGCCGGCGTTGGGCAGCTGCAGCAGTACGAACAGGTCGGTCATGCCCGCCACCGCCGTCTCGCTCTGGCCGACGCCCACCGTCTCGACAATCACGACGTCGAAGCCGGCCGCCTCGCACAGCAGCAGCGCCTCGCGCGTGTGCTCGGCCACGCCGCCGAGCGCGCCCGAGGTCGGGCTCGGGCGGATGAAGGCCGCCTCGTTCACCGACAGGCGCTCCATGCGCGTCTTGTCGCCGAGGATCGAGCCGCCCGACAGCGACGACGACGGGTCCACCGCCAGCACCGCCACCTTGTGGCCCTGTCCGATCAGCTGCAGGCCCAGCGCCTCGATGAAGGTGCTCTTGCCCACGCCCGGCACGCCCGAAATGCCCAGGCGCAGCGAGCGCCCGGTGGCAGGCATCAGCGCGTCGAGCAGCGCATCGGCTTCGGCGCGGTGGTCGGCGCGCGTCGATTCGGTCAGCGTGATGGCCTTGGCCAGCGCGCGGCGGTCGCCGCGCACGAGGGACTCGGCCAGACCCGAAGTCACGCGCCGACCGCCTTGCGGATCTGCTCCAGCACGTCCTTGGCGCTCGCCGGGATCGGCGTGCCCGGGCCGTAGATGCCCTTGACGCCGGCCTCGTAGAGGAAGTCGTAGTCCTGGCGCGGGATCACGCCGCCGACGAAGACGATGATGTCGTCGGCGCCCAGGCGCTTGAGCTCGGCGAGGATCGCCGGCACCAGGGTCTTGTGCCCGGCCGCCAGCGTGGACACGCCGACCGCGTGCACGTCGTTCTCGACGGCCTGGCGCGCGCACTCCTCGGGCGTCTGGAACAGCGGGCCGATGTCGACGTCGAAGCCGAGATCGGCGAAGGCCGTGGCCACCACCTTGGCCCCGCGGTCGTGGCCGTCCTGGCCCAGCTTGGCGATCATCACGCGCGGGCGGCGGCCCTGCGCATCGGCGAAGGCGGCGATCTCGCCCTTGAGCTTGTCCCAACCCTCGGCACTGTCGTATGCGGCTGCGTACACCCCGGTCACCTTCTGCGTGTCGGCGCGGTGGCGCCCCCAGACCTTCTCCAACGCGTCGCTGATCTCGCCGACCGTCGCGCGCAAGCGCACGGCCTGGATGCTCAGGTCGAGCAGGTTGCCCTGCCCCGACTCGGCGCACGCCGTCAGCGCGTCGAGCGCGGCCTTCACTTTGGCGGCATCGCGCCCAGCGCGCAAGGCCTTCAGGCGCGCGACCTGGTTGTCGCGCACCGCATGGTTGTCGACCTCGAGAATGTCGAGTGCGTCTTCCTGCGCCAGCTTGTACTTGTTGACGCCGACGATGGTGTCCGCGCCCGAGTCGATGCGCGCCTGCTTGGCGGCCGCACTGGCCTCGATCTTCAGCTTGGCCCAGCCGGAATCGACCGCACGGGTCATGCCGCCCATCGCATCGACCTCTTCGATGATCTTGCCGGCGGCGTCGGCCATCTGCTGCGTCAGCGTCTCCATCAGGTAGCTGCCTGCCCAG
>DATLIE010000394.1:0-15194 GCA_035539635.1 Burkholderiaceae bacterium
CGCGCCAGCTCCTTGCCCAGGGTGGTCGGGCACAGGTGCGAGCTGATGCGTGCGAGGTGCTGTTCGTCGTCGCCGAACGCGGTCTCGATCACCAGGTGGGCGATCGTCATGCCCGTCAGGCGGCGCCACAGCCCCGGGTTCGGGCCGGTGTCGCCAGTGAAGACCCATGCGCCCTTGCCCGGTTCCGGGCCTGTGATCGCGAAGCCGACTGCCGGCACGGTGTGTTCGGCCGGCAGCACCTCGGCGCGTCGGGCACCCAGCACGATGCTCTCGCCGATGGCGAAGGGCGCGAACTCGAGCACCGGGTGCTCGGCGCTCGGCAGGCGCGTGAAGTTCGGCCAGATCACGCCGTTGAACACATGCGTGCGCAGTGCCTCCAGCGTGGCTGGCAGCGCATGCACGCGGATCGGCGGCCGCCCGGTGCGACGGCGCGCCACGCTGTCGGCCAGCAGGCCGATCGACAGCACATGGTCCAGGTGGGAGTGCGTGACCAGGATGTGGTCGACGCACACCATTTCGTCCAGCGTCAGGTCACCCACGCCCGTGCCGGCATCGATGAGCACGTCGTCGTCGAGCAGGAACGAAGTGGTGCGGTTGCCGGCGGCGATCGAGCCCGAACAACCGAGGACACGGATTTGCATGGGCTCGATTGTCGGTGCCCTCACCGGGGCGCCGGGTCAGCGCACGGCGGGGGGCGTGACCGAGTGCACGGCCGTCTGTCGCGACGGCCGCGGGCCCGCGCCTCAGAGCTGGATGAACTGCATCTGCGTGCCGGCGAGCTCGATCACGTCGCCGTTGCGCAGTTGCGCCGAGTCGCCGGCCAGCTGCGAGCCGTTGACCGTCGGCCGGGCCGAGCCCTCCACATGGGCCAGCACGTAGCCGCCAGGCCGCTTGGTGATGGATGCCACCTGCACGCCCGGCTTGCCCACGGTCGTGACCACCTTGGTCAGCATGACCTCGCGGCCGGCGGCGGCACCGTTGAGCACCTTGATCGCCGCGCTCCCGGGCGAGCTGGCCAGCCCGCCGAAGCCTGAGTTGCCGGCGGCCGGCATGGTGTGCGAGAAGGTCGCGCGGTCGGCCGCGGCCACCGGCGCACCTCCGACGGCGGCGCCGCCGGGCTTCATGATCATCGTCTTCTCGTAGTCGACACCGTCCTCGACCAGGTACTTGATCTTGTACTTGCCGATCTCGACCGTGTCGTTGTGCGCCAGCAGCTGCTTCTTGACGGCCTTGCCGTTGATGTAGGTGCCGTTGGTGCTGTTCAGGTCTTCGATGAAGACGTCCGAACCCACCATCTGCAGCACGGCGTGCTCGCCGCTGACTGCCAGGTTGTCGATGACGATGTCGTTGTAGGGCCGCCGGCCCAGCGTCGTCTTGTCCTTGGTGATCTGCACTTCCTTGATCACCACGCCGTCGAGCGAGACCACCAGCTTGCCCATGTTCGCGTCCTTGTTGCCTCGTCTTATCGTCGTGTTCAGCGTCTGAAGGGCGCCCACCAGGACTTGGTGCTGGCGGCCGGGCTGCCCGGCGCACGGGCCAGGATGATCGCGATATTATCCTTGCCACCCGCGTCATTGGCCGCAGCGATCAGCGCCGCACCGGCCTCCTCTAGGGATTCGTGGGTCTGCAACAACTGCGACAGGGTCTCGTCGTCGAGCATGTCCGACAGGCCGTCGGAACACATCAGATACAGGTCGCCCGGGTGCACTTCGTGCTGATGGATCTCCAGCAGCACCGTGTCTTCGACGCCCACCGCGCGTGTCACCAGGTTCTTGTTGGCCGAGAAGCTGGCCTGCTCGGGCGTGATCAGGCCGGCGTCGATCTGCTCCTGCAGCAGCGAATGGTCGCGCGTCACCTGCACCAGGCGCCCGCCGCGCAGGCGGTACGCGCGCGAGTCGCCCACGTGGCCGACCAGCACGCGCGTGCCGCGAAACACCGCGACGACGAGCGTGGTGCCCATGCCGGCGTACTGCGGGTTCGCATTCGCGGCGTTGAAGATCGCGCGGTTGGCGTTGTCGACGCAGATGTCCATCGCACGCCGAACCTCGGGGTCGGTGGCCGACCCGCCCACTTCCTCGAGCCAGCGCCCGAGCTCGCGCTGGATGAACGAGGTGGCCATGCCGCTGGCGATCTCGCCCGCGTTGTAGCCGCCCATGCCGTCGGCCAGCACGGCCAGTGCGTTCGGATCGTCGACGGTGACCGAATCCTCGTTGTTCGATCGCGCGCGGCCGGTGTCCGTGGCGCAGAAGAACTCGATTGACGGGGTGGACTGCGGCACGGCGGGTTGTTGGCGTCGGCGCCCTGCAGCAGGACGCGGTTGGAGGCGACAGCGATTGTGCCTCGGCGCAGCGGACACGCCGGGTTGGCTGCGGCGGCCTGCCCTCGCTTCGTGGTGTTTGCCGCGGGCAAACGGCACTGGCTCACCCTCTCAAGTCGCGGGGGGTGCGGTCAGCCAGAGCGCCTGCAGGCGGGCCTGGTGAGCCCACGCGGCGCCGTCGAACGGGCGCTCGGCAGGATCCTTGGCGAGCAGCGGCGCGAGCAGCTGATCGAGCGCACCGGCTTCGGCAAGGTCGGGGCGACGGCTGGCCAGCGGCGGCGGCGGCGCCGACGCGACGGCACGCAGCAGCGCACCCAGGCCGGCCGCATCGAACGGCGGGCGGCCGGTAAGCAGTTCGTAAGTGAGCACACCCAGCGCGTACAGGTCACTGCGCCCATCGGGCGGCGCCCCCGCCAGCAACTCGGGCGCCATGTAGGTGGGCGAGCCCAGCATCACCCCGCTTCGCGTGGCCTGGGCGTCCGCGCCGCGCGCCAGGCCGAAGTCCATCAGCACCGCGCGGCGCGATGCGGGGTCGAACATCACGTTGGCGGGCTTCACGTCGCGGTGCACCACGCCCTGCCGGTGCGCGTAGGCCAGCGCCTCGGCGACCTGAGCGGCCACGTCCAGCACCGCCGCCTCGGGCAGCAGTCGCCCCGCACGCGCGTAGCGCCCGAGATCGGTGCCGGGGAGCAGCTCCATGACGACGAAGACGTTGGTGCCAACTTCGCCGCCACCATGCACGCGCACGATGCCGGGGTGTTCGAGCTCCGCGGCGCGGCGCGCCGCGGCGAGCAGGTCGGCGCGCTGCTCGCGATCGGGTTGGGCGTCGAGCACCTTCAGCGCGACAGCCTGCCCGCTGGCTTCGTCGATGGCGCCGTAGACCGCCGCGCTGGCGCCGCGACCGATCATGCGCTCGACGCGCATGCCGTGCAGTACGGTGCCGCTCGGCCAGCGACTGGCGCGCCAGGGCAGTCCACCGGCAGGCGCAGGCTCACGCCGCCAGTGGGCGGACCAGCGCGTGATCCAGGAGGCGCCGTGCGTCATGGCGGCGTGAGCGGTTGGTCGCGCCCACGTTAGCACGCGGGGCAGCGGACTCGCTGCGGCCGACTTGGCATCGGTCGGCCGCCCGCGGCCCGATTGTCAGAGCAAGGACTTGAGCAGGCGGCCCATCTCCGACGGGTTGCGCGTGACCTTGAAACCGCACTCTTCCATGATCGCGAGCTTGGCGTCGGCCGTGTCGGCGCCGCCCGAGATCAGCGCGCCAGCATGGCCCATGCGTTTGCCCGGGGGCGCCGTGACGCCGGCGATGAAGCCGACGATCGGCTTCTTCATGTTCGTCTTGCACCAGCGCGCGGCCTCGGCTTCGTCGGGGCCGCCGATCTCGCCGATCATGATCACCGCGTCGGTGTCCGGATCGTCGTTGAAGAGCTGCATCACGTCGATGTGCTTCAACCCGTTGATCGGGTCGCCGCCGATGCCGACGGCCGAACTCTGGCCGAGGCCGATCTCGGTCAGCTGCGCCACGGCTTCGTAGGTCAGCGTGCCCGAGCGCGACACCACGCCGATGCGGCCCTTGCGGTGGATGTGGCCCGGCATGATGCCGATCTTGATCTCCTCAGGCGTGATGGTGCCCGGGCAGTTGGGGCCGAGCAGCAGCGTCTTCTTGCCGCCGGCGGCCTCCTTGGCCTTCATCTTGTTGCGCACCTCGAGCATGTCGCGGATCGGGATGCCTTCGGTGATGCAGATCGCGAGATCCAGGTCGGCCTCGACCGCTTCCCAGATGGCGGCCGCGGCGCCCGCCGGCGGCACGTAGATCACGCTGACGCTGGCGCCGGTCTGGGCCTTGGCGTCCTTGACGCTGGCGTAGATCGGGATGCCCTCGAAGTCCTCGCCGGCCTTCTTCGGGTTGACGCCGGCGACGAAGCAGTTCTTGCCGTTGGCGTAGTCGCGGCACATCCGGGTGTGGAACTGCCCCGTCTTGCCCGTGATGCCTTGCGTGATGACCTTGGTGTCCTTGTTGATCAGGATGCTCATGCTCGTTCCTTACTTGACCGCCGCGACGATCTTGGTGGCCGCTTCGGCCATCGTGTCGGCGCTGATGATCGGCAGCCCGGACTCCTTGAGCATCTTCTTGCCCAGGTCTTCGTTGGTGCCCTTCATGCGCACCACCAGCGGCACTTGCAGGTTCACCGCCTTGCACGCGGTGATCACGCCCTCGGCGATGGTGTCGCACTTCATGATGCCGCCGAAGATGTTGACGAGGATCCCCTTCACGCTCTTGTTCTTGAGCATGATCTTGAAGGCCTCGGTCACCTTCTCGGCCGTGGCGCCGCCGCCGACGTCGAGGAAGTTGGCCGGCTCGCCGCCGAACAGCTTGATGGTGTCCATCGTCGCCATCGCCAGGCCGGCGCCGTTGACCAGGCAGCCGATGTTGCCGTCGAGCGAGATATAGCTGAGGTCGAACTTGCTGGCCTCGATCTCGGCCGCGTCTTCCTCGTCGAGGTCGCGGTAGGCCACGATCTCGGGGTGGCGGAACAGGGCGTTGCTGTCGAAATTGAACTTCGCGTCCAGCGCCTTGATGTTGCCGTTGCCCTCGAGGATCAGCGGGTTGATCTCGGCCAGGCTGGCGTCGGTGGCCATGTAGCAGGCGTAGAGCTTCTTGAAGACATCGATCGCCTGCGCCTGGCTGGCCAGCGGCACGCCGATGCCAGCGGCCAGTTCCAGGGCCTGGCGGTCGGTCAGGCCCTCGCTCGGCTCGACGAACACCTTGATGATCTTCTCGGGCGTGGCATGCGCCACCTCCTCGATGTCCATGCCGCCTTCGCTGCTGGCCATCATCGCCACCTTCTGCGTCGCGCGGTCGGTCAGCGCGGCGAGGTAGTACTCCTTCTTGATGTCGGCACCTTCCTCGATCAGCAGTCGGCGCACCTTCTGGCCTTCGGGGCCCGTCTGATGGGTCTTGAGCTGCATGCCGAGGATCTGGCCGGACAGCGCTTCGACCTCGGGCATCGAGCGCGCGAGCTTCACGCCTCCGCCCTTGCCTCGGCCCCCGGCATGGATCTGTGCCTTGACGACCCAGACGCTGCCGCCGAGCTTCTGCGCGGCCTCGCTGGCTTCGCGCACCGAGAATGCAGGGTATCCGCGCGGGACGGGCACGCCGAACTGGCGCAGGACTTCCTTGCCTTGGTATTCGTGGATCTTCATGGGGGCGACGGCGGCTTTGAGGCCGCTGCGGTCAGGCGGTTGGGGGCGCGCAGGAATTTAGCATGGTGCGGCGCACCAATCCGCGTCAGCGACCGGTCAGTCGTCTCTTAGTCGTTGTCGGCTTCGGCGCCGCGCAGCACGCGTCGGATCACCTCGGCCGAGAACCCGCGCCCGGCCAGGAAGCGCATCTGTTTGGCGCGCGCCGCCGCGTCGGCCGGCTCGGCGCCGAACTTGCGCTGCCAGACGGCGCGCGCTCGGCCGAGTTCGCTGGCCTTGAGCTGCTCGGCCGTGCCGGCGTCGAGTTCGGCGCCGTGCTGCGCCAGCTCCTGCGCGATGCGCCGGTTGCCGAAACGGGCCGAGCGCGCATGCACGCGCGACTCGACGAAGCGTGCTTCGCTCAGATAGCGGTTCGCCACCAGCCAGTCGAGCAACGCGTCGACTTCAGCACCACGATCAATGGCCTCGGTGTCGTCGGCCGCCGCGTCGGCGTCCCGCTGCCGGGCGGCACGCAGCAGCTTGCGCCGCAACTCCAGGCGGCTGTGCTCGCGCTGCGACAGCCATTGCAGCGCGCGTGCCCGCAGCGAAAGAGGCGGCGCCATTGCCGCCACTCGGCGAGCGTGCGCGCCCTCAGGCGGCCTCGCCGCCCGCGGGCAGCAGCGGGATGCCCATCGACTCGCGCACCTTGTTCTCGATTTCGACGGCGAGTTCCGGGTTCTCGCGCAGGAACTCGCGCGCGTTGTCCTTGCCCTGGCCGATCTTCTCGCCGTTGTAGGCGTACCAGGCGCCCGACTTGTCGAGGATCTTGGCGTTGACGCCCATGTCGATGATCTCGCCCTCGCGGCTGATGCCTTCGCCATAGAGGATGTCGAACTCGGCGGTCTTGAACGGCGGGCTGACCTTGTTCTTGACGACCTTGACCTTGGTCTCGCTGCCGATGACCTCTTCGCCCTTCTTGATGCTGCCGGTGCGGCGGATGTCCAGCCGCACCGAGGCGTAGAACTTGAGCGCGTTGCCGCCGGTCGTCGTTTCCGGGTTGCCGAACATCACGCCGATCTTCATGCGGATCTGGTTGATGAAGATGACCATGGTGTTGGTCTTCTTGATCGAGGCGGTGAGCTTGCGCAGCGCCTGGCTCATCAGGCGCGCCTGCAGGCCGGGCAGGCTGTCGCCCATCTCGCCTTCGAGTTCAGCCTTGGGCGTGAGGGCTGCCACCGAGTCGATCACCACCAGGTCGATCGAGCCCGAGCGCACCAGCGCATCGACGATCTCGAGCGCCTGTTCGCCGGTGTCGGGCTGGGAGATCAGCAGCTCCTGGAGATTGACGCCCAGCTTCTGCGCGTAGCCGGTGTCCAGCGCGTGCTCGGCATCGATGAAGGCGCAGGTGCCGCCGGTCTTCTGCATCTCGGCGATCACCTGCAGCGTCAGCGTGGTCTTACCGCTCGACTCCGGGCCGTAGATCTCGACCACCCGGCCGCGCGGCAGGCCGCCGATGCCCAGCGCAATGTCCAGGCCGAGCGAGCCGGTCGACACCGCCTCGATCGCCTCCACCGCCTCGCCGTCGCCCAGGCGCATGATCGAGCCCTTGCCGAACTGCTTCTCGATCTGGGCCAGGGCTACCTGCAGGGCCTTGGCTTTTTCGGTGTTCAGGGCTTTGACGGGGGCATCCATGCGTGCGATCTCCAGCGGTGGCGAGGGGTGGGAGCGCATTATGCGCGACAACTGGATATTCGTACAGTTCCTGCGCTGCGTCAATGTCGGGCCGGGGACCGCTCCCTAGAATCCTCCCAAAGCGCCAACAAGCGCTCCCGAGGAGACGTCGATGCGCGTGTTGATCGCCGAAGACGACCAGGTGCTGGCCGATGGCCTGCTGCGGTCGCTGCGCGCCGCAGGGTACGCCGCCGACCATGTGGCCTCGGGCAACGAGGCCGATGCGGCGCTGGCTTCGCACGAGTTCGACCTCGTGATCCTCGACCTCGGCCTGCCCAAGCTGCACGGCTTCGAGGTGCTGCGCAAGTTCCGCGCGCGCGGCGCGGCCACGCCGGTGCTGATCCTGACCGCGGCCGACAGCGTCGAGCAGCGCGTCAAGGGTCTCGACCTCGGGGCCGACGACTACATGGCCAAGCCCTTCTCGTTGCAGGAGCTCGAGGCGCGTGTGCGCGCGCTGATGCGGCGCGGCCTGGGCACCGCGAGCAACGTCCTCAAGCACGGGCCGCTCGCCTTCGACGCCACCGGCCGCGTGTGCTACATCAACGACCAGATGATCGATCTGTCCGCGCGCGAGATCTCGCTGCTCGAGGTGCTGCTGCAGCGCGCTGGACGCCTGGTCAGCAAGGACCAGCTCGTCGAGCGCCTGTGCGAGTGGGGCGACGA
The DNA here is from genome assembly GCA_035539635.1 of Burkholderiaceae bacterium. Lineage (GTDB taxonomy): Bacteria > Pseudomonadota > Gammaproteobacteria > Burkholderiales > Burkholderiaceae_C > CADEEN01. The sequence continues at coordinate 7,892 of DATLIE010000394.1, forward strand.
GGTCAGCAACAACGCGATCGAGGTCTACATCCACCGCCTGCGCAAGAAGATCGAGCAGGGGCCGATCCGCATCGCCACCGTGCGCGGCCTGGGCTACTGCCTGGAAAAGATTGCCAACTGAGGACCCGTCCACCGCCCACGAGGCGCAGGCGCCGCAGCGGCCGCAGCGCTCGCTGTTCGGCGACATCCTGGACTGGTTGCTCGTGCCGCTGCTGCTGGTGTGGCCGCTGTCGGTGGTGGTGATCTGGGTCTCGGCGCAGAACATCGCCAACCGGCCCTTCGACCGCGATCTCGGCGAGACGGTGCAGACGTTGGCGCGCCGGGTGTCCGTCGCGCCGCCCGCGCCGGGGGCGCCGGCGCAGGTGCGCACCAGCCTCAGCGACGCCTCGGTCTCCCTCCTGCGCGGCGACCAGTCCGACAGCTTCTTCTTCCAGGTGCTGGGCACGCGCGGCGAGCGCGTCGCCGGCGACCGCGTGCTGCCGGTGCCGGAGGAGGCGCCGGTCGCCGACGGAGAAGTGCGGTTTCGCGACGACGAGCTCGACGGCCGCGCCGTGCGCGTGGCCTACCTGTGGATGCCGCTGGCCGCGACCGACGGCGCGGCACCGCCGCTGGTGCAGGTGGCCGAGACGCTGGACAAGCGCTCGCAGCTGGCCACGGAGATCGCGCGCGGCGTGATGTTCTCGCAGTTCGCGATCCTGCCGCTGGCGGTGGTGCTGGTCTGGTTCGCGCTGATGCGCGGCCTGCGCCCGCTCGACCAGCTGCAGCGGCGTATCCGGCAGCGTGCGGCCGGCGACCTGTCGCCGATCGACGAACGCGTCGCGCCCGAAGAGGTGAGCCCGCTGGTGGCGGCGATCAACGACCTGCTGGCGCGCCTGGATCGTTCGATCGGCGTGCAGAAGCACTTCCTCGCCGACGCGGCGCACCAGTTGAAGACCCCGCTGGCAGGCCTGCGCATGCAGGCCGAGCTGGCGCAGCGCGACGCCGAGAGCGGCGATGCGAAGGCCGTCAAGCGCTCGCTGCACCAGATCGCGCGTTCGTCGCAGCGCGCCGCGCACATGGTCAACCAGCTGCTCGCGATGGCGCGCGCCGAGGACGCCGGCGAGGCGCGCCGCGTCCAGCCCTTCAATCTGGCCGCGCTGGCCACCGAGGCCGTGCACGACTTCGTGCCGCGCGCGCTCGGCAAGGGGCTGGACCTCGGCTACGAAGGCCCGGGCGCGAACGAACCGAACGCACCGCGTGTCATCGGCGAAGCGGTACTGGTGCGCGAGCTGATCCGCAACCTGGTCGACAACGCGGTCCAGTACACGCCGGGCGGCGGCACGGTCACCGTGCGCCTGCTGCCGGACCCGTACGGCCAGGTGGTCGTGCTTCAGGTCGAGGACAACGGCCCCGGCATCCCCGAGGCCGAGCGCGAGCTGGTGTTCCAGCCCTTCTACCGCGCGCTCGGCACCGAAGTCGACGGTTCCGGCCTCGGGCTGGCGATCGTGCGCGAGGTGGCCGAGCGCCAGGGCGGTTCGGTGCAGATCGAGGCCACGCACCCGCGCGCCACCTCGCCCGGCACGCGGGTGTCGGTGCGCCTGCCGATGGCGCCCGCCGCCTGAGCCGGCTCAGGACTGCATCAGGCGCTGCGAGCGCGCAATCGACATCAGCATGCCGATCGCCAGGCCCATCGTCACCATCGCGGTGCCGCCGTAACTGACGAAGGGCAGCGGGATGCCCACCACCGGCAGGATGCCGCTGACCATGCCCATGTTGACGAACACGTAGGTGAAGATCGACAGCGTGATCGAGCCGGCGAGCAGGCGCGCGAAAAGCGTGGGCGCCTCGGCCGCGATCATCAGGCCGCGCAGCAGGAAGAAGGTGAATGCGAGCAGCAGGCCGAGCGTGCCGAGCAGGCCGAACTCCTCGGAGAAGGCGGCGAAGATGAAGTCGGTGGTGCGCTCGGGAATGAACTCCAGGTGCGTCTGCGTGCCCTGCATGAAGCCCTTGCCCGTGACCCCGCCCGAGCCGATCGCGATCATGCCCTGCAGGATGTGGAAGCCCTTGCCCAGCGGGTCCTTGCTCGGGTCGAGCAGGGTGCAGACGCGGTGCTGCTGGTACTCCTTGAGCAGCGGCCAGCGCACGTCGGGCTGGCAGATCGTCGGCTCGGTCAGGATCAGCGTCACGATGCCCACACCGCCCAGCACCACCACCGGCACGATCAGCTTCCACGACAGGCCGGCGAAGAACAGCACATACAGGCCCGCGGACAGGATCAGCAGCGAGGTGCCGAGGTCGGGCTGTTTGGCCACCAGCAGGAACGGCGTCAGCAGGATGGCCGCGGCCACCGCCCATTCGGGCGCGCGCAGCTTGCCTTCGCAGCGCTGGAACCACCACGCCAGCATCAACGGCGTGGCCAGCTTCAGGATCTCGCTCGGCTGGATCACGATGCCGATGTTGAGCCAGCGCGTCGCGCCCTTGCGCGTGAGGCCGAAGAGGGCGGTGGCGATCAGCAGCGCGATGCCGACGGTATACACCGGTGCTGCCAGCGCCATCAGGCGCTGCGGCGGCACCTGCGCAGCCAGCCACAGCACCACCAGCGCGATCAGCATGTTGCGCCCGTGGTCCACGAAGCGCGTGCCATGGTCGAAACCGACCGAGTACATCGTCACCAGGCCGATCGCGGCCAGCAGCAGCACCGCCATCGACAGCGGGCCGTCGAAGCCGAACAGGATCGGCTTGATGCGCTGCCAGACGGAGGGCTGCTCGAAGATGGCGCTCACGGCAGCACAGCCCCGTTGACTTTCGGCAGCGGCACCTCGGTGGCCACGCGCGGCGTGCCCACCGGCGCCGTGGCCTTGCCTTCGCGCGTCAGGACGATGTCCTCCTCGCTCGGGTAGGCGCCGGTCAGCAGATAGTCGAAGACGCGGCGTGCGATCGGCGCCGCCGAGGTGGAGCCGAAGCCGGCGTTCTCGACGATCACGGCCAGCGCCACCGTCGGCGCTTCGACCGGCGCGAAGGCCACGTACAGCGAGTGGTCGCGCTTGCGCTCGTCGGCCTTGATCTGGCTGTACTTCTCGCCGGCCTTCAGCCCGATCGCCTGCGCGGTGCCGGTCTTGCCGCCGCTGGTGTAGGCGGCACCCATGAAGGCGGCGCGCGAGGTCCCTTCCCTGGGCACGCCGCCCATCGCCTCGCGGATCACCGCCACCTGCTCGGGCTTGAGCGGCAACGGCTCGAGTGCGTCGCTGGCGATGCGGCGCCTTTCGCCGCTGACCACGTCGACGATCTCGCGCGCCAGGCGCGGCTTGTAGCGTTGTCCGCCGCCGGCCAGCGTGGCTGTGGCGGTGGCCAGCTGCAGCATCGTGAAGTTGTTGTAGCCCTGCCCGATGCCCAGCGAGATCGTCTCGCCGGCGTACCACTTCTGGTGCTCGGGCTTGGAGAAACGCTTGCGCTTCCACTCGGTGGACGGCAGGTCGCCGGTGACCTCGCCTTGCAGGTCGATCTCGGTCTTGCGGCCGAAGCCGAACGGCTTGAGCTCATCGTGGATCAGGTCCACGCCCATCTCGTTGGCCAGGGTGTAGAAGTAGACGTTGGACGACCCGACGATCGCCAGCCGCATGTCCTTCGGGCCGGGACGGTCGCTTTCCGGGCTGCCGAACACCCGGCCGCCGAAGCTGAAGGTCAGGTTGTCCTGGATGATCGTGTGCGGCCCGCGCTTGCCGCTGTTCAGCGCCGCCATCGCCATGAAGGGCTTGAAGGTCGATCCCGGCGGGTAGGTGCCGCGCAGCGCCCGGTTCAGCAGCGGCTTGTCGATGTCCTCGTTGAGCTCGCGCCAGCTGTCGGCGTCGATGCCGTCGACGAACAGGTTGGGGTCGAAGGTCGGCTTGCTGACGAAGGCCAGCACCTCGCCGTTGCGCGGGTCGATCGCCACCAGCGCGCCGCGCCGCTCGCCGAACAGCTGCTCGACCAGGGCCTGCAGGCGGATGTCGATCGACAGCATCAGCGTGTTGCCCGGCGTCGGCGGCTGGTTGGCCAGGCGCCGCACGGCACGGCCGCCGGCGCTGGTTTCGACCTGCTCGACGCCGGTCTTGCCGTGCAGCTCGCGCTCGTAGGCCTGCTCGAGGCCGAGCTTGCCGATGTACTCGGTGCCGCGGTAGTTGGCGATGTCCTCCTCGTCCCAGTCCTCCATCGCCTTCTTCTCGGTCGTGTTGATGCGGCCGATGTAGCCGAGCAGGTGGCTGCCCACGTCGCCGAGCGGGTAGTGGCGGAACAGGCGCGCCTTGACCTCGACGCCCGGGAAGCGGAAGCGTTGCGCGACGAAGCGCGCGACCTCCTCGTCGCTGAGCTTGGTGCGGATCGGCAGCGACTCGAAGCTCTTGCTGTCGTCCTGCAGGCGCTTGAAGCGGCGCCGGTCGCGTGGCGTGATCTCGACCACTGTCGCCAGCGCGTCGATCGTCGCGTCCAGGGTGTCGGGCAGGCGCGAGGGGGTGATCTCGAGTGTGTAGGCCGAGTAGTTGTTGGCCAGCACCACGCCGTGGCGGTCGACGATCAGGCCGCGGTTGGGTACCACCGGCACCACCGCGACGCGGTTGGCCTCGGCCTGCGTCGACAGGTCGTCGTGCCGCACCACCTGCAGGTAGACCAGGCGCGCGGCCAGCAGCCCGAAGCAGAACAGCACGAACAGCGCTGCGGCCAGCAGCCGGCCGCGGAAGCTGTCCAGCTCGCGTTCGACGTCCCGGATCTCGGTCATGGCGCCCTGCTCAGAGGGGACGATTCTCGTCCGGATCGGGCGCGCGGCGCTGCGGCGCGAGGTACACGAAGGTCACCACCGGCCACAGCAGCGCCTCGAAGCACGGCGCGATGAAGTAGGTCCAGCCCGGGAACAGGTCGCCCGCGATCATGCGCACCACCAGCGACACCAGGTGCGCGGCGATGAGCAGCGGCAGCACCTGCATCGCCTGCTGCAGCACCGGGAACCAGAGCATGCGCCGGTGCAGTGCGATCGCGGCGAACGCGAGCAGCGAGTACGCCAGGCCGTGCTGGCCGAGCAGCGAGCCCTGGTGCACGTCCATCAGCAGGCCGAAGAAGAAGGACACGCCGACGCCGACGCGGCGCGGCTGGTTGACCGCCCAGAACGCCAGCGTCAGCGCCAGCATGTCGGGCACCGCCGGGCTGCGGCCGAGCGGCAGCAGGTTGAAGGCCAGCGCCAGCAGCAGGGTCAACAGGATGAACAGCGGGTTGGCCGGCAGCAGCAGCTGGTCCCCGCGCGGCATAAGGCTCATGGCGCGCACCCCGGGGTCTGCGGCGTGCGGCTCATCGCTTGGCCTTGGCGGCGGGTCTGGCGGCCGACGCCGCCGGCTCGGGCGCCGGCGGCGGGGGCAGCTGCTGCTTCAGCGGCTCGAGCACCAGCACATGGCGCACGCTGTCGACCGCCGCGACGGGCCGCAGCGTCACGCGGGCGAAGCCGCCCTCGGCCAGGCGCTCGACCTCGGCCACCCGGGCCACCGGCAGGCCGGCCGGGTAGATGCCGTCGACGCCCGAGGTGTGGAGCAGGTCGCCGACCTGGATGTCGGCGTTCGAGGCCACGAAGCGCAGCTCCATCGCCGTGCCCTTGGCCATGCCGCCGAAGGCCGCGGCACGCTGCTGCGTGCGCGCATTGAGCAACGGGATCGCCGCATCGCGGTCGGTCAGCAGCGTGACCTCGGACGACAGCGGGTACACGCGCGTCACCTGGCCGATCACGCCGGCCTCCGTGACCACCGGCGAGCCGGGCACCAGGCCTTGGGTCGCACCGCGGTCGATGTAGAACTTGCGCGAGAACGGATCGGCCGCCTCGTACATCACCTGCGCCGCCTGCGAGCGCACCGCGAGCGCGGGCTTGAGTTCAAGCAGCCCGCGCAGCTCCTTGTTCTCGGCCGCCAGGCGCTCGGCCGCCAGGGCGCGCTCGGCCTGCTGCGCGAGCAGCCGCTTGGCCGCGTCCTCGCTCGCCAGGGCCTTGGCCAGGCCGCGGAAGTAGTCGCTGCCGCCGACGATCAGGTCCACCGGGAACAGCAGCGCCTGCTGCACGGGTGCCAGCGCCGCGGCCAGTGCCGAGCGCACCGGCGCCACCACCTGCATGCGCGTGTCGGCCACCATCAGGAAGATGGACAGCGCGGTGAAGAAGATCAGCTTGGTGAACGCCGAGTAGCCCTGGCGGAAGAAGGGCGGCGGCGTGCGATCGATGGTGCCGAGGGGCACTCCTGGCCCCCGCGCTTACTCGGAGGTGAAGATGGACCCGAGCCGTTCCATGCGCTCGAGCGCCATGCCGCAGCCGCGCACCACGCAGGTCAGCGGGTCTTCGGCCACCAGCACCGGCAGGCCGGTCTCTTCGGCGAGCAGGCGGTCCAGGTCGCGCAGCAGCGCGCCGCCGCCGGTGAGCATCATGCCGCGCTCGGCGATGTCGGCGCCGAGTTCGGGCGGGGTCTGTTCGAGCGCGTTCTTCACGCTCGAGACGATCTGGTTCAGCGGGTCGGTCAGCGCTTCGAGGATCTCGTTGCTGCTGATGGTGAAGCTGCGCGGCACGCCTTCGCTGAGGTTGCGGCCCTTGACCTCCATCTCGCGCACTTCGCTGCCCGGGAAGGCGGAGCCGATCTCCTTCTTGATCGCCTCGGCCGTCGGCTCGCCGATCAGCATGCCGTAGTTGCGCCGGATGTAGTTGATGATGGACTCGTCGAACTTGTCGCCGCCGACGCGCACGCTGCCCTTGTAGACCATGCCGCCGAGCGAGATGACGCCCACTTCGGTGGTGCCGCCACCGACATCGACCACCATCGAACCCGAGGCCTCGGCCACCGGCAGGCCGGCGCCGATGGCCGCGGCCATCGGCTCCTCGATCAGGAACACCTCGGAAGCGCCGGCGCCGAGCGCCGATTCGCGGATCGCGCGCCGCTCGACCTGGGTGCTGCCGCAAGGCACGCAGACGATGATCCGCGGGCTCGGCTTGAACAGCGAGCGCGGATGGACCATCTTGATGAACTGCTTGAGCATCTGCTCGGTGACGGTGAAGTCGGCGATCACGCCGTCCTTCATCGGGCGGATGGCCTCGATGTTGCCGGGCACCTTGCCGAGCATGGCCTTGGCTTCGCGCCCCACGGCCTGGATGGTCTTCTTGCCCTGCGGGCCGCCTTCGTGGCGGATCGACACCACCGAGGGCTCGTCGAGCACGATGCCCTTGTTGCGGACGTAGATGAGGGTGTTGGCGGTGCCGAGGTCGATGGCCAGGTCGGTCGAGAAACTCCGACGGAACGCTTCAAACATGGTGGGTGAATCCTGTGGAATGCGTGCG